>NZ_AMYW01000020.1:0-94769 GCF_000335775.1 Flavobacterium sp. WG21
GTTTTTTTGTGTTTGAGTCGAAAAGAACTATCCTTTCAACCATGCATTTTTTAGTTTTTCTTTCGAAGCGTCTGTTGCTTTAAAAGTCTCTTTTTCTTCAAACGGAACTTTTACGGTTCCTTTGATCGTTTGTTCAACACCGGCACGTTTTATTTTAATCGTAATTGGATCATTTTCCTTCCAGTTATCACTTTCGCCAATCAAATCATAAATGTTGTCGAAATTGTACGCTTTATCGTTTACGGCAAGAATGATATCGCCTCCTTTAAGATTTAAATTAGTAAAAAACACGTTCAAATCGATATTAGAACGAACATTTATAGCTTTAGTAGCTTTGTCAACTCCAATATAAGGTGCCTGACCTTTAATGAAAACTGGCGCCGGAGCTTTTTCTGAAGCTTTGGCCACACCAACTTTTGCTAAATAAAAGTCATATGGAATAGGAGTGGTTCCTGCCACATATTTGTTTAAGAATTCACCAACCTCAGGATAAGTCAATTCAGTTACTTTGGCAAAAAGTTCGTTATCATTAAATGGTTTTTCAATACCATATTCATTCGATAATTTGTGCATTAGATCCAGGATTCCTCTTTCTCCATTGCTTTTTTCTCTAATGATGATGTCAATACACATTCCAATCAAAGCTCCTTTTTGATATACATTTAAGTATTGATCTTTATAAGGCTGATCCAGTACATTTTTACTCATTACGGTAAATGACATGGTATCGTTTAAACGTTTAGACTGCTCAATTTTATCAGCAATACGGGTGTAAAATTCAGCTTCGTTAATTAGCCCCTGATTGATTTGAAACAGGTTGGCAAAATATTCTGTTACTCCTTCGTACATCCATAAATGCTCCGACATTTTTGGGGCATTGTAGTCAAAAAACTGAATTTCTTTAGAGTGAATGGTTAACGGAGTTACGATGTGAAAAAATTCATGGGAAACTACATCTTTCATTGATTCTACCAGCTTTTCTTTAGGCATAGATTCCGGTAAAACAACTGTTGTAGCCGTTGGGTGTTCCAATGCTCCAAAACCGTGAGCATCATCCTTAGCCATACTTGACAGATACAAAAGAACAGTATACTTTTTGTTGGCATTTACTTTGCCTAAAAAGTTCTTTTGTGCCGTCATCATCGTTTTCATTTCTGGAGTAATGCTTTCGGCTGTAAACTTTCCGGTTGGAGAATAAACGGCGATTAAAATATCCATTCCATTTACGTTGAAAGTCGTATAATCAGGTTTAGAGTACATGATCGGATTTTCGACTAAAACAGCATAGCGGGAAGTGGTAAAAACGTCACTTGTTTTGCTGGCGTCTTCATCTGTCATTGAAGTGGCTCCCCAAAGTGTTTCAGGATGTGTTACTGTAACTTTATAAGGAATTTCTAATTTATCCTGAAAGTAACCTACGAAACCGTGTGTGTTAACTAAGAAATTAACGCCCGCATTGATATTTGTTCCGGCAGGAGAAAATACGTCATCATTTCCAAATCCCGTTCCTTTTTCAGTATCAAAAGTATCTCCTACCCAATAGGTAACTTTTTTTAATTTTTTTGCATCTGAAATAGACCAGGAGTTGTCATCAATCCTTTTTACAGTTAATTCATTTCCTTTGGCATCAAAGGCTTTAAAATCACCTGAAAATTTACCGTAATTATCCGTAGAATAAGTTCCCGGAACCGTTTTTGGGATACTGTAAATTACTTCGTCAGTTTTTATTTGTGGAGGGTTTACCGTTACCAGAACTTTGTCGTCTTTTACATCAACAAGATTAATGTTTACGTCTACAACATTGTTTTTTGCTGTACTGGAGGAACTCCCTGTTTTACAGCTCCAAAGTGTGACTGCAAGCGCTAAGGTGTAAATTATTTTCTTCATTTCTTCATATTTGGTTATCGCTATTTGACACACAAAAGGTAAAAAAGTTACATTTCGATTAAAAATAAAAAAAACTCCTGGATTTCAGGAGTTATATCTTAATCTAGTTTGTTTTTTATATAATATTTGCCATCCAAATCTTCGTCAAAATCGTCTATTTTAACTGGTTTTGGTTTTGGTTTATTTGCAATTGCCTTTTTTTTCCACATCTCAAATTTCTCAAGGGGCATTTTCTTTTTCATGATTTCCAGAATTTCTTTTTCTGCCAATCCAAATTCCTTTTTTATGATTTCAAATGGATTTTTTTCTTCTAAGGCTAACGAAACAATTTTTTCAGTTTGTTCCCAATTCAATTCTTTGCGGTTACTCTTTTTCATCACGTGAAAATTAATTCAAAATAGAGGTTAATGATTAATAGATTGATTTTCAATTTAAGTATCAATATTAATAAAAAAAATAATTAGTTGGTTCGATGAATGCTGTTTTTTTTAATGATTTTAACTGTTTTTTGCGGATCTCGATTTTTGAAACGGTATTTTTAATAGATTTTTCAAATTGTTGTTTTCTTCAACGGCCATGTGGGTATCTACGCCATAAATTATTTTGTCTTTGGGTAAAGTGGTGAAAGTACCAAACAGACGGTCCCAAACCGAAAAAATGTTGCCATAATTACTGTCTGTATACGGCAGAACGTAATGATGGTGTACTTTGTGCATATTGGGAGAAACCATAAAATAACTTAGTAAAGTGTCTAGTTTTTGAGGCAATGCTATATTGGCATGCGTAAACTGTGTAGAAATAACAGACAAGGTTTGGTATAGAAAAACCATCCACATTGGACTTCCGATGATCAAAACCCCAAGAGTTGTAAAGATAAATCGGATAATGCTTTCTCCGGGGTGATGCCGATTTGCGGATGTAGTGTCAATCCAGGTATCGGTGTGATGAACAAGATGAAAACGCCATAAAAATTTGAACCTGTGCTGTACATAATGAGGAGTATAGGCACCAATTAAATCCAGCAATAGCAAACCAATGATGGTGTAAAGCCAAAGTGGTAAAGCGGGTAACCATTGCAATAGTCCAAAGTGGTTTTCAATCGTCCAGTTTGCTGTTTTAATTAAAATAAAAGCTAAAACAAAATTGACAATTATGGTAGTGAAAGTCAGGAAAAAATTGATTCCTGCATGCTGCCATTTTCGATAGTGCATCCGGAACAGGGGAAAGGTATTTTCAATCATCCAAAAAAAGGTAATTCCGCCAACCAGAATTAAGCTTCTGTGGGAGGACGGAATTGTACTGAAATAGGCAATAATATCATTCATAAGGCTATATTAGAGTGATACAAAATAAGGGTGATTCAAATTGTTGAAGAAGACGAATACAGGTAAGTTCTTCCGAAAAAAGAAAAGAGAAAACCGAATAGAAGTATATTTGATTTTCTCTTTTTGATAGTTATAAGCAAAGATTTATGCTTTCTTGATTAAGCTGATTATGAACAGTAAGACCCAGGCTCCTCCAACAGCAATTATAATTTGCCAAAGAAGTCCGCCACCACCGATACCTAATTTACCGGCAATCCAGCCTCCAATAATACCGCCAACAATCCCTACGACGATATTACCTAATAATCCAAAACCTGCACCTTTCCAGATCTGACCTGCAAGCCATCCTGATATTGCACCAATAAGTAAAAAATATAAAAATTCCATATGATAAATTTTTGAGGTTAAAGAGGAGTTGATTAAGCTTCGGCGTGATTTTGCAGTAAGGTTTTATAAATGAAACCTGCTACAATAGCACCCAGAATCGGAGCTGCCCAAAACAGCCAGACTTGAGAAAGTGGCTCTCCACCAACAAAAATGGCCTGAGATAATGATCTTGCAGGATTTACAGAAGTATTGGTAATTGGGATACTGATTAGGTGTATTAAGGTTAGAGCAAAACCAATTGCAACACCGGCAAATCTTCCGTTGGCAAATTTATCTGTAGCTCCTAAAATTACTAATAAGAAAAACAATGTGAGTACAAACTCAGCGATAAAAGCAGATTGCAGGGAATATCCGTCAGGGGAGAAGGCTCCAAAACCATTAGAGGCAAAAGCTCCTGCTTTGGTATTATCAATGGCAAAACCGGCTTTTCCTGATGCAATGGTGAATAAAGTTCCTGCGGCCGCAAGAGCACCAACGCATTGTGCAATTATGTAAGGAATTAAGTCTTTTGCAGGAAATCTGCCGCCTGCCCATAGACCAAAAGAAACAGCAGGATTAAAGTGGCCTCCTGAAATATGTCCTACGGCATAAGCCATTGTAAGTACTGTTAAACCGAAAGCCATTGCAACACCTGCAAATCCGATTCCTAAGTCGGGAATTCCGGCTGCAAAAATTGCGCTTCCACAACCTCCAAAAACCAGCCAAAAAGTTCCAAAAAACTCTGCAAATAATTTTTTCATAATAAATAGTTTTAATTAATAGTTGATTGTTAAAAAGTATATTGGTATGCCCACAAAATCAAAACAATCTGAATGGGCAAGCGTATAAACAAAATCCACTTGGGTAAACCAAAACTTGCTTTTTTATTCTGATACATATAGAGATTGGAAGGGAATACAGCAATTAAAGTAGCTATAATTCCCCATGCACCAAAATGAGAGGTAACAGGAATCAGGAGGAGTATGCCGAAGATGACCTCGGCACCACCACTTAAAATATTTATTAATTTAGGATTTGAAAAAAACGAGGGAATGATCTTAAGGTACATTCCCGGTTTTCTGAAATGATTTAATCCGGCAATAATATAAAGCGAAGCCATTAAATATAAATGCCAGGGTAAATTCATGATAAATAGGATTGTTTATCACGAATTTATAAAAAAATTAACAATTATTGCACTACAAGAGGCTTTTTTTTAGAGTGTTTCTAAATTAGCTGTTCTTGCGTTTGAAATTTACATTCATAATAACAATGGCTAAAATGATCAGAATAATTCCAATCCATTGTGAAAGAATTACTTCTTCATTTAATAAAACGTAGGCCATGGTTACTGAAACTGGCAACTCAAGGGCAGAAACGATACTTCCAAGACCAATTCCAGTTAATGGAAATCCAAGATTCATTAACATTGGAGGAATGATAGTTCCGAATAAAGCCAATATGATTCCCCATTTTGCAAAAATAGCAAGGTTAAAAGGAGTAACCTGTGTTACCAAGGCAAATGAAAATACGATAATGGCACCTCCAAACAGCATGTACAAACTACGTTGTGCCGACGATATATCGGTTGCAACGCGATTGGCTGTAAACATAGTAGTGGTGAAAGAAGCAGCGGCTAACATTCCCCACACAAGTCCTCTCCAGTCCAGTTCGATTTCGTTGTGTAGAATATTAGTGGCTAAAACAGTACCAATAAGAACGATAAATACTGAAAAAACTTTTTGTTTGGAAGGTAATTTCTTTTCTAAGATCATTTCAAGTAAAACTCCTATCCAGACTGTTTGCATTAGTAAAACGATACCAATTGAAACAGGGATGTATTTTACTGCCAAATAATAAAACAAACTCGTCATTCCTAATGAAGTACCGGCAAGCATTAAGCTGAATATGTTTTTTGGAGTTGCTTTCACAACATTGTCTTTATGTTTTAGTTTTTGGAATGTATTGATTAGTAAAATACCAATGATTCCTAATACAAATTGAGAGGTAGTTACTTCGGCAGTAGTATATCCTTCTGTGTAGGCCATTTTTACGAAAGTGGCTAACATTCCATAAGTTGTAGCTCCTAAGGCTACTAAAAATACTCCTTTTAATACATTGTTTTGTGACATCTTAATCTGTTTATTTTAAAAAATTTAAGCCGGCAAAGGTAAGCTATTTTGTTTAGGATTTAATAGAAAATATTGAGAAACGTTGTGATTGCGTTTATTTCGTTCTTTTTGTGAGGTTTAAAATTGAAGATTTGACAGGATGGTATAAAATAAAAAACCACCATGAAATACATCGTGGTGGTTGCTTTTAAGTCCGGTAAGGTATTTTGAATTACTTTACGGGCTGTTCTTTATAAGTTTCGATTTCAAAGATTAAAGTGGCGTTTGGCGGAATTACACCTCCAGCACCTTTTTCTCCGTAAGCCAGATTAGAAGGAAGGAAGAATATAGCTTTTTCTCCATCTGTCATCATGTCTAAAGCTTCAATAAAACCAGGAATCATTCCGTCTTTTTTACCTACAACAAAAGGGAACGCTTTGTATCCTTTTTGGGCATCGCGGTTGGCATCGTATTTACCGTAAGCTTTTGCTACGGTAGCGATACTACTGTCAAAAAGATTTCCATCTTCAAAATATCCTGCATAGTGAAAGTAAATGTTAGATCCTTCAGCTCCTTTAACGCCTGTTCCTTTTTGTGTAACAGCATATTTTAAACCGGAAGCTGTTGTAGTAGCTTTCGCTTTTGTAGCGGCAAAATAAGCTGCTTTTTGAGTGATTACTTTTTGAGATTCTGCTTTTTTTGCCTCCTGAGCTTTAGCATCTTCAGCAATTACTTTTACAGGATCAAATTTTTTGGCTGCAGCACCTTTGCGTGTAATGGTAATTTTTGTCATGATATCGTCCTGAACAATTTTATTTACATTGTCTATTCCTGAAACCACATGACCAAAAATAGTATGTTTACCATTTAACCATGGTGTATCTTTGTGTGTGATAAAAAACTGACTTCCGTTTGTAGCCGGACCAGAATTGGCCATTGCCAGAACTCCGCCTTTTTCAAATTTTAAATCTTCTACAAATTCATCTTTAAATGCATATCCCGGACCTCCTGAACCATTTCCGTCAGGATCTCCACCCTGAATCATGAAATCATTGATTACTCGGTGAAATTTCAATCCGTCGTAAAAAGGTTTACCTTTAAGTTTTTCCACTTTAACGTTTGGGTTCGTTCCTTCTGCCAACGAGATAAAGTTAGCTACAGTTACTGGTGTTTTTACATATTCTAAAGAAACCACAATATCTCCTTTTGTGGTGGCTATTGTAGCAAAAATACCTTCGCCAGGATTGGCTTTAGGGGCTATTTTTGCTGCTGTCGCTGCCGTTTTTGGCTTTGCTTTAGCAACTGGTTTTTTGGTAGCCTGAGCCTGAATATTTACAACTGCCAGGCAAAATAAAAATAGAAATTTAAACTTCATGTTGTTCCGAATTTAAGTCTATGATGGTTTTTCTTTAAAAAAAATTATTGTGGTTTTTCTAATAATTGAATTTCGAAAATAATATTAGCATTTGGTGGAATTACTCCGCCAGCACCTGTTGCTCCGTAAGCTAAATGTGCAGGAATAAAAAGTACTGCTTTGTCTCCAAATGAAAGTTGTTCAATTCCTTCAATAAAACCAGGAATCATTCCGTCTTTACGACCTGCCTGGAAAGGAATTGGCTGGTATCCGTGTGCTTCGGCTCTTGCAGCATCAAATTTTCCGAAAGCTTTATTAACTTCTTCTACACTTGAATCAAATAAAGTACCATCTTCTAAGAAACCGGAGTAATTGATATACAATTGAGCTCCTGTAGCCGGTTTTTTACCTGTTCCTTTTTCAGTGATTACAAATTCTAACCCTGAATTGGTTTTGGTCGCTTTGGGTTTGATAGAAGCTAAATACGCTACTTTTTCTTTTTGTACGCCCGCGTATTTCCCTTTTTCTTTAGCAATTTCAGAGAAATAATCGTGAAATACTTTTATAGCGTCAAACTTTTTGGCAGCTTCACCGTTTCTGATAATTTTTACCGAAACAATTTTATCGTCTTGTTTGATCTGATTAACAACTTCCTGTCCTTTTTCAACCACATGACCAAAAATAGTGTGTTTTCCGTCTAACCATGGAGTCTCAACATGTGTGATGAAGAACTGACTGCTGTTTGTAGCCGGACCATTGTTTGCCATTGCTAAAACACCGGCTTTGTCAAATTTTAAATCGGTGATCTCATCTTTAAATCGGTATCCTGCATCACCTGAGCCAGTTCCTTCAGGATCTCCGGTCTGAATCATAAAATTTTCAATCACTCTGTGAAATTTCAATCCGTCGTAAAAAGGCTTTCCTTTTAGGTAATCTTTAGTAACAAACTCGCTTTTACCTTCGGCTAAGGTTACAAAATTAGCTACGGTAACAGGTGCTTTTTTATAATCCAATTCAACAATAATGTGTCCTTTATTGGTTTCAATATCCGCATATAAACCATCAGGCAGGTTGCTGTGTTCGTCTTTACAAGAGAATAATGAACTAACGGCAAGTAATACTAGTAGAATACTTTTTTTCATTTTTAAAAGGTTGTTTTTATGGGTTTAAGGTATCTTTTTTAGTTTGAGCTACAGTTTTAGGAGCTGTTGTTTTAGGGGTTTGTGCCGCTGTAGTTGTTGGATTAGCAGCTGGATCCGGTACAAAGTTGCGAAGTGTAACAGTGCACATTAAGGATTGATTGGGTCCTATTTTTTTATTGTCTCCGTGATATCCGTAGGCGATATGCGAAGGGAATAAGAAAGTCACGGTTTCGTTTTTATGCATCATTTTTATACCGTCGCGTAATCCCATCATAATGTCTTGCTTGTCTACATAATAGGTCTGCGGACCAAGATCGGCTTCAGAATAGATTATTTTGCCATTGATATCTTTTACTTCCAGGTTAAAATAAGCAATATCTCCTTTTTTAGGAGTCTGGAGATCAGTTTCATTTCGTTCGTCATAATACAGCCAGTATCCTTTTCGGGTGGCGTAGTATTTTGTTTTCGGATTGCTTTTGATTATTTTTTTAATAACATCCTCTTCATTGGCTACTAATTTTTTATTTCGATCGGCTGATTTTTTCATAAAAGTACCGGAGGCCTGAGAAATAGGTCTTCTGGCATCTTCATGTTGTTTACAGCTAACCAATAAAACAGCAAAAAGTAGGGCGCAACTGCTTCGTTTTAAGTAGTTCATATTTGGGTTATATTTCTAATTTGTTTACTAAATCTTCAAATTTTTTCAAAGTTTCTTCCATTGAAGTCTCTGATTTTCCTCCCGCTGCATTACTGTGTCCGCCACCATTAAAATGATCTCTGGCAAACTGGTTTACGTCAAAACCTCCTTGTGAACGGAAAGAGATTTTAATGATTTTCTCGTCTTTATTTTCGATAAAAATAGCAGTAAAAACAATACCTTTTATACTTAATCCGTAATTAACAATACCTTCTGTGTCGCCTTTTACATATTGGAATGCGTCCAGTTCGTCCTGAGTAAGCGAAGTATAAGAGGTTTTGTGTTCTTCCAGAACTTTCATGTTTTGTAACGCACGTCCTAACAATTGCAAACGGCTGTAAGAACTGTTGTCGAACAACAAAACGGGTATTTGAGTATTTTCGACACCTAAATCGATTAGTTCAGCAATGATACGGTGTGTATTTCCTGTTGTTCCCGGAAAGCGGAACGAGCCCGAATCCGTTAATATTCCTGTGTAGATACAAGTGGCGATGGTTTTGTCTAAATCTTCTTTTTTGCCTAAGAAAGAAATAAAATTATAGACCATTTCGCAGGTAGATCCAAACGAGGTATCAGAGTAAGTATAAAGCGCATAATCATCCGGTTTCTGATGATGGTCGATCATAATAAACGGAGCGGTTAGCTTCACAAGAGTATGTTCCATCTCACCTGTACGATGAAAAGCATTAAAATCCAGTGTAAAAATAAGCTCAGCTTCTTCTAATATTTTGGTGCAGTTTTCAGTATCTTTTTCAAATATTTTAACCTTTTCAGAACCTGGAAGCCAGGCTAAAAAATTAGGAAAATCATTAGGAGCAATTACTGTTGGCTGATGATTGTTTTTTAATAAAAAATGGTATAACCCTAAGGTTGAACCCATAGCATCGCCGTCAGGTCCTCTATGAGGAATGATGGCAATTTTCTTTGGGGTTGCGAGTAATAATTGTATCGCTTGAATGTCTTGTATTTTCATAGTGTGCGAATTTACATTTTTTTAATGTAATGCTGAAATCATTTTTTATAAGTTAATTGTGCTGAGTTCAAAGTCGAAAGTCCAAAGACGAAAGTTCAAATTCCAAATTCCAAATTCCAGAGTCGAAAGCCTAAAGCCTAAAGCGTAAAGCTTATAGCGTACTAGAGGTTTTCCAGTTCTTTTCGCTGTAGTCTCTGATATAACTTATACTTCGCTCCTTTAACAATTTGTGATTTGTAAATTCCAACAGAACCGGAGGAGAAATACGCTATAACGCATGCAATGGCGATGAACAATCCAGGCTGAATTCCAAAAAGTTCCATTCCCATAATGGTACAGGCAATAGGAGTATGCGTGGCTCCTGAAAACACTGCGACAAATCCCAAACCCGCTAAAAAAGCAATGGGTAATGGAATCACCAGAGACAAAGCACTCCCTAAGGTAGCTCCTACAAAGAACAATGGAGTGACTTCGCCACCTTTAAATCCTGCGCCGAGAGTAAATCCGGTGAATAGAATTTTAAGCAGAAAATCGTACCAGAGATTAGCATTTGTAAAGGAATCGACAATTACCGGAACTCCCAAACCAGAGAATTTTGTGAGTCCGAAACCAGCAATGGCAATAGACAAAACAATTCCGCCAATAAAAGGACGGAGTGGAGGATATTTGATGTTTTTGGAGAAAAGGGAACCCCAGAAATGGGTGCTTCTCGAGAAAAGCAGAGCTGCAAAACCGGACAAAAGACCGATTAAAATGACATAACATAAAGTGGTTAGACTAATTTCAGGAACAACGGGAATGTTGTAATGGGTATGTTTTACCTGCCAGAATTCGACAGTGAAATAAGCAGCATAGGCGACTAAGAAGGAGAGAAGAATACTTTTGAAATTAATTTTACTGAAATACAGAACCTCCACAGCAAAAATCGCTCCTGCAAGCGGAGTTCCAAAAACAGAGGCAAAACCGGCACTGATTCCGAGGATAATGAGAGCTCTGCGTTCGGTATTATCTAAATTGAAAAGCTTAGTAAATTGATCGGCGATAGCACCGCCCATTTGTACTGCTGTGCCTTCACGCCCTGCTGAACCTCCAAATAAATGGGTTAGTAAGGTTCCTAAAAGCACTAGAGGAGCCATTTTAAAAGGAATGACTTTTTTTGGGGTTTCGTATTCTTCGAGCAATAAATTATTGCCTTTTACAACAGATTCTCCCCAGTAATGATAACTAAATCCTACTAATAATCCACCAAAAGGTAAAAGCCAGATTAGCCAGTCGTGCTGAATTCTAAATTGCGTAACCCATTCAAGTGAAACTAAGAAAAGTGCAGAAGCAGATCCGGACAAAATACCGATCAAAACGCATATTAAAATCCATTTGAAAGTGGTCAGTAGTAGTTCTTGTAGTCTTTGAGAGGTCATTAAATATTGTAAGAAAAATTTTCGCCACGAATTTCACGAATTTTATCGAATTAAAACATTTTTTTAACGTTATAAATTGTTAAAATAGAAAAGTCGTGAAATTCGGCCCGAAAAATTATTGAACAACAGCTGTAAACTCAATTTCAACTAAATATTCGGGAGCAACCAGTTTGCTGATTTCATAGAACCCGGTTGTTGGTTTTACATCTTTAAAAAAGGAAGAATGTGCTCTTGCTACTTCTTCAAAAGTCGAAATATCAGTAGTGAAAATTCGCGTTCTGATCACATCTTTCATTCCAACATTTAAATCTTCTAAAACTTTTTCCACACGTTCCAGGATGTTGTAGGTTTGAGCGTAAGCGTCATTAGCTTTTACCTTTTCACCATCAACAATAGCTACAGTTCCTGAAACTTCAATGATGTTGCCAATTCTTACGGCACGACAATATCCCATTTTGTCTTCCCAAGGAGATCCTGTTAAGATGTTTTCTCTTTTCATTTCTTTTGGTTTATTGAATTTACTTCTTTGTTTTTAAGGCAAATTCGGATTGGTTAATAGAGTCGCAATTTATAAAATATGCCAATGAAAAAGAGTACGATTGAATTGAAATCATTTCGGAATTCCTTCTTTTTTGTGATATTTTAGAGCGTCAAATTATTCTTTACTCGATTTGATGCTGTTCGTAGAGACGAAGTTTATTTTGGGTAGCAGTAAGGTCTTGCTGCAATCCTTCGATTTTGCTCAATAAGTTTGCGATTACATCCAGGCCTTCAAGATTAATTTTCAAATCATAATGAAGACGTATCATTTTCTCAACAGTTGGTAATTGTTCCGGTTGGAAATATTCGTCTTCTTCAAGTAGTATAATTTTTACCAAACCGTAATTATGCAACTCCGTTATAAAGGTGTTCTCAATTTCGTGATACACGCAAAATTGTTTAATATGGATTAAGTTTTTACTGCTCATGATTTCTTAGTTTAGCTAGTTCTTCAAATAATTCTTTTTCTTTGGCAGACAGTTGGGTTGGGATTTTTATAGTGTAAGTAATGTATAAATCACCAAACTGATTTTCTTTTTTGTATACCGGAAAGCCTTTGCCTTTTAATTTTACTTTAGTTCCGGGCTGAGTTTCGGCCGGGACTTTTATTTTTACTTTTCCGTCAAAAGTCTTTACGAAAATTTCTCCACCTAAAATAGCGGTGTATAAATCCAGTTCAACATCGGCATATAAATTATGGCCTTCCCGTTTAAAATCGGAATCATTATCAATTAAAAAAGTGATGTATAAATCGCCATTTGGACCACCATTTGCGCCGGGTGCACCATGATTTGGAATTTTGATAATCTGTCCGTTTTCGACTCCGGCCGGAATGGTGATTCGGATATTTTTTCCGTTAACACTTAGATTCTGTTTGTGAGTCGTGTAAGCGGATGCTAAATCTAACTGTAATTCGGCATTAAAATCCTGACCTCTGTATTTTGCCTGACCTCTGGAACTTCTCCCTGAAGAGCCGTACATAGAATTGAAGAAATCAGAGAAATCACTTTCGGAAAAGTTTCCGCCACCAAAATCAGTGTAGCCTTGATTGCCTTGCTGTTGTCGGGAATATTGCTGTTGGTTAGGATCGTAACCTGCTTTTTCAAATTCATCAGCATGTTTCCAGTCTTTTCCGTACTTGTCGTATTTTTTACGATTTTCGGGATTGCTTAAAACTTCGTTAGCCTCATTTATTTCTTTGAATTTTTTCTCCGCTTCCTTGTCATTGGGGTTTAAATCAGGATGGTATTTTCGTGCCAGTTTTCGATACGCCTTTTTAATTTCAGCTTCAGTTGCAGATTTTGTGATTTCTAATACTTTGTAATAATCAATATAATCCATGGATTGAAAATTTAATAAATTAGCTATTTCGACAGGTGTTTTAAACAGCCGGAACAGAGGTGTGTTTTTTGATTTATTATTCTAAATTGAAAAATAATCGAAGTTCCGAGGTGTCCGATTTACGATATGAGTTTAATTTTTAGTATCTCTCTTTGAAAGATTGAAGTTAGGAATAAGTTGCTAATTATCAAAACGATGTTTTTCAAATATTAAAAAAATAACATTTACATAGTTTCAGAAGTCCCTCGATTGATTTGCAATATTAGAATTTGGAATTTGGAATTTTGAGTTTGGGATTTAGAATTTGCAGTTTTTGGCAGGTTTTTTGATTCCAAAAAAAGGCATAATATAGTGTTATAAAAGTCTTAAAGTTGTAGTGCTTAACTATATTATATTATTTTTGTGATTCCAGATCCCGATTTTAAAGTAAACATAAAAGCCGATTCGATAATACTTTTTCAATGAAACACATTTTATTCTTCATATTATTTTTTACTGCTGTTACCGTATCGGCGCAAAAGGAATTTGGAACTAAATTCAAGCCTATTGCAGCACCTAAATTTGGGGCAAAACCCAAAAAGACTCCAATTCCGGAAATAAAAGACCCTCAGGGTGAAAATCTGGACATGCCGGGGATTAAAACACCTAATGTTTTTGACAATACCAGTATTACTCCAAAATCTCAATTTCAGATCGGGGCAGAGAAAAGCAAGTTTACCATGTCTACCGAAACTGATTTTGCCAATCCGGGAGATCGTTACGTGCCCAAAATGGAGAAAGATTTAGACAAAGCTTTAAGAGATGCCGGTTTGAAAGAAGGACGCGGAACATTAATAAAAAGAAATATCTCTTTGGGGGATTTTAGAACAAAATCACAATATTTCATTGTAAAACTAAGAGACTTTGGAGCCATTGATGGTGATTTGGTCAAAGTTTCGTCAAATGATGCCGTAATTGCCAGTCAGATATTATTGGGGTCCAATTTTAAAGAAGTAAAAATAAACCTCGCAGCAGGGTTTAATAAATTAGATTTTGAAGCTCTAAATATCGGTACATTGGGCGGAAACACTGCAGAAATCCAAGTCTACGATGATAAAGGACAATTGGTAACCAATGATTACTGGGATAACCTTGCCGCAGGATTTAAGGCTTCGATTGTTGTGACAAAAGAATAGTTTTTTAAGGTACTAAGGGGCTTAGATGCTAAGGTTCTAAGTTTTTAATAAATAATAACTACGTGATTATTGGGGTAACCTCAAAGCAGTTTTTTTGAGATTTTAAGGGATTAAGCAACTAAGGTTCCAAGTCTTTCTAAAAAGAACTTAGAACCTTAGCATCTCAGAACCTCAGAACCTTTTTCTAAAATGGATCTGCTGTCACTCTAAATTTCATTTCTGCTTTTACAGTTACATCTTTAGTAAGCGTTTCTTTCAAAGTAACTTTTGTTCTGATTTTGTATTTATCTGCTTTAATGTATTGATCCAGTCTTGCATCGGTACAAATCAAATCGATGCTGTTGGTGGAGGCATTGATATTATCCTGATACGCAAGTTCTATTTCATCAGAATCTGTCGTAGAAATATACAAATGAACCGATTTTAAAAACGTAAATGTTTTATCGGTTGGATTTGTGATCATTAGTTTAAGCGATTTCAGTTTAACATCTTTTACTAAACTGGCTTTGGTTTTATTGTTCTCAAACTCGGCAGAAGAATTTGTAGTGACATCGGGAGTGATAATTTCCGAAGGCAAATTGATAGGGGAAGTACTCTTTATCTGGATCGAAGTTTCGTTTGAAATCGTAAAAGTCAATAAATTATCTACAGCATCACAAGAGCTTAAAAACAAAGACAAAAAGAGAGAAAGGGCAATTAATTTTGATTTCATAGTTGAATTTTAATTTGGGTTTTTCGTTACGTACGAAATAAATTGGTTTTTGGATTTTTTTATTTACAGGTTCAAAGATGCAAAGGTTCATAGGAACAAAGCAAATGTTTTTCTTAATTTTAGTAAACCTTTGAATCTTTGTTGCTTTGAGTCTTTGCGCCTCTAAAATCAGAACGTTGAAAAAAAATATTTATTTTTTCGGCGTTCTGATTTTTCAAATTCGAATATAAAAAGTACTTTTGCGCATGCAACACAACGTACTTATTTTAGATTTCGGATCGCAATATACTCAGCTTATTGCGCGTAGAGTTCGCGAATTAAATATATTCTGCGAAATTTTCCCTTACAATCACTTTCCTAGTGATTTATCACCTTATAAAGCCGTAATTTTAGGAGGAAGTCCTTTTTCTGTTCGTGCAGAAGATGCTCCACATCCTGATTTATCTCAAATTCGAGGCAAGCTTCCAATGTTAGCAGTTTGTTACGGAGCACAATACTTAGCTCATTTTAGTGGAGGTGAAGTAGCAGCTTCGAACACCAGAGAATATGGAAGAGCTAATTTGTCTTATATTAAAGAGAATGAAGTTTTCTTCAACGGAGTTTCTGAAAACAGCCAGGTTTGGATGAGCCATAGTGATAGTATCAAAGCTTTACCAACCAATGCTGTAAAATTAGCAAGCACACATGATGTAGAATTTGCCGCTTATAAAATTGAAGGTGAAACTACTTATGCTATTCAATACCATCCTGAAGTTTTTCACTCTACTGATGGATCAAAAATGCTGAAAAACTTTTTAGTAGATATCGCTGATGTTCCTCAAAACTTTACACCAGGAGCTTTCGTAGAAGAAATGGTAGCGGAGTTGAAAGAGAAATTAGGAAATGATAAAGTGGTTTTAGGATTGTCAGGAGGAGTAGATTCTACTGTTGCTGCAGTGCTATTAAACAAAGCAATTGGGCAAAATTTATATTGCGTTTTTGTTAATAATGGACTTTTGCGTAAAAACGAATTCGAAAATGTATTGAATCAATACAAAGGAATGGGATTGAACGTAAAAGGAGTAGATGCAGGCGATCGTTTTCTGTCAGAATTAGCAGGAATCAGTGATCCTGAAACTAAACGTAAAACAATTGGCCGTGTATTTATCGAAGTTTTTGATGATGAATCGCATTTAATCGAAGATGTAAAATGGCTGGCGCAGGGAACTATTTATCCTGATGTAATTGAGTCAGTTTCGGTAAAAGGACCATCGGCAACGATCAAGTCGCACCATAACGTAGGTGGATTGCCGGATTATATGAAATTAAAAATTGTAGAACCACTTCGAATGCTGTTCAAAGACGAAGTTCGAAGAGTGGGAGCTACTTTAGGAATAGATCCTGAATTATTAGGAAGACACCCTTTCCCGGGACCAGGCTTATCAATTAGAATTTTAGGAGATATTACTCCGGAAAAAGTTCAGATTCTGCAAGATGTGGATGCCGTTTTTATCGACGGATTAAAATCATGGGGATTGTATGACAAAGTTTGGCAGGCAGGAGCAATCTTGCTTCCGGTAAACAGCGTTGGTGTAATGGGCGATGAGCGTACTTACGAAAAAGTAGTAGCGCTTAGAGCTGTAGAATCAACAGATGGTATGACGGCCGACTGGGTTCATTTACCGTATGATTTCTTAATGAAAGTGTCTAACGATATTATCAATAAAGTAAAAGGCGTGAATCGTGTGGTTTACGATATCAGCTCAAAACCACCAGCAACAATTGAGTGGGAATAGTACTATTTTTTAAAATTAAGGCGTTACATTTGTAACGCCTTAATTTTTTAAACCTACTATTTATGAGAGAATTTTTAACGATTTCTCTTGTGTTTGTTTTGTCTTTTAACAAAATAACTGCGCAAGATTCAATTATTGAGCATCGGATTCAAAAGGGGGAAACTACTTACTTTATTGCCCAAAAGTACAAGGTTTCAGTAGAAGAAATTTACAAACTTAACCCCGAATCACAAAACGGAATCAAAGACGATCAGACGATCAAGATTCCTGTTCATTCCTCTGAAAAACCAAATTCCAGTCAGCAGATTATTCATGTTGTTGGCGCAAAAGAAACTCTTTTTGGTTTAGCAAAACAGTATAACATTTCGGTGGAAGCTCTTCAGGATGCCAATCAGGCGATTCTTACCAACGGACTTCAGATTGGTCAGCAACTAATTATTCCGCAAGGTTCCGGAGATCTTTCTCAAACTGAAAGTACAATTTCTTCAAAAGTCAGCCATCAGGTTGTGGCAAAAGAATCTTTATTTAGTATTGCGAGACAGTATAATGTTTCGGTTTTGGATTTGGAAAATGGAAATAAAAATCTTCTTCAAAATGGATTGCAAGTTGGACAGACTATTGCGATTCCGAATAAACGAAAAACTTTAGACGGACGAGTTCGTGTCATCAATCAGGAAACTGTTTTTCATGTGGTCGAGCCTAAAGAAACGAAGTTTTCGATCGCTAAAAAATATGGAATTTCGATTGATCAGCTGGAATCGCAGAATCCTGAAATCGTAAACGGACTGATTGTTGGAAATAAGCTGGCCATTAATACAAAAGGTGTAAAGCCGACAAATGAAAGCGAAGAACTGATGATTGCTCTGGCCGAAAAGCAGGTAGTGGTGGAAAAAACAAAAGCAAAAACAGTTGAATTGGAAGATTTGAAAGACCGTTTGGTTGTTCAGAAAGAAATGAATCAGAAAATTATAAAAATTAATGATTTGAAAATCAATCTGAATGATATGAATGGCTCAAAAGAAAATTCAGTTGAAAAATTGCGATTGGTACTGGAAGCTAATAAAAATGTGCAGGATGTTTTAATGGCGAAACTGGATTCGCTGGTTCGTACGATGAATGATGATCTGGTCGATTTGAAAAGACTGGATATTTTAAATGTTGACGAATCAAAAAGACTGGAAAAACAATCTTACGAAAGTATTGGGAAAACGAATGAATTATCATCTCAGTTAAAAAAAGAGTTGGCAGAAAACCGAAAAGTCTATGCCGGTTTAATGCATAAAGTCGAAAAAATCGCTGTAGCTGAAAACCAGGAATACAAGAAAAAAATCCGGGAAAGCGAAAAAAATAATAATCCGGTTTCATTGCAACAGCGCCTTTCATTGGAAGAAATAAAGCAGTACAAAATAGAGCAGGAGCAGGGTGACGCTAAGAATCAGCTCTTGATTGCTAAAATTGACTCACTGGATAATCAGAAGAAGATCGAAGTGAAGAGACACATTAGTAAAGCATCCTACTATAGTATGGAAGCCCGAAATTTTGATGATAAAGTGGCTTTGCTGAAATTGAAAAAGTATCAGGATCAGGCGATTAAAAATCAGAAAAAAAATGGATTCATTGGCGATTCAAAAATTATCTCATCGGAAGAAATGAAACAGGAGTTAAAAGAAAATCCGCTTAAAAGGGACAAAACGATAAAGGTGGAAGTTTTTGATAATCTTCGCGAAGTTTCAAACGGCTATTACTTAGTTTTGGGTATATTTACAGACGCAACGCTAAGGGATAAGCTCATTATGAAACTCATTGATTCCGGCGATTTTAACGCCAGTTTCTTTTTTAATATTAATAGTCTTTCGTACTATGTGTACTCCGATAAGTACCAAAATATGGAAGAAGTACTATATCAATGCAAGAAAAAAGAGGAAGATGAGTTATATAAAGAGGTGAGTATTGCTAAGGTCGAGATTGATCTTAGGGAATAAGCAATGCAGAAAAAACAAGTGGCAGGGATTTTGTTTTACAGAGAATTTTGTAACTTGTTTTTGAATTAGGAATTAAATTGTTTTAAGCTTTATTATGAAATATTATTCAACATTATTGTCTCTGATTTTTTTTGCAACCAGTTCCGCATTTTCACAAGAAAAGGTGGTTAAATATACGGTTTCAAGCGGAGAAACTATTAACCAGATTGCTGTTAAATTTAAGGTTACGCCTTATGATATTTATTCCCTAAATCCGGATGCCAGAAATGGAGTAAAACCCAATACCGTTTTATTGATTCCGACAAGCGGTGCTAAAACAGCAGTTAAAAATGATGTTGCTCCGGTGAAAAGTTCAAATTCAGGAAAAACGATTACACATGAAGTACAGCCAAAAGAAACTTTGTTTGGAATTGAGAAAAAATATAATGTTACGGATGAAGCTTTAAAAGCAGCTAATCCTTTTTTGGTGAAAGATGGTTTGCAGATTGGACAAACTCTTGAGATTCCGTCAAAAGGAGGTGCGGTGAAAACAACTGTTTCAACTTCAGCGAAACCGAAGTCGGCAGCACCGGAAAAGTATGTTTACCATGATGTGGTAGCAAAAGAAACTAAATTTTCAATTGCAAAACAATATGGAATGACTGTTGACGAATTAGAAAAGCGAAATCCTCCAATTGTTTCCAACTTACCGGTTGGGTATCGTCTGACAATAAAAGGAACTGCTCCTAAAGTAGAAACTTCTGCTCCGCCTGTGGCTGCTGTTGTAAAACCGGCTGAAACAAAAAAAGCAGTGGAAACTTCGAAAAAAGCAACTTCTTATATGGAGTATCAGGTGAAACCAAAAGAAACTTTTTATAGTTTAACACATACTTTTCATATTACTCAGGAAGAATTAACAGCATTGAATCCGGCCCTTTCCGAAGGTGTAAAAGAGGGAATGGTTTTAAAAGTTCCGGCTGGATACGTGGCACCAACACCAATTATCGTACACCAACAGCCTGCTGAAAAAGAAGTTGAAAAAACGATTGAAAAGACCATTGAAAAGCCAGTTGAAAATACGGGAGGCATTAAAGTGGTAGATAAGGTAAAATCTGAAACTGTTTCCGCTAATCCGGAAGTGGTGGAACTGACTAAAAAAAGAGGGGAGAACGAACGTAAGAAATTAGTTTTATTATTGCCATTCAATTTAGCGAAAATGCAGGGGGATACTATCAGTGCAGCCAGTCGAATTAAGAGTGATAAATTCCTGAACATGACACTTGATTTTTATTCGGGAGCTTTAATGGCAATCGATTCAGCAAGAACTTTAAAGCTGCCAATCGATGTTGCAATTTATGATTCTCAGGAGACAAAAAATAGTTCTAATGTTTCAGGTTTAATGGCTCAGAATAAATTGCAGGATGCCAATGCTGTAGTGGGACCTTTTTATCAAAGTAATGCCGAATCTACTGCTAATACATTGCGTTTGTATAATATTCCTGTGATTTCTCCATTATCAAAAGACAAAGCCAACCCAATTGATAATTTGTATCAGACGATTCCATCAAACGATGTGGTGCGAAATGCCGTTTTTGATTATATGAGAGGGAAGAATGGAAACATCGTTGCAGTTGTAGACAAAAAGAAAGAATCAGTGATCAGTTATATCAAACAAAACCAAAAAGGAGTTGTGTTTGCTAATCTGACTGAAACCGGAGCTCTGGATGTGGCCAATTTAAAAAGTTTGTTATTGCCTAACAGAATGAACTATGTAGTTATGGAATCGGCCAATACAGCAATGGTTAGAACGACTATAAAAGCTTTGACAGATGCTCAAAAAACCTGTCAGATACAGTTGGTTGTTTTAGAGCCAAACAATACACTGGATTCGGATGAGATTAGTTTTGACAGTTTAATTAAGCTGAAATTGATGTATCCGTCCGTTACCCGTGATAGTGATGAACAGTCTGTTTTGATTTTTGAAAAAGAGTACCGATTGAAAAATAAAGTAAATCCAAATACCTATGCTACAAGAGGATTTGATGTTACTTTTGATACCATGATGCGTTTGGTTCAGGGAAAAACCTATCAGGAAACAGCCGATTTAATGACAACTGAACAGGTTGACAACAAATTTCAATTTTACAAAAAAGAGGATGGAGGACACGCCAACAAAGGTGTTTACATCTTATATTACGATAATGATTTAACTTTAAAAGTAGCAAATTAATGACATCAAAAGTAACCTATTTAGGCGATTTAAGAACAAAATCAATCCATGTGCAATCCGGAAGTGAAATCATTTCGGATGCGCCTGTAGACAATAACGGAAAAGGAGAAGCTTTTTCTCCCACAGATACTGTTGCCAATGCTTTAGCAAGTTGTATGATGACGATTATGGGAATTAAAGCCCGTGACCTGAATGTAAATTTAGTCGATTCAACTGCCGAAGTAACGAAGATTATGAATGCAGAACCGAGACGTATTGGAGCCATCGAAATTGCTTTTGAAATGAAAGGGGATGCCGATGAGAAAAGCAAAACCATTTTGGAACGCGCTGCAATGACATGTCCGGTGTTTTTAAGTCTGAACCCTGAAATTGAAAAGAAAATTACTTTTAACTGGAAGTAATTTAAAATCCAATATTTTAAAATTTTAAATCCCAAATTCCAATTTTTGTTGGAGTTTGGGATTTTTTTTGACAGAGAATTTTATATCAATTTTATTTCTATTTTACTCTAATGTTTTCTGGTATTATTGTCCGTTTTCGGGTTTTAAATCTTCTAAAATCGGAGTGCTAATTGTTTTTACCTCCTTCTGAATTTTTCCGTTTTTTTGTTCGAAAATCTGAATGGTGTTTTTACCTTTTTTAAGCCAGCAACCCGGAACATATAGTGTTTGTTGTGGACCAACGCTCCAGTAACGCCCAATGTTGATTCCGTTTACAAAAACAATTCCTTTGCCCCAGTCGCGCATGTCCAGGAAGGTGTCTCCGGTTTTACTCAGGTTAAAAGTTCCCTGATATACCGTAGGGCGGTCGGTTTTTCCTGAGTTTTTATAAGCCGTTACATCCGGTTCCTGAGCCATTGGTAATTTGTACATTTTCCAGTTTCCGGTAATGGTTTCGCCATTGATTATTACAGGGCTAATAATTCCTTTATTATTGGCATTAATTTGAGAACCATAGTTAATACGCCCCATATTTTCTACCAGAATATCTAGTGTCGCGTTAAACGGGACTTCAATTTCGCAATCGTATTTTTTATAGTATCGGTTCAATTCGGCTATTTTTTTCCCGTTGACATACACTATGGCATAATCACGTAAGCCTTTTAGTTCCAGTTTCCCGCTAATAGGCTGTGTAAATCTTTTGCTGTACCAAACATAACCGTCTCCCTGATTGAGCTGTTCAAAAGTTAAAGGATTGTCTGCCGTTACAGGAGGGATTTTAGACTTTAAATCGGCTAAGTCAATAGCTTTTGTTAGTGCTATGTTCGGAATAGTGATCACGGGCATTTTTGCCGGAACAGGTGGAGTTTCATTGGTTTTGAGGATGGCTCTTAACGCATTATATTTTGGGGTTGCCCAACCTGCCTCGCTAATGGGAGCATCATAATCGTAAGAAGTCATGTCGGGCTGAATGTCATGCTCTTTGTCGTAATTGGCTCCGGAAGTAAAACCGAAGTTAGTCCCGCCATGCACCATATAGTAGTTGAATGAAACCTGATGGTCTAAATATTTTTGTGTTTGGTCAACAGTTTCCTGAGGAGTTTGTGTTGGGAAAGGTTCAGCCCAATGATCCAGCCAGCCCGGATAAAATTCAGCAACCATATACGGACCTTGCCCGTTATTGAATTGGTTGACCACGTTTTTTAGTTTTGTAATATCGCTTTCTCCATTTGCCGTTGGGAGAGCACCCGGTAAAGCTCCGCCTTCAAATAACCAGCTTCCGTCTGAAGTAAAAAATGGAACTTCGAAACCAATGTCTTTCAATTGTTGAAAAACGGCTGCACTGTATTTTTTATGTTCTTCAAGAGGAACATCTTTGCGTTGTGCGACATACGAGCCAAATTCATTCTCCCCCTGAACCATAATAATCGGACCTCCTTTGGTGATTTGTAAATTCTTAACCTGATTGTACAGTTCGGTAAAATAGGCTTTAGTTGCGCTCAGATAAGCTTTGTTGTTTCCACGAATAACCATATCAGGAACATTTTGTAAAAACCAGGGATAACCTCCAAATTCCCACTCGGCACACACATACGGCCCCGGGCGTAAAATCACGAATAAACCCTCTTCCTGAGCTGTTTTGATGTATTCGGCCAGGTTTTTATTTCCGGTTTTGAAGTCCCAGATTCCGGGTGCCGTTTCATGATAATTCCAAAATACATACGTGGCGACCGCATTTAAACCCATTGCTTTCATCATCTTTAAGCGATGACGCCAATAAGGCTGTGGAATGCGGGAGTAGTGCATTTCACCGGAATGAATTTGTATGGATTTTCCGTTGAGCAGGAAATTTCCATTGGCAATAGCAAAACTTTGTTTCTCTTGGGCTGTTGCGCAAAGGGTAAGAGAAAGAAACAGAAAGGTAAGGTATATTTTTTTCATCTTTAATTCAAATTAGTGTTGACTATAATGAACAAGAGAGCACTATAAATCGCGCCCTCTTGTTTCTACTAACTAACCAATAAATTTTTATTCTGAAAATTCTAATTTTTTCAACTTGTTCCATCCGCCACGCGTGAAATCCGGAATTTCTACAGGAGCAGAACCGTTGTCAAGAGAAATCTCTGTTAATGGACCTAAACAAGACCATTCGGCTAAGTCGTAAACGTCCATATCTAACGGAAGTCCTTTTTGCAGACAATAAATCAAACGGTAATCCATTACGAAATCCATTCCGCCGTGACCGCCCACTTTTTTAGCCTGTTCTTCGATATTTTTTACAATCGGGTGTTTGTATTTTTCCATTAATGCTTTTTTCACATCTGCAGGAACAAAAGAGTGTGCGCTTAATTTTTCATGATTTGGTTTTACATCATCACCTAATTCCTTACCGTCTAATGCATATCCTTCTAACGGGTATTTGTTAGCAAAACCTTTTGTACCGCTTAATTGGTACATTCTGCTGTACGGACGAGGAGAGGTAACATCGTGCTGGATTTGGATTGTTTTTCCGTTTTCCGTACGAATCATGGTCATGGTGTGATCTCCATTTCTGAAATCTTTGATTTCTTTTCCTGATTTTTCTTTGATGTATGCCGGATTTCCAACCGCTTTCGTATCCATAGAAACTAAAAAGTTCATTTTGTCACCACGGTGAATGTTCAAAGCCTGACAAGCGGGTCCCATACCGTGAGTAGCATAAATGTCGCCACGGTGTTTGATGTTGTAATCCATTCTCCAGTTGTTCCAGTATTCTCCCCAGAAAGGCTGAAGTCCGTGAATGTAAGATCCTTCGGCATGAAGAATTTCTCCAAATAAACCTTGCTGTGCCATGTTTAAGGTAGTAAGTTCGAAGAAATCGTATACACAGTTTTCAAGTTGCATACAGTGTTTACGGGTTTTTTCAGAAGTATCAATAAGCTGCCAGATTTCTTCCATTGTCATTGCTCCGGGAACTTCTATGGCTACGTGTTTACCGTCTTTCATCGCTTGTACACCAATGATAGCATGGTGTTTCCAATCGGTGGCAACATATACTAAATCAACATTTGGTAAAGCCGTCACTTTTCTCCAGGCATTTTCGTCACCGTAAAATTCCTGAGCTTTAGGAAAACCGGCTTTGGTTAAAGTTTCGTTTGCTTTAGAAGTATTTTCCTGTGTCATATCGCATAAAGCGACAATTTCTACACCCGGAATATGTGTCATGCGCTCTACTGCTCCCGGACCACGCATTCCGAGACCTATAAAGGCAACACGAACGGTAGGTAGTGGTGTTGTTGCCAAACGTAAAACATCGGTTTGACCTTTTGCACGGGCAGGTGTTTTGGTTTTAATCATTTGTGCCGATGCGTTTGTTCCTCCAAACAGAATACAGGCGGCTAACATGAATTTTAAAATACTAGTTTTCATAATGTATTATTTTGATTTGAAATGATTGATAATCTAAAAATCCGATTATCGGGGATTATTGTTGTGAGGTATTTTAGGGTAATGTATTAAAATTGATCTCCGGTTTTTTATTCGTTAATGGTTTTGTAAAAATAGTTTTTGGCGTGGTATAGTCATTAAAAAAACCTCCGTTTTTTAAATAAAAGAAACCATTTTCCGTTCCGCCTGCAAAATCCATTCGGTATTCTTTTGCCCCTGTATTGTCGTTTGTAAAACGTGCCGAATTAATTTCTGACCAGTTGCCTTTTTCATCACAAACCCATTGGTTGTTGAACAGGACTTTACGGGACTGATCTCCCTGTTCCGGGATGAAATTTTCAAGAAAGGAATGAAATCTTTTCAAATAGGTATTGGTTTGAGGACGATTGAAACTGGCAATCAATAGCCATTTATTCAATTCGGGAGCGTAAAAGTAAGCGGTATATGTGGTGGTGTTATTACCGACAGGCAGTCCTCGAAGTAAAAACTTGTAGGTGTTTCCTGCTTTCCAGTTGTATTTCAGATAGCTTTGTCCTCCTGAGCCTTCGTTACCAAATTCGCCTGTGTGTACATTTTCGCCTTTTTTCAGCAGTTTAATTTTATGAGTTTCCGGAATACTGTTGGGATCGTCAGTTGTAAACGGGCTCCAGACTGAGAATAAAATTCTTCTTTCTGTGGCTGAGTTTACCTGGATTCCGAAGTAACCTTCGCCAAAACCATTTGCCATAAAATAAGACCCGATTTTGTCTTCGTTTTGAGGAACGGTAATTTCATTGTAATACCACTCGGTGTTGGTGTTTTCGGGAGTCTGATAGTTTAAATGTACAGAAGGTCCGCGACGTCCCCAGTGATAGAAGTCGCCTTCGTTGTTGGGTACATAGGAGATTTTACCGTCAAAATCAGCACTTGCAATCGTTAGACGACTAATAGACGGGAAACGATCGCCGGTTTTACTGATTCCTTTTATTTTAACAGCAATATATCCTTCTTTTTTAAGGTTCCAGGTTCCTGCGATAACGGCCTTTTTTGAAGTGGTGAAGTTTACTTTTTTAGATTCATTATTAATCGAAAATTCCAGTTCTGATTTTCCATACACTTCGACAGATTCTTCTACCGTAATTTGAAAGGTTCCGGGTTTGGAAATTCTGAAATAAGCGGTGAAAAACTCGTTGGAATCTGTCCAGTTTTCGATGCCATTGTCGGTAATGGTATTTTTTCCGTCTAAATGTTTAGAACTATACGCATTTCCACCAAGAGGCAGAGAAATTGTTGTCTTTGGATTTTCTATGGTTTCATTTTCCGATGTTACATCATCATTGCTGCCAACGCAGGAAACCGAAACTAGAAAAGAAGCAAAAAACAGGTATACTATTTTTTTCATTTGTTGCGATTAAGTTATTATAAATGTATTCTTCTTTTTTAAAGTAGCCTCTCTAATTGACCAAATTAGAGAGGCTTCAAAACAAACAATAAAATAAAAAACTATGGGTTTTGTGTTAAAGTCCCAGGGTAAGCATTAATCTCTGATTGTGGAATGTATTGCACCACACGAGGGCTTGTAGCCGGAACGTCATTCATTGGTAAATGAGGGCCAGGGTAACGGCGTGTCATCGTTTGACCGTTTCTGTAAACGTCGTAACCACGATGTGCTTCAAAAGCCAATTCTAACTGACGCTCTTCATCGATACGCTGTACCGCGTTTGTGCTGTTTAAAGAAGCATATCCTCCGCCAACAATTGCTCTTTCACGAATAATGTTCAGGTTGGTTAAAGCATTGGTATAATCTCCTTTTTTAGCATAAGCTTCGGCCATGTTCAGGTACATTTCTGCTAATCTCGAGATGATAGGCGAGTGCAGGTGTGAATCATTATTTTGTAAAGAACATTTTGTGATGTAAAACATTGGATATACACGGTTTAAAAGCATCATATAGTCTTTCTCACCTGTATAGGTTTTGCCTTGGTATACGATAGAGTATTGGTTATCGGCTGCATTTACAACGGTAAGGTTGTAATCTGTGGTTCCAATGGTAATAAAGTACGATCCATCAGCTTTTGTTTTTAAAGGCTGTTGCACATAATTGTATCCGGTTTGCGTACCAGCCGCATTGAAAACATCTGTTACAAAACGGAAAGCTTCTGTTTTATTTCCACTGGCATCTTTGGTATATTGCGGATCAATAAAAGCCCAACGAGCATCTTTTTTCAGTCCTGATTTTCTCAATAAGTCGAGGTATTCTCCACTGGCATACATTTCTCCCCATCCTTGTCCCTGAATGTTGGCATACATTCCTCCAATACCATAATAATGATCAAATCCGGAATATTCTGAAGCAACTCTTTTTATAGCAAAAATAGTTTCAGTTTGTTCTGCAGAATCGGGTGCATAAGTGTTGTATTTCATAAAGTTTGCACGGCTTAGTAAGCTGTATCTACCACTCATGATTACTTTTTTGGCATAATCAATAGAAAGCGTTGCATATTCCTGATTTGGAGTTTCATAGGTACCACTCATGTACAAGTATACTCTTGAAAGCATAGCTTGTGCAGCCTCTTTGGTTGCATAAGTAGCTGCTTTTCCTACTGTCATAAGGGCTTCTGCTTTTTTCAAGTCATTGATAGCCTGTTCGTAAGTTGCTTTTACAGTAGAGCGATCCGGAAGTCTCAGGTTAGCAACATCTGCTGGTAAACCATTTACAATTGGCACACCTAAATTGGTTTCAGGTGATTGAGCGTAGGGTCTTCCGTAAGTACGGCAAAGGTAAAAATAGATCATACCTCTTAAATAGTAGGCTTCTCCTAATTGCTGATCAACAGCCGGGCTTTCTCCTTCAGAGATAATTTTGATCAAATCACTTGACTGTGAAACGATTTTATAACCATTGTTCCAAAAAGTAGATAATCTGCCGTTATCAGGAATGTGCTGGTAGGAGATAAAAGAATAAAAAGAGTCAGTAGAAGTTCCTCTAATCATGATGTTGTCTCCCGGATATTCCCCTACACGGTGCATGACATCCGACCAGCCTTTTAATTGTGCGTAACATCCGTTAAGTAAAACTTCGATTGAAGCTTCTTTGTCCTGTTGTATTTTGTCTTGTGTATATGATCCAAATGGCTCTCTGTCTAACTCACATGAGGACAGTAAACTAATTGCGATACCTAATATTAATATCTTTTTCATGTTTTGTTTCTTTTTAAAGTGTTAGATTAAGTCCAAGAGTTATTCTTCTGGTTTGCGGATATACTTGTGTAGCCACTCCAGAAATTACGTATTGTCCGGTTGAACTGTTGTAATTTGGCGATAACTCAGGATTTACACCTGAAAAGTGTGAGATGGTGAATAAGTTTTCTCCTGCTACAAATAATCTTAAATTGGCGATGCTTATGTTTTTAAGCGGTAGGTTGTAACCGAAAGAAAGGCTTCTCATTTTTAAGTAGGTACCTGTTTCAAGATAACGGGAAGAAGCTTTATTAGATTGACTGGTATTGTCATAGATAGCTTGAGGATGTGTTGCAATATCACCCGGTTTTTCCCAACGACTCCATCCGCTATGCAGATTCATTTGATTTCTGTCGGTATAAGCACCATCTGAATCAAATTCTGATCGGGCGTAGTTGTAAATTTGTCCTCCAACAGAGTAGCTGAAAACAGCTGCAAAATCAAAGTTTCTATAGTTTAAACTGGTAGAGAATCCTCCAAAAAAGTCCGGAGTATAAGTTCCGATTGTTTTTCGGTTTTTTGAAGCATCCGCATAATCATTTGTTTTTACACGTTCTCCGGAAGCATTAGTAGTAAACCATTGTGGTTTTCCGTTTGCAGGGTCAACACCAGCCCATTCTGTTAAGTACCAGCTGTCTACATCAGTACCAGGTTTTAGTAATTTTGAAGCAGATCCTGCAGCACCACTACCGTCTCCTACAATAATTTCCTGACGATCACCGTAAAGTGCCGTTACTTTGTTTTTGTTTACGCCTATGTTAGCATCAAATGACCATCTTAGGTTTTCGGTTTTAATGATATCTACATTGATAGAAGTCTCAAAACCTCTATTGTTTACAGCTCCAACGTTTCTCCAGATACCAGTTACACCAATAACTCCCGGAAGTGGTACGTAATACAATAAGTCGGATGTATTTTTATTGTAGTAATCAAATGTAATGTTTACTCTGTCGAAAATTCTTAAATCTAAACCTACACCAGTAGTAAATGTTTTCTCCCAGCTTAAATCAGGATTAGCCAATTGCGAAATAAGAGCTCCCGGATTCTCGTCGTAACTTTGTGAGAAAGAATATAATGGCAGGTGTCCGTATAAACTGTTTGGACGATTTCCAACTGAACCATAACTGGCTCTTAGTTTTAAGTTGTTGATCCAGTTTACTTTAAAGAAAGCTTCATTGTGAATATTCCATCCACCACTGATGGAGAAGAAATTACCATATTGGGCATTTTTTCCAAAGTTAGAGGCTCCGTCACGACGGAAAGAGAATTGCGCTAAATACCTGTTGTCATAAGAATAGTTAACGTTTGACAGTAAAGATTGTACCGCCCACTCGGATCTGTTTCCTTCTACTTTTTCAGGTTTTGCAGCCGGATCTGTTACAATGATTCCCGGAGGTAATCCTGTAGCAGTAGCATTACTGTATTTCGAGCTGTATTCATTCCACTCATAACCGGCAATCGCGTTGATGTCGTGCTTGTCAATTTTGGTGTTGAATTTTAATAACTGGTTGGTATAAATTCTGTTAAACGTACTGAAGTTATCCGTAATTCTACCTTTCACAGCTAATCCTGATGAAGATCGCGGATCAGAATATGAAGTTGAATTTGCATTACCAAAAATATAGTTGTTTACCGATGCAAAAGTCAACCATTTGGTGAATTTGACATCGAAGTCAAGATTTGAACGTACATTATAATCTTCAGATTCAGAAAAATTCCATTGTAAATCATACAGGTAGTTTGATCCGGTGGTGTTTACCCAGGTTGGGTTTGGTGCATTTCCTACCAACGTTCCGTCTGGCAAATAAGGGCTATCCCATGGAAGATTACGATAGATATCTCCAACAGAATGCTGTTTGTCGTAAGTTGTTTCTTTTGTTAAGTTTATTTGTGGTCTTATAGTTAACCAGGTATTTGGTTTGTATTCAAATTTCATCAAACCATTATATCTTTTGTAATCATAGCCAATGATAGCACCTGTTTCATCATAAACTCCTAAGGAAACATAACTTTTAAAGTTATCACCGCCACCACTGATTGACAGGTTGTAATCCTGAGCAATACCGGTTTGAGTAGCATTTTTCCACCAATCGTAGTTTTTGTTTCTTAATTCAGGAGTCCACCATGAAGCATTTTGAAAAATTTGTTTGTTTGGGAAAGAATCGTATAAGTCATACAATTCAGATCCGTTCATGATTTTAAAATTCCCTGAATTTATGGTAGCCAAAGCTGTTTTTGCAGAGAAGTTGATGGTTGCCTTACCTGCTTTACCACTTTTCGTAGTTACTACAACTACACCATTGGCACCTTGTGAGCCATAAACTGCCGTAGAAGCTGCATCTTTAAGAACGGTTAAAGTTTCGATATCAGAAGGGTTCATCGTTGGAGAACTGTTTCCAACTATAACACCGTCTACTACCCAAAGAGGGTCGGTGCTTCCATTTACGGTACTTCTACCTCTGATAACTACTTTTGACGGACCTCCAGGCTGACCACCGCTTGTACTTACAAAAACTCCGGTTGCTTTTCCTGCCAGTAAGTTTTCGACGTTAGGAGTGGTAACATCCAATAATTTTTTATTGTCTAAAGTTTGCAAAGATCCGGTTAAGCTCTCTTTTTTTACTTTACTGTATCCTACCACAACAACTTCATCCATTTGTTGTCCGGCTTCTTTCATGACTACTTTCACTGTGCCATTTCCAGCAGGGAGTTCCTGATCCTGCATTCCTAAGAAAGAAAATACTAAAATTGTATTGGCATTGGGTACTTCAATAGCAAAGCTTCCATCGATATCGGTCTGAACACCAGTCTTAGATCCTTTTATGATAACATTTACACCAGGAATTGGAATTCCTTTATCGTCTACAACTTTACCTTTCACCATTTTTTGAAAGGCTAGTAAGCTGGTTTTGTTTAATGAGATTTCTTTTGAAGGAGCTGCGGTCGTAATTTGAAAAGTCACGGACAACAATGAAAACAGTGTTGCCTTTATGCTTTTTTCAAGTACTGTCTGCAACCTTAAATTCTTAGGGTTTTTTGAGAGTGCATTTTTCATACTCTTGTTTTTGGGTTTGGTTAATGATTGTTTTTGTCAGGTTATTTTTTGTTGTAATTATTATGTTGATTTTTTATTCTTTTTTACTCTAAAAAGGTTTTTTAAAGAAGGAAAAATCTTATGTGATATTTTAACTACTTGACGAAACTATTGATTATATTTTTATTAACCAAGAAAAAACACAAAAAATGTGCTCGAACACACGAAATTTGTGTTCTCGAGCACATAAAATTGCACAAAACGTTTTTTTTAAACTAAAAAAGTAGCGTTTTGTTAAAATAAATGGACCGAAAAAGAATAGTTCAATATTTATATTGTCAAAATGTAAATATTCTATTTTTAAGTTATTAAAAAGAGTTGTGTTTAATTTTGTGAATTTCGTAATTACCACCCCTTTATGTTGCTAATAAAGTAAGTTTTCTACTGTTATTCTGTAAGTGCGTTCCTGTGGGGATTTTGTTTTTTGAGGATTAATTTCTGCGAAGAAAAGTTGTGTTTTTTGGGTAAAAAACGGTCTTTAGTTTAAGGATAAAAAAGAGCAGGATGTGGAAGCGATTTTGAATGCAATTTTAGAAATTTAAAGGGTAATTTTTTCGAAGTTACCATTTCGAAAAACAGGAAGAATAATGAATCCAATTTGGAGAGTAGAGGGGACACTTTTATACCTTTTTTGTCAAATGATTTGTGATTAAATTAAAGCAGGATGATAAAAGAAATTTTTCAAATAAAGCATTTATCCGAAAGTTTATACAGATGGAAGTAGGGTACAATAAAGAGAAGTAGATTGGTTCTTAAAAACAATTAAAATAAGGGAAAATAAAAGAGTGAGAATAGAAGTTGTAACAAATAGAAATATCTAGTCCTTCTAGCTCTTAAACAAAAAAAGCCTCTCTAATCCAATCAGAGAGGCATAGAAACAATATTTTTAAGTACTAATTATAAAACCTTGTTCCTTTGTTATTTTAAGTAAGTTTGACTATTCAGCTATTGGATGTTTACTTTTGATTGTTAAATTCTTTAAGCAAAGGCGTTATGTGATTTCTGGTATCTTCGTCTAAAGCTGCTTTTATTTTATCGGCCTCTTCCGGGGCATATTTCGACAATCCTAAGATTCCTGCTGCGGCCACATTGTAAGATTGGTTTTTAGTACTTTCAATCATTAAATTTTTGTAAGCGGCATCACCCGTTCCGGCAAGTTTGATAATGGCTGAAGCTCTCGCATAAGTTTTTTTATCATTTTGGGCAATGTTCAATAGGGTTTTAAGCGCAGCTTCTTTTATAGAATTGTCTGCCAAATCAATGGCACGGATACTGCGGGTTCTTAAATCGTCTCTCTGATCTTGTAAACCAGCCAAAAGAATCAGCTGTGCCTCATGACTTTTATCTTTTGCCGCAAACTTTATCGCTTCAATTCGGTTGTAGTACGTAGGGACATTTTTGTATTGATACAGATAGTCGGATATTTTTTTGTTGTCAATGACTTTACCCACTAAAATTTTGTCCGGATCAAGATCTATGAAATCCGGTTTTGAAGGCAGGTCAAAACTAAAATTCTGCTCTCTTTTGTCAATTAAAATATCTTTTCTGACTTTGGTTCCATTAACATAAAAATCAACTTTTAACGGAAGGGTAAAGGTCTGTACCGAGCTTTCCTGAACTTGTTTTACTGCCATTGTTGCTTTTCCATCGGCATAACCGTATTCAATATTTAGAATCGGATTTCCGCCCTGAAAGTACCATTGGTTGAAATACGGACTCCAGTCTTTTCCGGTTACTTCTTCCATTGCTAAACGCAATTGGTGGCTTTCTCCTGTTTTGAATGCATTGGTCGTCAGATATTTATTTAAAGATTTAAAGAAGGCTTCGTCACCCATTTGATTTTTTAAAGCATACAAGATAATTGAACCTTTAGAATAGCTAATGTTGTCAAACATATCTTCTTTGTTTCCGTAGTGAAAACGCGCCAGTGGCGGACTAACTCCGTCTTTGGAAGAACGCAGACAGTTTTGCAGTTTTTCATAACGAGAGCGGTCTTCGGCATCCTGCCCTTCATCATACCCGTGCCAAAGGACTTCACCAAAAGTGGCAAAAGATTCGTTCATGGTTAAGTTCGACCAGGATTCGGCAGTTACATAATCACCAAACCACTGATGAAAAAGTTCGTGTGCAATAGTACTTTCCTGATTGTCGTCTAATAACTCTCTTTCGGTTTTTTGCACGTGCTCGCCGTGTAAGGTTGCCGAAGTGTTTTCCATGGCACCCGAAACGTAGTCTCTTGCTACAATCTGAGCATATTTTCCCCATGGATATTCTACCCCAAGCATTTTGCCGTAAAACTTCATCATATCCGGAGTTTTCCCAAAAATTTGTTTGGCGTATGGCGCATACTTTGGCTCCAGATAATAACTAACTTCTTGTCCGTTATAAGAATCTTTGTAAATCTTAAAATCACCTACAGCCATCATAAAAAGGTAAGGTGAATGCGGCAGATCCATTTTCCAGGTATCAGTACGCGTACCATTTTTATTCACTTTTTGGGAGATTAGTTTTCCGTTTGAAAGCGAAGTGTATTTGGCATCAACAGTCATGGAAATTTCAGAAGTTGTTTTCTGATTGGGTTTATCAATAGTTGGAAACCAGGCTGATGAGGCCTCTGTTTCACCCTGTGTCCAGATTTGAATCGGTTTGTCGCCTTTTCCATCAGGGTTGATGAAATACAAACCTTTTGCATCTGTTATTGCAAGACTTCCTTTCACTTTAAGTTCGTCCGGCTTTGCGGTATAATCAATGAAAATGATGTATTTTTCGGTGCTTTTATATTTTCTGTTTAGGGTGATCAAAAGCTGTTCATTGTCGTAGGTGTACTTTAACGGAATTGTCTTTTTTCCATCAACCATAGCAATAGTTTTGAAATCCATTCCTTTGGCATCCAGTCTAAGAGAATCGGTATCATAAAAATGAGGTTTTAAAGTCAGCCATCCTTTTCCGTATAAATAACGTTTTCCGTAATCAAAAGATACGTCCAGTTTGGTGTGCACAAGGTCATTTACTTTTAATGGGGTAACCTGATAAACAGATAATGGGTTTTTGGTCTGATCGTTGTTTTGGGCGATCGCATTTTGCCCGGCAACAAGGAAAAGACTAAAAAGGGAATACTTTAAAAATTGTTTGTTCATTTTTTGGTTTTTAGAATGATTATTTTGATTGATTATTGTTTATGATCGTTCTTAAGGTGTATCAGGAATATTTTTTTGCCACAGATTAGAAAGATTTCCACAGATTGCTTTAATAATTGCGTATAAAATCTGTGCGAATCTTCATAATCAGTGGCTAATTTTACCACCTTGGTATTAGTCACGGATAGCCCTAATTATTGTTTTAAACTTGAAATGGAGCTAAGAACGTTTTAAATTGACATTTCAGTCGCCATAAAACTCGCATTTTTATTTCGAAAAATACAATTTTAACCGAAGTATTTTATAGTTTTTCTATAATTCGAACTTCACCGTCTTTCTCCTCTTCGGTTAGAATATTGGATTGTTTTTTACGATACGTTTCAAAAGTCCATTGTACAATTTTGTTGTCAGGATATAACCTGGCTTGTTTTTGCAGCCATTCCTCTGCTTTTTGTTCCGAAGAAGTTTTTTCGATTGCCCAGGCCGTAATGAGTTGGTTAGCCGGAAGAAAATTCATAACCGTATTGTCAACTTTTGGGTTAAAAGCAATAATGTTTTGTAAAGCGTCTTTGGCTTTGTCGGTATCGCCCAAGCTCGTGTAACATTGATAATTGAGCCAATTTTCGAGCCTTTCATCAATATCTTCGTCATAAGGTTTTCCTACTCCTAAATTTTTAGGCCATAGTTTAGCATCCGAAATCAATTGTAATGCTTTTTTGTATTGCTTGTTTTTAATTTCTGCCAAAGCCTGCATCAGTTTTGCTTCATGATACAATTGACGTCCTGCAGTAGCGCCTTCAAAAGGAAGGATTTCCAGTTGGGTCAGGAAAGTATCGGCAGCAGCGTATTTTTTGTTCAGGAGCAGTGTTTTGGCATACAGCATTCCCATTAAATAATTTTGAGGATGTTTTTTATAGAAAGGTGCTGCGGTTGCCAGTGCTTTATCAAATTGTTTTTGGGCAATGTAGTATTCGGTTAAAAGTTTAGGATATCTCCAGCTTTGACTGTCTATTTTAATCGCTTGCTGCAGACTGGACAGAACCAATTGGGGATCATTTTTAAATAACGAAGCTTTGGCTCCATAGAAAGCAGGATCAACAGGCAGATTGGCGCATTGCAAAAACAAGTCTTTTGCTTTTGATACATTATCTCGATTCCATTCGATTAAGGCTAAATGATATTTCAATTGCCATTGAGGGTTAGTTTTTATGAGTTTTTCCAAAATTTCGGCAGTTTCTCCACGGAAAGGAAAACTATTGTCGGGTTGGATTTTGCTTAAATCAACAGCTTTGTTTTCTAAATAAGCTTTCCAATATACAATTTCAGCATTTGGAAGGGCAAGTGAAAGTACTTTTAAAGCTTCTTCTTTTCGACCTAATTGTGTATACCATATTCCTAACTCCAGATACGTTTGCTGTGGCATTTCGTTTTGAATCAAAGCCGTAAAATGCTGTTTTGATGCCTCGGACAAATCCCAAAGATATTTTTCAAAACCAACAAAATGATTGAGAGGATCAACGTTATTTATCGTATTGAGAATTTCGACTGCTCTACTTTTATTATTTTGCAGACGAGATAATACGGCAAGTAATTGCAGACTTTCTAAATTATCCTGATTGTTCCGTAAACTTTTTTCGGCATATTCAGCTGCTTTTGCAAGATCGTTTTCCCTAAAGTAAATTTTGCTTAAAGCGGTATAAGCAGAACTTCGGAATTCAACGCTTGCTGCTGCGATATCAAAACCGTCTTTGGCATCGGTAGTATTGCCTAAATGAAGGTTAGCTAATCCGTAATAATAATTGGCAGCAGAATGATAGGTATCGATAGACAAAGCTTTACTTGCTGAATGGAGAGCTTCGCGGTATTGGAATTTACGAATTTGTAAAATCGCTAAATCAGCAAGAGCAGGGGCGTAGTTGGGATCTTTTTGAAGACAGGCTGTTAGTTTTTCTTCTGCTTTGACATAATCTTTAAAACTAAGGTAATTTTTTCCCTGCAGGTACAATCCGTACACCGAGTTATGGTCAAAATCTTTAGGAATTTCCAATGGACGGTTTAGATTTCCATCTTCCGGAGCCGAATTCCACACGAGTTTATTTTCGCCAAGTGTTAGTTTTAATTGGTTTGGATCAACAGCAATCTGAATAGAATCTTTGAAGGATTGTAGTGTATTTACTGAAATATCTTTGGAATAGATTTTTTTGCCATTGTCAAAGACTTCCAGTTTTTCGTTTAGTTTTTGAAGCGGAGAAAAATAGATTTTCAACCAGCCGTTTTCGTTTTTTACGTTTACGGCACCATAGTTATTGGCTTTCACAAATCCTTTGGTTTGTTTCACCGGAAACCAGTATTCGGTCCATAAATCCGTTTGATAAGGGGCGAAGGAACGTTGTTTAAAAGGGGTTAAACTGCTGCCTTCACTTGCCTGATTGAACAGTCTTCCACTTTGAACTTCTACATATTGACCGTCGGTATCGGTTAATAATTTTTCCCAGATCATTCCTTGCTGAGACAGTCCCCAGATCCATATTTTCTTGCCGGGTTTGTCGTCGTGATTGCCATATCTTCCCATTCCGAAATCTTCGTCATGGTAATATCCGCCAAAGAAATCGTCGTATTTACCAAAGACATGATACGATTTGTAACCGCCAAAATCATTGTTTTTGTAGAACGACAGATCTTTACCATTTTCTTTGTCAATGGGCCACGAATTGTGCTCGCCATTGTGTCCGATATAACTTTGTCCCGGGTAAATGAATTGTAGGCTTTCAGCAGCTTTTATACCGGTATTCATCCAGGTATAGTAAGGCTGCTCGGTTTCGGTGGAATTGAACCAAAAGGAATTGGTAGTAAAATAGGCTTTGTCTTTGGGTAAATTAATATCCAGTTTCCATGAAGTTCGGGTTAGCAGATCCAATACGCCAATCACACAGCTTATACTTCCGTCTGCTCTGGTTAGCGTGATATAATCAACGGGAGTAGCGCAGTTGGGAGTGTGTCCGATAATGCCATAATTACCCTCGACACCACCGCTTGTCCAGGGGCCGCGCATGGCTATGTCTCTGAATTTAATCACATGATTGTTGTAAATAAAGTCCTTTCCTGTTGATTTCTCCACAGCCGACCAAACTTTTCCGCCAATTTCAGGAAGAATCATGAGTTTGATGTAATCATTTTCAAGTTCGATTACTTTCCATTCTTTTTGCACAGGTTTATCCGTAAAACTGTCAAATCGGAAATACGGATATACTTTTGTATCCGGTTTCGGAATGGGATCAGGGTCTGAAAACGGGTAAGTGGTGAATACTTTTTTGTATTCTTTTATGGTGGGTTTATTTTGTGCGTTGACAAACAGGCTTCCAAAAAGTAAAACGGATAAAAAGGGTTTAAGTTTCATATGTTTGGTGTGAAATGTTAGAGGTTAGTTGTAAAATGTTAACTGTGAGTTTAGTTGTAAATTTTGGATTTGTTCTTAAGTGTTTGATTTTTATTTTTTTGCCTTGTAAAACCTGACAGATTTTTAAAATCTGTCAGGTTTACTTTGGTAAAGGCCATAATCTCACATTTTACATCCCACATCTCCCTTATTTAACAATTAATAGCCAGCCTTTTCCTTTTGATACCGGTATTTCGTCTTTTGTGGTAAAGGTTTGTGCCGGTTGGAAATTCAGAATTTCAGGGGCAGTTATAGTCGCTTTTGCCGGATTGATTCCTAATTTTTTCCAATCGATATTTAGTTTCACTTTTACATCCGTATCGGCCCAGCTTGCGATAGAAATTAAAGCGGTTCCGTTTTTTTTGTAAACCGTTGCCAGTACTTTGTCGTTAGCCGTTTTTACCGGACAGTTTTCGCTCCAGTACCCAATCATTTCAGAACCTTTAATTCCAAAAGTATCCCATAATTTCCAGATAGGTCTTGGGTCGGCATTGTGGCTCCATGGCATTCTGTTGGTCATTCCGTAAACCATTCCTCTCCACGGGTTTCCTCCGTCCTGTAGCATTTCACCCATTAATCCGAAAGGAATTCCGCTTACTTCGGTCAGGAAAAAGTCAGGATTGTTTTTTTCGTAATCGAAATATTCTCCAAACCACAGTTTGTTGATGTATGGAAAGTGCTCCATGTATAAATTGGCGCTGTTGTTAAATCCGTCACTTTTGTTGTACTGATTAGCACTGTGGAGGTCAATAATTCCAGGATGCCCGTCTTTGGTAAGGACTCTTTTGATTCGTTTCATGGTAATTCTGTCAAAAGCAACATCATCAAGATAAACACCATCGATACCCACGTTTTGTGTCAGCCAGTTCATTCCTTCTACATAATAATTGTGCCAACGGTTCATTCCACTGTTTACAATTGCAGCGTCTTTAATTTCGGGTACAAACCAGGCCGCAATATAATCGTCTCCCACATGTTCCTGCAGCCAGGAGAATCCTCCTCCTTTACCCGGAGAGTAAATTTCATGCCCTAAACTTCTTAAAGCAAAAGTCTCGTAAGCTTTGTTTGAAACCTCTCTGACGGTATTGTAGATTTTTACTTTTAATCCTTTTTCATGTGCTTCATCGATATAACTTTTCATTTTTTTAAATTCAATGAAAGGATAATTGATGTACGGATTGATGGCATTGGCATGGTGAATATTAATTACTGTTGCTCCTGTTTTGGCAATCGTATCGATATCACTGTATTTGTGATAAAACTTAGTATCCCACTGAAAATCGGTATTTATGGTGTGGAAAGGCGTGATTAGTAAATTGAAATTATAATACAAAACATCTCCTTTTTTCATGTTTCGGGCGCCGCTGTACGCATTCACTAAAACCGATTTTGAATTAGGAGTGATGGTAATTCCTCCTTTATTTTCGTTCCCCCAGGAAGTTGGAAGCAACAAAGGTTTTTGCAGGTAAAAATTGGTGTTTAACGGACGGCTGTATTTTTCATCGCGTAAAGAAAATTGCAATCCTGAATTTACATTTCCAATCCAGGCCCCATCCTGATTTTTGTGCGCAACATCCCATTTCCAGTCAAAATTGGCAGGACGATCGCCTCCTTTTTGACCTAATCCCATCATGTATTTTGCAGAAGAGGGCTGAATTGGCATTTGGAAATTGATATCGTTAAAAACAGCATCTTCAAGTGCCGTGATTTTTACGGTGTACGTTAAAAAGCCATCAAATTCTAAGGAAGCATGTACATCCATCTGAAGTGATTTTGATGTAGAAGTACTTTCCCAGGAAACGGTTCCGCTTTCTTTTTTCAGAAATTTAAGGCCTGTGTTTTTCCACTGTAGAGACTCTTTTCCTGTGGCATCCAAAAAATGAAAAGCTAACGGAGCACTTAAAATGTCATTGGCTTTTGAACCAACTGTTGTCATTTCGGGTGTGAAATAAGTTTGAATTTGTGTTGGAAAACCATTGGAACCCAAAACTAATTTTCTGCCCAATAAGGAGATTTCTGTATCTTTTACTGTTAATGGAGTGTAAGGAGCAATAACCGTATTTTCCTGTGCCAGAGTAGAATTCAGCCATTTTAAGCGTGTCATTTTCTCAGGAGAATCGATGCCACCGTTTTTAGTAATTTCATTGGTTACTTTTATCTGAAGCACAATGTCTTTTGATTTTCCATCAGCAATTACGGTAGCTTTACCGCTGTAGGTTCCTGCCGCCGCAGTTTCCGGGACATTGATGCCACACCATAGGGCTTGTACTTTTCCTTTAGAAACCGAAACGGTATTGGTAAAAACAGCTCCATCGTATTTTGTTCCGTCAGTATTGATACAGTTAATATCTTTCGATTCGATGATGGCTCCGGTAGAACTGATTAAATTCGAAAAGGTAACTTTTACGTTGTCTAGATTCTGCAAGGCATAAACGCCCAGTTGAAAGGCCAGATATTCACCTCTTAGTGCCGTGTCAGAAAAGGTATTTTGAACGCCTTTTTGAATCCATCTTTGCGGTAAATCATTTTTCATTCGGATAGAATACAAGCGGTCTTCCGGGAAAACCAGGAAGGAACTGCTGCCGTTTTTGGCGATAAGATCTTTAGTTTCGGCCGCAGTTGCGATTACTTCCATCGGATAAAAACTATTGAAAGCATTGACACTCTGAATTTCGGTAACCGTACAATTGTCAGTTAAATTGGATTTGATTTTAGCAAGCCATTGCGCGTCTGCTTTATCTTCAGGTTTAGCGTAAACTCCTTTTGGATAGTTAGCGTCACCTTCGTCGATGTAGGGCATATAATACACATAATACGTTCCTTTGCCTGAAATTGGTTCGAAGAAAATAGTACCATTTTCTCTGTTGATGTCAGTTGTTTTTATGTTTTGAATGGTTTTGCCTGAAGCATCCTGAACAATGATCTTTTTCAGTTCGGGTTTTTCGTCTCTTCTGCGCCATTCGATCGTGGTTTTGGCAACATCTCCGGTACCGGTAAAGCTTACTGCAACACGATGGTTTCCTAATACATTCGGGTTCCAGCTGTCGTTACCGTCTGAGTATTTTATTTGTGCGGTTAGCGAAATACTGAAAACGAATAGACACAGCATCAATAGTCTACTCAAAATGGGTTTGTTTTTTAGGTTTGCTTTCATTGTTTTATTATGTGAGTTGTGGGTTTTGAGTTATTAGTTATTAGTTTTGAGTTATAGAGGATAAGCTACAAACGGTTTATATTTTAGAGTTAGGGTTTCAAACAACAAACCATAAACAACAAGCGGCTAAACTATTAAACTATTAAACAATTAACCGTCTAATATACTGCTTTCCAGCCATTTTTTTTCCAATAGGCAATTATGGGTTTATAAGGTCCGTATTTGTGTTGTTCTTCTGAGAAGTTATCACTGAAAGGACTGTGTGCATAGTCAATTGGTTTCCCCATTTTATTAGGGTAATCAAATGTTTTGGGGTTCGGTCTGTCGTGTACGGAATCATCATTTACATAGGCCGCAATATCGAGTGCCTGCAAGTCGGTGAGATATGGTTTCCCCGGACTGACTTTATCGTATGGCATATTGCTTTTTAGCCATTGTGCTTGTTTGATTACTCTGTGCATGCTTGAACCGGGCTGATATCCGTATTGTCCCCAAAGCGGCGGGTAGGTGTAGCCTGATTGGTCGGCATTGTACTGACCTTCTCCGTTGTTTCCGTGGCAGCGGGCACAATTTTCGATAAAAAGGGCTTTTCCTCGTTCGGGGCTTGCGGCTACATCCGGAAATTCAATTTCCAGATTTTTGGCGCCTTTAAAATCGCCATCTTTCGGAACAAATTTGCTGATCCATTTAAAGTAGGATAAAAAAGCGACCATTTCTTTGCTGTCCAGCGGAAGCGGTTTCCCGGAATGCGGGCGCATGATACAATTGTTAACCCTTTCGGCCAGGGTAAGGACCTTATTTTCACGTCCGCGATACTGCGGATAATTGTCGTGTGATGCCATTAAATTAAAGGCGTGAGGTTTTGTTCCTGCATCCTGGTGGCAGTTGGTACAGTTCATCTTGTTACCCAAGTATTTTCCTTTGATTCCGTTTGGACCAATATAATAAGCGGTTTTTAGCATTAACTCTCTTCCATAACGAACGGATTCTCCAAATGGATCGTCCGGAATTTTTGAGGTGTCAATGGTAATATACGAATCATCGTCGGTAGTTTTGCTGGCTAAGGTCTGCGAATTGGAAGTATTGCACGAATTGAAAACAACAATTGGCAATGCTGCAAAAAGTCCGATAAGAATTGTTTTTTTCATGTTTTTTATTTTTTAAAGACTGCCTTTAATTCAACAGAAACGGTTTTAAGTTTTCTTCAGGAATGAATTGCACCCGATAAGGCGGAATTTCAGATTCTAATGCCCATAATAAAACTCCTTTTTTATTCGTTAAAACCGTAATATGTCTTTTGGAACAACAAGCCAAAATGAGTTCTTTATTTATCATATAAGCACTTCCCATTCTGTCGTTGTAAACGTCTTTTGGTAATTGTACGTGGAAATCCAGTTTTACGGTTTTGCCTTTTTCATCTACTTTAAGTGCAAAAACAGAAGATTGCTTTTTGTCGACTCCGTTATCAAAAAACATCAGACTGCCTTCGGGATTGATGTGGGCGGCGTGTGCCTGAGAGAAATCGCTGTCTTGCGACATTTTAAGATTTCCTCCTCTCCCTAGTTTCCAGAGTACCTTTCCGGTCTTAGCCTCTATTTTCCAGATTTGACCGTTGTTGTAAAACGAGATCAGGAAATTACCGTCTTTATCATAGTTTAAACTGTTGGCATGCATCCAGTCTTTCTTGGTTTTGAGTAGTTTTTTGTCTTTCATGGGATCTAAATCATCAAAAACACTCCATTTCCAGAGTTGCTTTCCTTTTCTGTCCAGAATCAGAATCCCGTCGCCATTAATCGTGTCTTTTTGTTTTCCGCCAATAGAACTTAGATCGGTTATTCTTTGATCGACAAATAAAGTCACAATTTCATTGGCCGATTTTTTAATGATTTCGTGATGAATCACCTGTTTCAGATCGCCTTGTCCTTTTTTGATATGGGTTAGCGTATCGCCTTGCAAGTTGATTTCGAGAATTTCACTTCCATAACTTGTGGGTTCGTCATTTTTTCCCAGAATAGCAATAATGCTTTGTTCTTTGGTAAAATGAGTTACTTTAAACCCGGTTCCTTCAACGGTATGATACCATCTTAAGTTGCCTTTATAATCTACAATATAAGCAACGCCCGGAGTTTCTCTTTTGGCCAAAAGCATAAATCCTTTTTTGAAATTTTCCGGCACCAGTTCAGGTTTCGGACAGTTGGCTTTGAATTGCTTTTGCAGCCATTCCGGTAATTTTCTAGATTTGAAGGTATATATTTTACTGCTGTCTTTTTCCTTTCCATTACTCGTGATTAACTGAAAATGATATTGAGTTTCAGGAGTAATGCTGCAAAGAACCAAAGAATGAGACAGACCAGCTTTTGAAACTGGAGAGCTTATTCTATTTTTTGTGTCTTTTTGAGCAGGCCAATACTCGGCATAGACCTGAACATTTTCATTCGTGGTCACATCGATCTGAATTTTCAATTCGTTGTTGCCATGAATGCCAATATTGATGTTCGTGACAGGAGTTCCCTGTTTTTTAGAACAGCTTACCACAATTAGCAGTATCCAAATAAAAATTCCTTTTACTATTACATTTTTAATCATCTGAAAGGGGGCTTTTAGGAAACAGAAAAGTTGTATCAAGTTTATTTATATTGTAGTTCAACGTTTTCCGGGATCATACTATTAATACTTAAAAATCAGGAACAGAACGTGAAAATAACGTTTGTTCCCGATCTGTTTTTCATTATCTGTCGGCATTACTCAGGTTCGGATTTAAGTCGACCTGACTTTGCGGATAGGTGTAATATTTGTTTTTAGGCATGGTGATAGGTGCGGTTTCTCCAACTCTTAAGTGATAGGCATTTACCAGAACATCAAACTTATTCATTCGGATTAAGTCCTGACGGCGCTTTCCTTCATAGAACAATTCCCATCCTCTTTCCTGTAAAATAGCATCTCGTAACGAAGTTTTATTATAATCGGATAAAACCAGCAGTTTAGCATGTGATCTTCCTTTTACCTGATTGATGAGGTCTATGGCTTCTGCAGTCGGGCCGTTTATTTCGTTTAAGGCTTCGGCTCTGCTCAGCAATACATCAGCATAACGCAATATGTTTACGCTGTGCCCATCATAATAAGTAGTGGTTTCATCATCGGCATATTTTCGGGTCGATACATCAGGCATATAAAATTCTCCTTTTGGTGGCTGTGCTCCTAAGGAAGGTGCTTGTTTGTGAAGCAATTTATCAGTACCCATAAACTCCGGGAAGAAGCATTTTTTTCGATCGTCTTCATTTCCAAAAGTGTTGTAGAAGTCCCAGTTTACGGTATAATACTGCCATCTGTTTTCGACAACCGGATGATCGATAGGACCAAAGTGGTTCAGAAGTTCCGTTCCGTTTACATTGGCATCACTAAGAGAAGAAAAGATGTTTTCGCTGCACCATTTGTTACTTTCTTTAAAAAGTCCCAAATAAGTAGGAAACAGGCTGTATTCGTTGAGGTTCATAACTTGTTGTGTAAGCGAGGCTACTTTTTGCCAGTCATGATTTCGCAAATATAATTTTGCCAATAACGTTAAAGCTGCACCTTTTGTAGCACGCCCTACATCATTACTTTCATAAATTGCATTTTTCTTATAGTTCACCGGTAAAACAGCAGCGGCATCATTCAAATCTTTAATTAAAAGAGTTTCTATGGTTTCAACAGGAGAAGGAGGTGTCTGTTCCAGGTAGTTTGGATTGTCTAAGTTGGCTTCTGTTACAAGGATTACAGGTCCCCACGCGTCTGTTAAATCCATATAAGCAGAAGCTCTTAAAAATTTAGCCTCGGCTATAAACTGAGTTTTTTCTGCTTCTGTAATGCCGCTCATTTTTGAAATATTAAAAATCGCAAAATTAGCGTTCGCCACCAGTTTGTACATGGCATTCCAGTCTTCCAGAAGCAGACCGTTGGCAGAATTCCAAAGTCCTAAAGATAATTGTCCCGGGTCACCGCCATACTGGCAATGTCCTAAATCTGTTGCAATATCAGTTAAAGCAAAATGTCTTGTTGCCCAATACGAGAAGTTGTCTCCCACAGAAGGACCTTTTAGTCTTCCATAAATAGAATTAATAGAAGCGATAGCATCCGATTTGGTTTGAAATCCATTAGTATCGGTCAAACTGCTGTATACGGTAGGATCAAGATCGTCATTGCATGAAAATTGCAAACCTGCCGTCAGTAAGAGGAATATGATTGTATATTTTTTCATTTTAATAAATTTTATGTTACTAAAAAAGCTTTTAGACTAATGAATGGCAACCTTAATACCCAAAATGATGGTGCGTGAAGCCGGGAATGAATTGAAATCGATTCCTCCTCCCAGATTTTGTTTGGTAGTATCGTTGGTGAAATGTCCGTTTACCTCAGGATCATTTCCGGAATAATTCGTGATCGTCAGTAAGTTTTGTCCAATGGCATACAATCTGATATTGTCTACAAATTTGAGTGGTTTTAAAACACTTTCAGGAATAGTATATCCGATCGAAAGGTTTTTTAGGCGCAGGTAAGAAGCTTCCTCTACAAATTTTGAATTGACATAACTTCCGTAAGTACTTTTGTAATAGCCGTCTCTTGGAACATCCGTATTTTCATTGGTACCGGCTACCCAGCGGTTTAAAGCATCTGTACTGGTTGTTGATTCTCCAACCATTCGGGTCATGTTGTAAACCGAATAATCAAAAGCTCCCTGAAAAAAGATGTTCAGATCGAAGTTTCCAATTTTAAAATCATTGTTAAGCCCAAGAGTATAATGAGGTGTTGAATTACCTAAGTAAGTTCTGTCGTTTACGGTAATTGCACCGTCTCCGTCTAAGTCTTCGTATTTTGGATCACCCGGTTTAGACAAAGGCTGCGGAGCATATACTTCTCCGGTTTTGATTACTCCGGCATATTTAAAACCATATAAAACGCCCATTTCTCTGCCCGGTTCCAGTCTAGTAAATTCGCGTCCCGAAACCGTTCCGCTTGGATTAGAAGTATTTTGACTGATGATAGACACATTATCGGCAAGTGAAACTACTTCTTGTTTGTTGTAAGCCACATTTAGTGAGGTGGTCCACAAGAAATGATCGTTTCTGAAATTAGTACTGGTAATTCCCAATTCAATACCTTTGTTATCAATCACCCCGGAGTTGATGGTTTGTGTGTTAAAACCCCACCATCCGCCAATAGGAACTCTGATAAGGGCATCAGTAGTTCTTTTTTTATACACATCGATTGTTGCGGTTATTCTGTCATTAAAAAATCCCATGTCCAACCCAATATCAGTCTGAGTGGTTTGTTCCCATTTCAAATCTTTATTGGCTAAATTGGCAGGTTCTGTACCATTAACAAAATTTCCATCTCCAATAGTTACTCCCCACGCTCTTAAGGTTGGCATGAAGGCATAATCTCCAATACCATCTGCTCCTGTAACTCCATAGCTAACTCTTAACTTAAGATCAGAGACCGTTTTGGAGTTTTGCATAAAAGATTCGTTAGATATTTTCCATGCTACTGCTCCTGAAGGGAATATTCCGAAAGAGTTATTGCTTCCAAAACGGGAAGAACCATCTTTTCTTAGGGTAAATGCAGCCAGATATCGATCACTGAAAGAATAATTTAGCCTTCCAAAATAGGAAGTTAGTTTTGTTTCGATTTTTTCAGTCTCAGGTTTCAAATAAACCGCTGCCGCGTCAAGGTTGTGATAGGTTAATGCATCGTTAGAAAAACCGGTTCCGGCCGCTCTCAAAAATTCATACGTATCTTTTTGATTAGACGTACCAATCATGGCACTCATCGAATGTTCGTTAATATTGAATTTATAGGTTAGGTATTGCTCCGTACTCCATCTGAAATAAGTTTTGTTTTCTTCAGATCCTGATCCTTTTAAAGCAGCTCCTGCAACCAAAGTTCTTGGTGTGTATCTTCCTTCAATATTTTCCTGCCATTCCGCACCCGCTCCAAAATGATAGGTAAGTCCTTTAATGATTTCGTAGTCTAAGAACATATTTCCGTTAACCAATCTGTTGATGATATGATCGGTTGGTTCTAATAAAAGTGCCAAAGCATTATCTTTTCCCTGAAATTTGTAATAAGACCCGTCGGGATTGTAAATTGGAATAGTTGGTGGGGCAGTCTGGATAGAAAATAACGGGGATAAAATATTATCTCCAAAATCACTGTTATTTCCCTCACTGGCAGCTCCGTAAATGTTCGTACCAACGTTTAGTTTGTCATTAAATCTTTTTTCGCCCCCCATTCTCACACTGTATCTTTTAAAATCAGTATTTTCGATAGCTCCGGTTTGTTTGATGTAGTTTCCGGAAAGGAAAAATTTAGAGGTTTTGTCGCTTCCGCTAAAAGTAATGGTTCTGTTTATTACTTCTCCGGGGCGTGTTGCGGCCTTAAACCAATTCGTATTGGCAACAGGGAAATCGGAAGAAAAAACAGGAGGCCTGCCATTCTCTTTCGCAATAGCATTTTGAATGTCGGCATATTGCTGTCCGTTGATAAGAGAAGGTTCCTTGATAATGCTTTGAAAACCATCTGAGATTTCGGCTTCAATCTGCATTTTACCTGATTTTCCTTTTTTAGTCGTAATCAGGATCACCCCATTTGCACCTCTCGAGCCATAAATAGCGGTCGAGGAGGCATCTTTTAGAATTTGAATATTCTCAATGTCGTTCGGACTGATAGAGGCTCCTGTACTGGTAATGAAACCGTCGACAACATACAAAGGCGAATTAGAATTGTTAAGAGAATTTCCCCCTCTAATAACAATCGAAGGATTGGTTCCCGGAGCGTAACTGTTTTGCTGCACCTGAACTCCCGAAGCACGCCCTTGCAGAGCCTGACCAACATTCGAAATAGTACCTCCTAAGTTTAAATTGTCTTTGCCGATAGAACTTACAGAACCGGTAAGATCCTTTTTCTTGGCTTTTCCGTATCCTATAACTATTTCTTCTAATTTTTGCCCTGCCTCTTTTAGAACAATTTTTAAAGGTGAGCTTCCAACAGTTACTTCCTGATCTTCCATACCAACGTAGGAAATAATAAGTTTCGTTACATTATCAGCAACAGTAATGGCAAAACTACCGTCGGCATCTGTCTGTACTCCGGTGCGGCTTCCTTTTACAACAACATTTGCTCCGGCGATAGGAAGTCCGTTTTGATCTGTTACTTTACCCTTCACTGTTTTTTCAAAAAAGAATGCAATATCAGTTCTGCGATTTATTCTTACGGTTGAGGTTGCTGAAACCTGGACGGTAAAAACGAATACTAAAAAAAGTGTGAGTTTAATCTCTGCACCGGGAAGATTTTTTAGCCTAAAATCTTCTGGTCTTTTTTTGGTTAAAAATTTCATACTTAAAAATTGAGTTTGGTTAATGTTTATTTGTTTTTTTTCGTTTGTAAGCTTTTGGAATTCTTTTATGAGATAATTTTTGATTTATAATTTATCTTCTGACGAAATGGTTTAAAAACAACTGCCGTTCTGTTTTACTCTTTTTGTATGTGGTATTTTTTTTAGTTTTTCTGTTTTTTTGGGGAGATGAAAAACGACTGAAAAATGTATTAATTAACTTGGTTTTAAGATTATTATGAAACGAAGCTATAGATTATATTTTTATAAAACAAGAAAAATGAATAAAAATGTGCTCGAACACATGAATTTTATGTTCTCGAGCACATTTTTTTAATTGAAACACTTTTTTTTACTTAAATTTGTGAGATTATAACGAATATGAATGATAGGAATAATGTTTCTTGTTTTGATGTATTTTTTGATAAAATCGCATTGTGTTGATATATTGAATGTGTTATTGTTAAAATAATGGTTAATCATCTACTTTGTCTCTTGTTTGTTAAAGACGTAAAATCTGTTTCTATTTTGATTTAAGTTAAAAAAGACAGTATTTTATTTTATTAAATTTTAACCTACATTCATGATTCAAAAAAAAATAAAAGGAGATTAGAATTGAAGCAACTTTTCAGACTTTGAAATGTTAAAAAATTAACAAAATAAAAAATAAATAGTAGTGAAAGAATATCAGGTAGTTTTACAAGATAAAAGTCAGGAAAAAGAAGAGCAAAATCCTATGGTGTCATTTTGGGAAAACGCAAATTGCTTAACTGATTTTTGCTCGCCATGGAAAAGTGATCCACTTTTAAAAATAGAATTCAGAGCGCTCTGGGATCTTGAAAATTTCTTTTTTAATTTCAGAGTTTTTGATACCGGGATCTATATCGATCAAAAAGACGATAGTTTTGATAGTATCAACAACTCAGATCGTGTAGAATTGTTTTTTAGGACTAATGAATCCTTAGATCCTTATTATTGTCTGGAAATGGATACCGCCGGGCGTTTAATGGATTTTAGAGCGCGTCCCAACAAAGAATTTGATTTTGAATGGAAATGGCCTAAAAACGATTTCGAAATCAAAACCTCAAAAGATGAAATTTCTTTTACAGTTGAAGGACGAATTAGTATAAAATCCTTAAAAGAATTGAATTTAATACACAACAATACTATAGAAGCAGGTGTTTTTAGAGCTAAGTTTTTGGAGAATGAAAAGCGACAGTATGAACCCACCTGGATTTCCTGGGTGAATCCTGATACCGAAACTCCTAATTTTCATATTGCCTCTTCTTTTGGGAAATTTATTTTGATGGAATAGGGGTTTACAGGATGTAATGGTTTTTTCGCAAAGTAAGCACAAAGCTTCACAAAGTTTTTTTTAAACATTTTTTGTGTATCTCTGTGTAACCTTTGTGTAACTCTGTGGAATTTTTCGACAGTGGAGCGTTATTTAAGAAACGTAGAAAGAAGCATTTTCCACATTAATAATATCTATCGGAAGTAAAATCGTTTCCGGAATATCTTTTCGGAACAAAAAGTGTTCAACTAAAGTGCTCACCCCTAAGTAAGCCTGTCTTTTTTGATTTTGATGAATTAAAAAATGAACCAATCCCTGATTCAGGAAATTCACATTTTTTTCTACTAAATCATAACCGATAATCGCAATCTTTTTATCCTTTACGGTAGACAGTATAGAGGCAATTTGGTACGCTTTTGAGGTCGTGATAAAAATACCTTTAAGATTTGGATTTTCGTCTAAAAACGCAGAAAATTTAGTTTCCACATTCTGATGTTTTAGTTTTAGAGTAGTGAGTGAAAAACCGCTAATCTTTTTTTCTTCAAAGTAACTTTTGAAGCCTTTTTCTTTTTCCTGCATGTGTACCGCATTCTTAAGGCTTTCGTCAATGTGTATGATGGCGATCTGACCTTCCGTCAAAATCAGATTCATTAGGCTGGCAGCCACACGACCGCTTTTATGCAAATCCTGTCCAACAAAACTTTTTATAGATTCACCTTCAATTTGGTTGTTGAAGGTGTTTACGATGATGTTTAAATCGTCATATTGCTTTACAATTTCTACTGTTTCTTTGTGAAACAACGGAGCAATTAAAACAGCATCAGGCGATTTTTGGATAATGATATCATGAGCACTTAAGAACGATTTGGTGCTTTCCGGATTAAAGAAGTGTGTTTCAATAATAACACTATACGCTTTAAATTCAGTTTTAGCATCCTGGATTCCATTAATGCAGGGAAGCCAGTACGGGTCAATTTCCGGATCAGGCAGCAAAACACAAATTCTGTAAACTTTGGTGTTCTTTAAATTTCGTGCAATTAAGTTCGGTTCGTAATTAATGACGTTTAAAACTTCATTTATTTTGTCCAGTGCTGTAGGAGAAACTTTTCCTCTGTTATGCAAAACCCTGTCGACAGTCCCTTTCGAAACTCCGGCCATTTTTGCTATATCCTTAATGGTGTACTTTTTATCCATATTGGCAAATATAGAAACTTTGATTTGATTATTTAAAAATCCTGTAAGAATTAATTAGTGTGCTCGAGAACATTTTAATAGTGTGTTCGAGCACATTTTTTTGTTTTTTCTTGTTTTATAAAAATATAATCAATAGTTTCGTAGAATCAAAATCAAAAGAATAAAACCAATTTTTAACCAAGTTTCATTGTAACGTGTTGTTTTACAGTGTTTTATTATAAAATTTTCAAGTGAAAAAAATTACCTCATTAGCCCCGGGCAGAACCTGTCTCTTTGGAGATCATCAGGATTATTTAGGATTGCCGGTTATCGCCTGTGCAATCGATCGGAATATACAACTAATTGCCGAACAAAATCTGACTCAGACCTTTGTTTTAAATATGATTGATATTAATGAGACCCGTACCATTGATATTGACGCCACTTTTGACAAATTAGAACCCAGAGATTATTTTGCCTCCTCCTTACGTGTATTACGCAGGTACGGCTGTGTGCCAAACGTTGGATACGACATTACGATCACGGGAGATATTCCAATAAACTCCGGAACCTCGAGTTCTTCGGCTTTATTAATGGCATGGATTCGTTTTTTGATCGATGCTTATGGTATTGATCGTGAAGTTACACCTGAGTTTATTTCCAAATTGGGTTATGAATCTGAAGTATTGGAACACGGAGAACCGGGTGGAATGATGGATCATTTTAGCATTGGGGTGGGGAATATTGTGTACATCAATACCAAAGATCCCTTTTCGTATAAAGTAATAGGAACGAGCTTGAAAGGCCTGATAACAGGAGTTTCGGGAGTTCCAAAAGAAACGATAGGTTTGTTGGGGGAATTAAAAGGAAATGCTTTAATTTCTATTGATATCGTAAAGCAAAATTTCCCGGATTTTGATCTGCATGCTTCCAAAATAGAAGACCTGGACCGATACAGAAGTTGTTTACCGGACCGATTGATTCCTTTCTTTGAAGCGGCATTAAAAAACTATCATTATACCAAAGAAGCTCTGAAAGAGTTTGAAAAACCGGTTTTAGATCTTAAAAGAATAGGCGGATTGATGAACCAGCATCATGAAGTTTTACGTGATTTATTAAAAATTACCGTACCCCGAATTGATGCTATGGTCAATGCTGCTTTGCGCGCTGGTGCTTACGGAGCAAAAATTGTAGGTTCAGGCGGCGGCGGAAGTATAGTCGTTATCGCAAATCCGGAAAAAGAAGATCTGGTGATCGAAGCCATTCTCGAAGCAGGAGCTCAGGAAGCCTATGCCGTAGCTGTTGATCCGGGTGTAAGGGTTATTGAAAATGTTGAGATTTAAGTTGTGAGAGGTGAAATGTGAGATGTGAGATGTGAGATGTGAGTTTTGGGAACCTGAAACATGAAACCTGAAACATGAAACTTGAAACATGAAACTTGAAACATGAAACTTGAAACATGAAACTTGAAACTTGAAACCTGAAACATAAAACAATTCCAGACCTAAATAGATTTAAGGAAATTCAAAATGAAAATATATAAATATGCATAACAATTTAGTTATTCTTGCGGGTGGAGCATCCTCGCGCATGAAAAAAGAAGCCATTTCAAATAATTTATCTGCGGAAGAAATTGCGCAGGCAAATGAAAGAAGTAAAGGGTTAATTGGAGTTGGAGCAAGCGGGAGACCTTTGCTGGACTATCTTCTGCTGAACGCTAAAAAAGCAGGATATAAAAAAATCTACATCATTATTGGGGAGCAGGGAGAGCTTTTTAAAGAGTTTTACGGCAGTCAGAATACCGATAACGATTTTCACGGGCTTACTATTTCATTTGCTGTGCAATACATTCCCGAAGGCAGAGTGAAGCCCTTTGGTACTGCTGATGCTTTGTTTCAGGCGGTAGAACAGTTTCCGGAGTTAAACACGCAACAATATTCGGTTTGCAACAGCGACAACTTGTATTCGGCGGCAGCTTTACTGGCGCTTAGAGAGACCAACAGTCCAAATGCTTTTATTGCTTACGATCGCGAAGCTTTGGAATTTCCTTCCGAAAGGATTTCGCGTTTCGCCATTGCTAAATTAGATCAGAACAATCAGTTGTTGGATATTTTAGAAAAACCTTCAGCCGATGTTTTAGCCGACTATAAAGATGTAGAAGGGAAAATCCGAGTAAGTATGAATGCTTTTAAATTCAACGGAAGCACTTTATATACCCATTTAAAAAATTGTCCCGTTCATCCCGAGCGCGACGAAAAAGAGCTGCCTACAGTGCTGTTAAATGCTGTAAAAGAAAATCCAAATACAACGATAGGTATTCCGTTTTCAGAGCATGTTCCGGATCTGACTGCTAAAGAAGATATTGCTGATGTGAAGGAGTATTTGAAGCAATATTATCCGGTTTTAGACTGGAGTATTTAGGAAAAATTAACAAAATATTGATATCTAATTTACAGATAAGTATAACTTATTAGACTACTTTTGTTTTAAAATTGCAAAAAAAACGCACTGAATTGCGGGTAAATTGCGATATATTTGCAAAAAGTGTTGGTGTTATTTTAGAGGAATCAAACAACTAATCTATTAACAATCAACCGATAAAATTATGTCAAAAATTGAGACTGCAATACATATAGAAAAGAGGAGTTCAATCATTCCGATGATTATTCTTACCGCATTGTTTTTTATATTGGGATTTGTCACCTGGTTAAACGGACCTTTAATTCCTTTTTTTGAATTAGCGTGCGAGTTGTCTTCTTCTCAAGCCTATTTTGTAACTTTTGCTTTTTATATTGCCTATTTTGTAATGGCAGTTCCATCGTCCTGGGTCATTGAAAAGGTAGGGTATAAAAATGGTATTTCTTTGGGATTATTAATCATTGCAGCCGGAGCATTTATGTTTTATCCGGCCGCCGAAAGCCGAACCTTTTTACTGTTTTTAATTGCTTTGTTTGTGATGGGAACCGGTCTGGCAATTTTGCAGACAGCTTCCAATCCTTATGTAGTAGTAATTGGACCAAGAGAAAGTGCAGCAGCCAGAATTAGTGTGCTGGGTATTGCCAATAAACTGGCAGGTTTTGTAGCGCCATTGATATTAACGGCATTGGTACTGTCTAACATGCAGGAATTTACAGCAGATAAGATTGCGGTTTTGGACGCCGTTTCAAAAACAAATGCTTTAAATTCACTTGCATTACAATTGCAAAGGCCCTATCTTTATATGGGATTGATTATAATGGTTTTAGCACTTTTGGTAAAACTGTCTCCACTTCCGGAAATTGATTTGGATGAAGAAGGGAATGTAGCACATCTGAGTATTTTTAAGCAAATTAGAAATGCTTTCAGACGCCCGCAATTGGTTTTAGGAGTAATCACTTTGATGCTGTATTTAGCAGCCGAAGTCCTGGCCGGAGATTCTATTGGAGGATTCGGAAAACAATTAGGCGTATATGGAACTGAAGGGAATTTTTATTTAAAACTAACTTCTTTTACCATGTCGGCAATGGTAGTAGGGTATATATTAGGGATCACATTAATTCCAAAATATCTTTCACAAGTAACAGCTTTGAAAGGATCCGGAGTTTTGGGAGTCATTTTAGTGTTGGCAATAGTATTGATTTCGCCAAAAATAATGATTCAGTTACCCGGGATTCCAAACTTACCGGTGGTGATACTTTTAGTAGCATTATTAGGCTTGGCCAACGCGCTTTGCTGGCCGGCAATCTGGCCAATGGCATTAGAGGATTTGGGAGGTTATACAAAAATTGGAAGTGCAATTTTGATCATGGGGATCATCGGAGGAGCAATTTTTCCTTTGTTCTACGGAATGATTACAGAAAATATAAATGCAGCAAATACGGCAAATGGTACCGTGGGAGTTTCAAAAAGCGGGAATCAGATTGCTTATTTAATGCTGCTGCCATCCTATTTAATGATTCTTTTCTATGCAGTAAAAGGACATAAATATAGAAAGTGGTAAGATGTAACGAGTAAAATTAAAAAACTATATCATGTTAAAAAGTAAAATCGACAAAGCAACGGGGTTCGAAAAACGTTTCGAAAACATCAATACGGTCGTTTTTGAAAATTCCGGCGATGCATCAAAAGAAGTAGCTCAGGAAATTGCGGCTTTAATTCAATCCAAACAAAAAGAAAACAAACCTTGTATCTTAGGATTAGCAACAGGATCTTCTCCAAAAGGACTATATGCTGAATTGGTTCGTTTGCACAAAGAAGAAGGCTTGAGCTTTAAAAATGTAATTAGTTTTAACCTGGATGAATATTATCCAATGGAGCCAAATTCGATCAACAGTTACGTTCGTTTTATGAAAGAATTGCTGTTTGATCATGTCGATATTTTACCTGAAAATTACCACGTTCCGGACGGACTTTTAACCAAAGAACAAATCGCAGATTATTGCCATGATTATGAGGCAAAGATTGAAGCTCTTGGCGGAATTGATTTGCAGATTCTTGGAATTGGAGGTAACGGACATATTGGTTTCAACGAATCAGGATCGTTACAAAACTCTAAAACACGTTTAGTGGCTTTAGATCATATTACCAGAGTTGCGGCAAGTAAAGATTTCTTCGGATTGAGTAATACGCCAAGAACTGCTATAACACTTGGAGTAAAAAAGATTATGGAAGCCAAGCAGGTAATTTTATTGGCTTGGGGAGAAGGAAAATCAAATATTGTAAAGAAATCGGTAGAAGATGAAGTAACCAATCGTGTACCGGCTTCCTTCTTACAGGAGCATAACAATGCGGTATTTGTTTTAGACAAAGAAGCTTCTTCAAAACTTACCAGAATCAACAAACCATGGTTGGTAGAAAAAGTAATATGGACGGATAAACTGACTCGTAAAGCTGTTTTAGGGTTAGCACTTCAGCTTAAAAAACCAATCTTGATGCTTACCGATGCTGATTATATCGAAAATGGAATGAGCGATTTATTAGCTGATTCAGGTCCTGCGTACGATATTAACATTAAAATATTCAACAAACTTCAAAATACAATCACAGGATGGCCGGGTGGTAAGCCAAATGCGGAAGACACCAACCGTCCGGAAAGAGCAGAACCGGCTAAGAAGAGAGTATTGATTTTTAGCCCGCATCCCGATGACGATATCATCAGTATGGGGGGAACTTTTATGCGTTTGCAAGAGCAGGGACATGAAGTACATGTGGCGTATCAAACGTCTGGGAATATTGCCGTAGCCGATGATGAAGCTTTGCGTTTTGCAAGATTCGTAATTGATTACAATGAAAAATTCGGAATCAAGAGCGAAGAGGCAGATAATATTTACCAAAAAGCGGCGACTTTCTTAACTAATAAAAAGAACAGCGAAATTGATATTCCTGAAGTTCGTTACATCAAAGGATTAATCAGAAAAGGAGAGGCGAGAGCAACCAGTCATTTTGTAGGTTTATCCGATGATCAGATTCATTTTATGGAATTACCATTCTACGAAACCGGAACCATCGAGAAAAAACCAATCGGAAAAGAAGATATTCAATTGACGATGGATTTAATCGAAAAAATCAAACCGCATCAAATTTACGCAGCAGGTGATTTAGCGGATCCACACGGAACACATAAAGTATGTCTGGACGCTATTTTTGAAGCAGTAAAAGCGCTGAAACCAAAATCATTTATGGACGATTGCTGGTTGTGGTTGTACCGTGGAGCATGGCAAGAATGGGGAATTGACGAAGTAGAGATGGCGGTGCCAATGAGCCCCGATCAGGTTTTGGCAAAACGTCACGGAATCTTCAAGCACCAGTCTCAAAAAGACGGTGTTGTTTTCCAGGGAACCGATGCCAGAGAATTTTGGCAAAGAGCCGAAGACAGAAATGCGGAAACAGCTGCTTTGTACCAGCAATTAGGTTTAGCCACCTATGCTGCGATGGAAGCTTTTGTAAGATGGCATTATTAAGGTTCAAAGGAGCAAAGGTTCTGAGGTGCTAAGGTTTTTTAGAGGCCCAAAGACTCAGAGATACTAAGTTTTATATTCGCCATGAATTCACGAATTATTCTAAGTATAATTCGTGAATTCGTGGCGAAATCATTTGCCCGAATAGTTGTTTTTTATTAATCGTTAGTTTGGCAGTGCGTTTTAAAAAGAGGTTAAGGTCTTGCGACTGAAAATTGCGACTGAAAACTATTTTTTAATCTCTGGCAAAAGAAAAAAAATAATAATAGCTTTGCGCAACAAGAAGCAAGAGAAGAGAATGAGTCTATATTCTTTCCTCTTGCTTCTTTTTTCTTAAAAAAAATGGAATCAGATAAAAAACTTCTCATCAAATTAGCCCATACCAAAATGCCTTTCGGAAAATACGAAGGTTATTTTTTAATAGATTTACCCGAATATTATGTCGTTTGGTATCAAAACAAAGGATTTCCAAAAGGAGAATTGGGACAACAGTTGCAACTTATATATGAATTAAAGTTGAATGGACTGGAAGAATTAATTCGGAATATCAAAAAACAATACCCGAAACCGATTTAGGAGTATTCATAAAAAAATACCCAATTAAAAGTTAAAAATACCGATTGCGAAATGATGTAATCGTTCTAATTAAAAATTTGCAAATTATCTCATTCTCTAATTGATAAATTATCTAATTAAATTTGTACTTTTGCCAAGTTTTTTACACAACTACATACAAACAACAACAGAATGAATCAAACAAAATATATTTTTGTTACAGGCGGTGTGACTTCTTCGTTAGGAAAAGGAATTATCGCGGCATCTTTAGCAAAATTGTTACAAGGAAGAGGATACCGTACAACTATTCAGAAATTTGATCCGTATATCAATGTGGATCCGGGTACGTTGAATCCATACGAGCACGGAGAATGTTATGTAACAGATGATGGTGCTGAAACAGATTTAGATTTAGGTCATTACGAACGTTTTTTGAACGTTCCTACCTCTCAGGCGAATAACGTTACAACCGGAAGAGTATATCTTTCTGTAATCGAAAAAGAAAGAAGAGGAGAGTTTTTAGGAAAAACAGTTCAGGTAGTTCCTCATATTACAAACGAAATCAAAGACAGAATGCAATTGTTGGGTAAATCCGGCGATTATGACATTGTCATTACTGAAATTGGTGGAACCGTTGGTGATATCGAATCATTACCTTATATAGAATCTGTTCGTCAGTTAGTTTGGGAATTGGGTGAAAATAACGGAATCGTTATTCATTTAACATTGGTTCCATATTTGGCTGCTGCGGGTGAGTTGAAAACAAAACCAACACAACATTCTGTAAAAACGTTGATGGAAAGTGGTATCAAAGCAGATATTTTGGTTTGTAGAACCGAGCATGAATTGTCTCAGGAACTGCGTCAGAAACTGGCTTTATTCTGTAATGTTAAGAAAGAAGCCGTTATTCAGTCTATTGATGCTTCAACGATATACGAAGTTCCAAATTTAATGCTTGAAGAAGGATTAGATGTAGTGGCTTTGAAAAAATTAGATTTGCCTAAAAAAGCATTACCGGATCTTAAAAATTGGAATACGTTTTTGAAAAGACTGAAAAATCCAAAGCATACCGTAAATATTGGTTTGGTTGGAAAATATGTAGAAATGCAGGATTGTTACAAATCTATTTTAGAAGCATTTATACATGCTGGTGCAGCAAACGAAACGAAAGTAAATGTAATTTCGATACATTCAGAACATATTAATGCTGAAAATATTGTAGAAAAATTAGCAGGTCTGGATGGAGTTTTAGTAGCTCCTGGTTTTGGAGAAAGAGGTATTGAAGGAAAAATCGAAGCCGTTCGTTATGTACGTGAAAACAACATTCCGTTTTTCGGAATTTGTTTAGGAATGCAAATGTCTGTAATCGAATATTCAAGAAATATTTTAGGTTATAAAGAAGCAAATTCAACAGAAATGAACGACAAAACGCCTCATCCTGTGGTGAATTTGATGGAAGAGCAAAAAACAGTGACAGATAAAGGCGGAACCATGCGTTTAGGAGCTTGGAAATGTGATATCAAGCCTGATACGCTGGCGTATAAAATCTACGGACAGAAAACAATTTCAGAGCGTCACCGTCACCGTTATGAATACAATAACAAATATGCTGACGAATTGCAAAATGCAGGTTTGAAAGCTTCAGGGGTAAACCCGGATACAGGTTTGGTAGAAATTGTAGAACTTGAAAATCATCCGTTTTTCATTGGGGTACAATACCATCCTGAATACAAAAGTACAGTAGCAAATCCACATCCGATTTTTGTAAACTTTGTGGCTGCTGCAGTGAATGCGCATAAAAAATAATAATTAATATTCTGAAAAGTGTAACGTTTGAATCTAATTCAGCACTAATACCTTTTTAACGAATAACTTTTTAAACTGTAATGGAAGAAAAAAAATTTGATCTTAATTCAATCATTGGTTTTGTATTGATATTTGGAATTTTGATTTGGATTATGTACCAAAATCAGCCTTCTGATAAAGAGATTGCTGCTGAAAAAGCCAAAAAAGAACTAATTGCCAAGCAAGAAGCACAAGCGAAAGCGGATAAAACTAAAACAGCTGTTTTACCAGTTGCTGCAGCTGCAACTCCTGGTGATACAGTGCAGTTGGCACAATTACAAAAAACATTAGGTGGTTTTGCTTATTCAGCTACACTGCCTTCTGCTAAAGAAGGTTTTACAACTATTGAAAACGAAAAGATTAAACTTAAAATCGCTAACAAAGGGGGGTATATAGTAGAAGCTACGCTGAAAGAGTTCAAAAAGTTTGAAAAAAATTCAGGACAATTAGTTGAATTGATTAAAGACAATAATGCTAATTTAAACATTCAGTTACAAACTGCTGATAACAGAACTTTAAACTCTAAAGATTTGTTTTTTGAACCTACGCTAACTAAAAATGGCGCAGATCAAATTTTAACAATGCGTTTGAAAGCAGGTGCTAATGAATTCTTAGAATACAAATATGTTCTTAAACCAAATGATTATTTAGTTGGTTTTGATGTTCGTTCTCAGGGATTAAACAAAGTTTTAAATACTGGAAAACCATTAGATTTACAGTGGGATTTAAAAACGTACAGAAACGAAAAGAGTATTTCGTATGAAAACCGTTATGCTGAAATTTACTATAATTATAAGGATGGTAAAGAAAGTTATGTAGGTCAGGGCGATCATAAAGAAGAAACACCTGAAAAGGTAGATTATATTGCATTTAAGCAACATTTCTTTGCTACAATTTTACAAACCAATACTTCTTTTGAAAAGTCACAGCTTGTTTCTCAAAACTTAGTAAAAGACGAAAAAATAGATACTGTTTATACAAAACAGTTTAAAGCGAATGTTCCTTTGGCTTTCTCTAATGGAGAAATAGATTATAAAATGAGCTGGTATTTTGGACCGGCAGATTATAAAATTTTAAAATCTTACGATAAGAATTTTGAAAAAATTATTCCATTAGGTTGGGGGATTTTTGGCTGGATTAACCGATTGATTTTTATTCCTTTGTTTGGATTTTTAAGCTCAACAATTGGATTATCATTAGGAATTGCGATTATTATCTTTACGATTATTATCAAATTGGCCATGTCGCCAATTACCTATAAGTCATTCCTGTCTCAGGCTAAAATGAAAGTTTTACGTCCGGAGATTACAGAATTGGGAGAAAAATTCAAAAAAGACCCAATGAAAAAACAACAGGAAACGATGAAACTGTACAACAAAGCAGGAGTGAACCCAATGGCAGGATGTATTCCGGCGTTGATTCAGCTTCCTTTTATGTATGCTTCATTCCAGTTCTTCCCTTCAGCTTTTGAGTTAAGACAAAAAGGTTTCCTTTGGGCAGATGATTTGTCTTCTTTTGACTCGGTGGTAAAATTGCCATTCCATATTCCGTTATATGGAGATCATATCAGTTTGTTCCCAATTTTGGCAGCAATTGCGATTTTCTTCTACATGAAAATGACATCCGGAGATCAGCAAATGGCAGCGCCTCAGCAAGAAGGTATGCCGGATATGGCAAAAATGATGAAAATCATGATTTATGTTTCGCCATTAATGATGTTAATTTTCTTCAATAGTTATGGTGCCGGATTGAGTTTGTATAACTTTATTTCGAACTTAATTACAATCGGAATCATGTATGTAATTAAAAATTACATTGTTGATAGTGATAAAATTCACGCTCAGATTCAGGAAAACAAATTAAAAGAGCCTAAAAAGCAAAGTAAGTTTCAACAACGTCTTCAGGAAGTAATGGAACAGCAAGAAGCTGCGAAAGCTCAGAATAAAAAGAAATAATACCAATAAAAAATCTCGATTCTTCGGGATTTTTTTATATCTGAAATATACTTAATCAAAGTCAGAATCGTTAAAGTTTAAAATAGAATATAAAAGATATGATTTCTAAAAAAATAATAGCCGGATTACTTTTATTAAATACCTTTTTTGCAGTAGCGCAAGAGGTTAATAAATTGGATTCTAACGGAAAAAAAGAGGGAGTTTGGAAAGGAATTTATGAAGTTTCTAAACGTCCTCGTTATGAAGGAACTTTTAGTCACGGAAAAGAAACCGGAGTGTTTAAATTTTTTGATGATACTAAAAAAGGAGATGTTGTAGCAACTCGTGATTTTACAGCAAACGATGGAAGTTCTTATACTATTTTTTACGATCAGAATAAAAATAAAGTAAGCGAAGGAAAGGAAATCGGCAAATCGCGTGAAGGTGAGTGGAAATACTATCATAAGGCTTCGAAAGCAATTATGACGCTTGAAAAATATAAAGCCGGAAAATTAGAAGGAGTTAGAACTGTTTTTTATGCAGATTCTAAAATTGCTGAGGAAATGACTTATAAAGAAGGTTTGAAAGAGGGTATTTATAAGAAGTACGGGCAAAACGGAATTCTATTGGAACAAAGTACCTTTAAAAATAACGAATACAATGGTGATGCTGTTTTTTATGACTCTGATGGAGTAGTAGCTTCTAAAGGAAAATTTACCAGAGGGAAGAAATCCGGGATGTGGCAGTTTTACTTTAAAGGAAAGTTAACGAAGGAAGTTAATATGAGTGATCCTAAAAGTAGTTATCAGGCCGATTCAAAACCTAAAACGGAGTAATAATTTGTAATTTGAATGCCTCGGTATTTAGTTTTCCGTATTAATTTGAATTTTACCACTATAGAAGAATGAGAAGGACAAATTCTAAGGAGTGGTTCTTTACTTATTGTGTTTATATTGAGCGAATTGGAAATATATCGTTCGAGTCTGATGATTTTTTTGTTCTTGTTTTAAAAAAAAAAACAATACCTATTGCTGTTTTTTTAGTTAGTAAACATTTATATTCGATGCTGAATCTTGATTTCGCTAATTCACCTTTTAATTATAGAAGTATCTGGTAAAGTTTCTTCTTCACACAAAAAAAAGAAAAAATATATGAAAAAAAACTACATCTTTTTATTACTCTTAGTGTTGACTGTTTTTTTTAGTAATGTGGCCGTATCTCAGACTTCCTTAGGCTCATGCAGCAGTTTTATTAGCAACTTGAAGAAGGAGCTTACGGCCTCTGTCGGAAGAAAGGAAAACAATAATGTTTTGCTTCAGATTGCGGATTCAAAAAGTTTTAGCGGAAAAATAAACTACAAAGAGTCAAGCATTTCGAGTGAATATTTAATCGGAGAGATTAAAAATGTTTCCGGATCTTCTTTTTACCTTAAGGTAATGGAAAAATCACTTGAAGGACATATTATTCTTAAGAAAACAAATGAAGCATACAAATACTCATCAGATGCTTATGGAAATGCTTATGTATCAAAAGTAGATATTAATTCCTTGATTTGTGTAGATTATGCTACTCTGTCACAAAAGGAAGCAAAAACTGCAAAAAATAGTTCCGCTACAATTAATGCAGATCTGTTAAAGTTAGAAAGTTTTCCTGGTGGGATAGGATGTATATTATTGGATTTTGATGGACATACGATGCCTGCGGGAAGCCTTTGGAATAATGGAGGAGCAATTTATGCTCTCCCTTCAGGAATGACTGATGCTTTTATACTTCAGGCTTTTGAGGTTGTTGCAGAAGATTACAGGCCTTTTAATTTAAATATTACAACAAATGAGGCTGTTTTTAATACCTATCCAAAAACAAAAAGAAAACGTGTTGTAATCACTCCCACAGATACTGCAAGTCCTGGAGAAGGAGGTGTAGCTTTTATAGGATCTTTTACATGGGATAATGATGTTCCGGCCTGGTGCTTTAATGTCAATACCGGTAAAGCAGCAGGAGAAACAGCTTCTCATGAGATCGGGCATCTCTTTTCATTAAAACATGATGGACGTACTTCTCCTAGCGAAGGGTATTTTTCAGGGTTAAACGGAACTTCCTGGGGGCCGATCATGGGAACGTCTTTTGTCAGACCCGTTTCGCATTGGAGTAAAGGTGAATATAATAATGCTAATAATACCGAAGATGATGTTGCAATTATTTCTGATAAAAGCTGGGGAATAGGTTACAGAACTGATGATTATGGAAATAATACAGGTTCAGCATTTAATCTGACGCTAAGCAGTAAAGGAGAAATTATTAAAAGAGATGGTGTAATAGAAAAAGAAAGCGATAAAGATTTCTTTAGTTTTACTACTAGCGGAGGAGATGTGAGTATCGAAGCAAATACAGTAAGCAGATGGGGAACTGGTAATCTTCATATTTTGATTCAGCTGTACAATTCGGCAGGTGTCGAAATCGGGCAGTATTGGGACTCCGATCCGTACAATCTAGATGGGTTTATGTTTGCAAATCTTTTGGCTGGTAAGTATTTTATCAGCATTAGTGGGGTTGGTGCAGGAGATAAAACTAATGGCGGGTATTCGGCGTATGGTTCTATTGGAAGTTATTCTATTTCCGGAACTATTCCAAATACTAACCTGAACACCTTATCGTTTGATAAAAACTTAAACTTTGTGATATATCCTAATCCAAGTAATAAGATTATAACAATTAAGTCAGATCACGATGCGACTTTAAGCCTCATTACGGTATTAGGGAAAACTATAACAACATTTAAAGTGAAGGCTAATGTAGAGGATATCCTAAATGTTGAAAATTTATCCAGTGGTATTTATTTTCTTAGCGAAATGAATGAAGGCAAATTAATCACGCATAAATTTATTAGAAAGTAATAAGTTTTATTTACAACGGCATTGTATAAACTAATCAAAAACTACTGCAATTTTCAAAAATAGGGCTTATCTTTGCAGCCTTGTAAAAACATAAACAATTTAGAATGAAACGTGTAGTTGTTGGACTTTCCGGAGGAGTAGATTCAAGTGTTGCTGCTTATTTATTGCAACAACAGGGATATGAAGTTATTGGCCTTTTTATGAAAAACTGGCACGATGATTCTGTTACGATTTCGAATGAATGTCCGTGGTTAGAAGATAGCAATGATGCTTTATTGGTAGCTGAAAAACTCGGTATACCGTTTCAAACGGTTGATTTAAGCGAAGAATACAAAGAAAAAATCGTTGATTATATGTTCAACGAATACGAAAAAGGAAGAACTCCAAATCCTGACGTACTTTGCAACCGCGAAATCAAGTTTGATGTTTTTATGAAAATCGCTCTAAGTCTTGGAGCCGATTATGTTGCGACTGGACATTACTGCCAAAAAAGCGAAATTGAAGTGGACGGAAAAACGGTTTATCAATTAGTTGCCGGAAATGATGTTAACAAAGATCAGTCGTATTTCTTATGTCAGTTGTCTCAGGAACAATTGTCAAAAGCTTTATTCCCAATTGGAGCATTAACTAAACCTGAAGTTCGTGAAATCGCTGCTGAAATGGAATTAGTTACAGCCGAAAAGAAAGATTCGCAAGGACTTTGTTTTATCGGAAAAGTGCGTTTACCCGAGTTTTTACAGCAAAAACTACAGCCAAAAGAAGGTCTTATTGTTCAAATTGACAAAAACGATTCAATCTATACAATTGAAAAACCAACAGGAATTTCTGTGGAAGACGAATTGAAAATAGAGTCTCAAAAACTGGATTATCTTCCAACAATGGGTAAAGTGATGGGAAAACATCAGGGAGCACATTATTTTACAAACGGACAAAGAAAAGGCTTAAATGTTGGAGGTACTACAGATCCGTTATTTGTAATTGCTACCGATGTTGATACGAATACTATTTATACCGGCTTAACAAGCAATCATCCGGGCTTATTCAAAAAAGCATTGTTTGTAGGTAATTCTGAAGTACACTGGGTTCGCGAAGATTTGAAATTGAAGGAAGGTGAGCAAATGGAAGTGATGGCAAGAATTCGTTACCGTCAGCCATTACAGAAAGCAACCTTGTATCAGTTTGAAAACGGAATGTATGTTCGCTTTGAGGAAGCTCAGTCCGCCATTACCGAAGGTCAATTTGTGGCTTGGTATTTAGAGAATGAATTAGTTGGTTCGGGAGTAATTTCTTAGCTTTATACTTTTTTACGGAGGTTTCACCTTTAAAAAAGTAATCATGAAGCACTATTTTGTCTTTTTGTTGTTGATTTTTTCTTCCGCGGTGTTTTCGCAGGAAGACGCGTGGGTATACTTTAAAAACAAACCCAACGCACAGGCATCTCTTAATGCTCCGCTTACAATTTTGACACAGCGTGCCTTAGACCGGAGAGCCAATCAAAATATTGCGTTAGATCTTACCGATGCACCTGTAGAGGACTCTTATATCAATCAGGTTAGATCGAGTTCGGGAATAACTATTATGGCAAAATCCAAATGGTTAAATGCACTTCATATTAGAGGAACTCAAACCGATATTACTGCACTTACGGCACTGTCATTTGTCGATAAAGTGTTTTTCGCCAATAAAAATCTGAATGTAACTTCTAAAAAAGTAGCCGAGAATAAGATAAGTAAGGTAAAAGACAAACTGAAATCAAAAGCGGATTATGCCTACGGAACTTCAGGAGGACAGATAGAAATGCTGAATGGAAAAGTGCTGCACCAACAGAATAAAACCGGCTCGGGAAAAGTAATTGCTGTTTTAGACGCAGGTTTTCCGGGAGTCAATACCGCTTTACCATTTAAGAAATTAATCGATAATAATCAGATTTTAGGAGGGTACGATTATGTGAATAGAAATGCCAATTTTTATTCAGGAGACAGCCACGGAACAATGGTACTTTCAACAATGGGCGGTTATAAAGAAAATGCTTTGGTAGGTACTGCTCCTGATGCTTCGTATTATTTATACATCACCGAATATGATCCTACTGAGAACCCGGTTGAAGAATCGTATTGGGTAGAGGCAGCAGAAGAAGCAGACCGTGTAGGAGCTGATATTATTACAACTTCTTTGGGGTATTTTGAATTTGATAATCCAAACTACACGCATACGTATAGTGATATGAACGGGGTGACTAATTTTATCTCTCGCGGTGCCGAAATGGCTTTTAATAAAGGAATAATCGTAGTTGCTTCGGCTGGAAATGAAGGAGCTACAACTGAACCTCATATTGGAGGACCTGCAGATGCTGTTTCGGTAATTACAGTAGGTGCTGTAACTTCTTCGAAAGTTAGATCAGGTTTTAGCTCGATAGGACCAAGTTCTGACGGAAGAATTAAACCGGATGTTATGGCACAAGGTACGGCAGCTGTTGTATCTGATACCGGGGGGAATATTACAACCATAAACGGAACTTCGTTTTCTTGTCCAATTATGGCGGGAATGATTGCTTGTTTGTGGCAGGCTTTTCCATCCAAAACAAATAAAGAAATTAGGCAGATGATTCTGCAGTCTTCAGATCGATATACGACACCCAATAATAATTATGGTTACGGAATTCCTAATTTTGGAGCTGCTTTAGGAGTGGAAGACTTCAAGTCTTTAGGAGAAGTTTTTTCTGTTTTTCCAAATCCAACTAAAACAGCGATTTCCTTTTTGTTTGAGAACAGTACCGCTTCTGTTTCTGTGTACTCTGTTCTGGGGCAAAAACTAATCGAAAAACAAATTACAAATCAAAACCCTATTCTTTCTGTTGAAGGACTAAAAAGCGGATTGTATTTTTATACTTTTGATGCAGATGGTCTTCACAAAACGGGAAAGATAATTAAACAATAACTACATTTTTGAATGAACAGAATTACACAACTTTTTAAGATCAAATATCCAATTATTCAGGGAGGAATGATCTGGAACAGCGGTTATAAATTAGCAGCAGCAGTAAGTAATGCAGGAGGTTTAGGTTTAATTGGAGCAGGTTCTATGTATCCCGAAGTTTTACGGGAACATATTCAGAAATGCCAAAAAGCGACCAGTAAGCCATTTGGAGTTAACATTCCGATGCTGTATCCAAATATCGAAGAAATTATAAATATTGTGGTAGAAGAAGGAGTGAAAATTGTTTTTACTTCTGCCGGAAATCCAAAAACGTGGACTTCGTTTTTAAAAGAAAAAGGAATTACAGTTGTACATGTAGTGAGCAGCAGTGTTTTTGCTTTGAAGGCGCAGGAGGCAGGTGTTGATGCTATCGTGGCCGAAGGATTTGAAGCAGGGGGACACAATGGACGCGACGAAACGACAACCTTAACTTTAATCCCGATGGTGAAAGAGAAAGTTCAGATACCACTTATTGCTGCCGGGGGAATTGCAACAGGCAGAGGAATGCTTGCTGCAATGGTTTTAGGAGCCGATGGAGTTCAGGTGGGAAGCCGTTTTGCTGCTTCGATCGAATCTTCGGCACATGATAATTTTAAAGAAACAATCGTTAAGGTTAGAGAAGGAGATACACAACTGACTTTAAAAGAACTGGCACCTGTTCGATTGGTTAAGAATAAATTCTATCAGGACGTTCAGGAATTGTATGAAAAATGTCCTTCGAAAGAGGATTTGGTGCAGCTTTTAGGAAGAGCCAGAGCTAAAAAAGGAATGTTTGAAGGAGATCTTGAAGAGGGAGAACTTGAAATAGGCCAAATTGCAGGATTAATTCATGAAATTTTGCCAGTAGAGCAAATTGTTCAACAAATGATGTCCGATTTTGAAGCTGCCTGCCAGGAAAAAGCTAAATTTGAGTTATAAATTACCCCCAAGAAATACAATATGAATCCTACACGCACTTTTATACTTTTACTTTTTTTCGGACTTGGTTTACAGCAAACTTTTAGTCAGTCTTACCAGTTTAAAACATCTGGTTTTAGTGTTTTGGAAAAAAATGAAAAAGGCAAATGGGGTGAATGGTCTAATCTTGATTTGGTTAACCTTTCGGTAATTCTGGATACCAATAAACACAGAATTGTGGTTTACTCGCAGGAAATACAGCTTTTCAGTATTTTGGATTACATTGAGCGGGAAGAAAACGATACCGATATTGTTTATTCTTTTATGTGTAAAGACAATGACGGCAAAGCCTGTAAGTTATCTATCATCACCCGAAAAAAACAAGATTTCCGCAAACAGCTTTATATCAACTACGACGATCATATTATTGTGTATAATATGGTTAGTGTGTAGTTTGAGGTTCTGAGTTGCTAAGGTTCTAAGTTACTAAGTTAGTATGCTTTCTTAGAGTCTTAGCAGCTCAGAATCTTAATGTTTTTTATTAAGAATCTATATCCTTTATAAATTCATCATGCTCGAGATAAAATATCTCAAGAGTTAATAGGTTTTCTCAGAACTTTAGAAACTCAGAACCTTAGTTCCTCTTTTCTAAGAATCAATATCCTTAATAAACTCATCATATTCCAGATAAAACATTTCCAGAGCATGCATTTTTTCGTTAAAGAAATCGAAAATAGCATCCCAGTTATTGCGGTTACTAAAACCAACACCTAGTTTCTCAACCCAAATACGACTAATCGTTTTACCACTTTCAAGAGTATAGTTTTTTTCGAAAACCAAATCTTTAATGAATTCTTCCTCCAGAATATTTTTTAATGCTTCAATTTTTTCAAAATAGGCATTTCGTTTTTCATCACTTCTTTGTTCGATATCAATTAGAACCTGTGCTTTTTTATTATCGACATAAAATTTAAAAGAGAAATCTTTAATTTTGGTATCATAAAGTACCCATTTGCGAGGGTATTTTTCGGCGAATGCCACCCAGAATTCTCTTTTTATCTTTTGTGATTCTTCTTTGCTGTACATTTTTAAGACTTGATTTTAGAAAACTTGTAGAACCGCGTTTTCTGGACTATATTTATATTTTATTTAAAAGTACAAAAATAAACTTTGCTTATGGATTTTCAAGACTTTTTGCAATATGTTCCTAATTTAATTCCGGCAGTATTACCGGCGGAGTTGGCTCATATTAAAATGGCACCAAAAGAACGCCTCGAAGCCTTGAAGAATCTTGATTTGAAAGATAAAAATCCGCGTATCGCAGCGGTCATGATGTTGTTTTATCCAAAAAACAATAAAACACATCTCGTATTGATTGTCCGAAACGCGTATAATGGAGTTCATTCGTCTCAAATTGCATTCCCCGGAGGAAAATACGAAACGACTGATGCAAATTATGAAGAGACTGCTTTGCGTGAAACACAGGAAGAAGTAGGCGTTGCACCTGAAAAAATAGAGCTAATCAAACATTTTACGCCTATGTATATTCCGCCGAGCAACTTCTTAGTGCATCCTTTTTTAGGCATTTCCAAAGAAGAGCTTTTATTTTATCCGGATATCAGAGAAGTAGCGAGCATTATAGAATTACCCCTCTCTGTTTTTTTGAATGACGAAATTGTTATTGAAGTCACATTATCAACTTCTTATGCAAATAATGCTTTAGTTCCCGCATTTAACATACAAAATCATATTGTATGGGGAGCAACTGCCATGATATTGAGTGAACTGAGAGATGTTTTAAAAACGACTTTTAGCGAAAAAGTATAAAGAGTAGAAATTAACAATTTGATATTCATAGTACTACCGGTTTATTTTAGAAATTGTTTTAGAGGATCGGTAAAAGAATAATTTTTGTAAGTTTGCGTCCTAAATAAAATAATACAATTGACAGCTATGGGATTGTTTAAACGAAATCCTTTCGGACATATATTATTCATCAAGAAATGGTTGATCCGTATTCTGGGAGCCATGACTCACCGAAGATACAGAGGTTTTAACGAATTGCAGATCGAAGGATCGGAAATTATTAAAACGCTTCCGGATACAAATGTTTTGTTTATATCGAATCATCAAACTTATTTTGCTGATGTTGTGGCGATGTTTCATGTGTTTAACGCAAGTTTAAGCGGACGTCAGGATACTATTAAGAATATCGGATATCTGTGGCAGCCCAAAATGAATATTTATTATGTTGCTGCCAAAGAAACCATGCAGGCCGGATTATTGCCTAGAATTTTGGCTTACGTTGGAGCGATTACAGTAGAAAGAACCTGGCGTGCAAAAGGTGTTGATGTTACCGAAAAGCGTGATGTTAACCCAAACGATACTGAAAATATCAGAATTGCACTCGAAGATGGCTGGGTAATTACATTTCCGCAAGGTACAACCAAGTCATTTAAACCTGTTCGTAAAGGAACGGCACATATCATAAAACAGCACAAACCTGTAGTAATTCCAATTGTTATTGACGGTTTCCGTCGTTCTTTTGATAAAAAAGGACTACGAATGAAAAAGAAAGGAATTTTACAGTCTTTCATCATCAAAGAACCTCTTGAAATTGATTATGAAAACGATACCATCGAAGAAATTGTTGAAAAAGTAGAATATGCAATCGAACAGCATCCTTCATTTTTAAAAGTTATTCCGGCAGAAGAAATCAAAGTACAGGAAGAGCTTAATAAAATGAGAAGATGGGATTACTAGATATTTTAGATTTCTGATTTTAGATTGCTTTTTTTGTTTCAGGGTTCAAACTTTCAAGTTTCAAGTTTCAAAATGAACTTAGTAACTTGGTTTCTTAGAGCCTTAGTGCCTTAGTTTCTTAGCACCTCTTATCAGAAATCAATTTTCTTAAGCTCCTTATAATTTGCATATAACCTGCGTAACAGCGTTCCGTAAAGTAATCTGTAAATACCCCAAAAGATTCCGAAAAGAACCAGCACAAGCAATACCAATGCGCCGATTGAGAACAGCATTGCTTTTCCATTTAAGGCTAATTTTTCTCTAATAATTGCCATGTCCGGATTGTAAACATATCCGATGAAAAAGCTGAGTATAGACGAAACCACAAGCATACCTAAATTGTACCAAACATAATACTGAACCGTTTTTCGGGTTTTTAGAATGCTGCTCATCAATAGTTTGGTAGAAACAGTGGTCGTGATCGTTTTATAGTTTTTATAGAAAAAGTAGATAAAAACAAAAATTACGATATAATTAAAATACAATAAAATATCCATTACCAGAATGATCTCAGGATGATTCATTTTCTTTAGATCAGCATCTACATTTGAAAAGTAGTTCGAGATGGTCCAAAACAGTACTTCCAAAATGCTGATAATTAAAATCCACTTCACGATGGAAGATGATTTTTTGTGAATCATTTTGTAGATTTCCTTTTCCGATATTTGTTCAAAAGAATCCGAGTTCTTTTTCCAGTCTTTTTTTAATAAATCCAGTTCTTTCATAATAATTTTTAAGGATTTAGTATTTTTTTAAGTTTCCCTTTAATTCTGTTCATTTTCACACGAGCATTCACTTCGCTGATTCCTAAGGTTTCTGCTATTTCTTGATAATCTTTGTCTTCTAAATACATAAAAACTAATGCTTTTTCGATGTCATTAAGCTGATAAACCGCTTTGTACATCAATTTAATCTGTTCTTCTTCTTCATAATTGTAATCAACATCTTTTATAAAATGCTGATGACTTTCATATTCTACGGTTGATACGGTTCGTTTAGTTTTTCGGTATAAGGTAATAGCGGTGTTTAAGGCAACTCGATACGTCCAGGTCGAAAATTTGCTGTCGCCTCTAAATTTTGGATACGCTTTCCAGAGCTGTATGGTGATTTCCTGAAACAAATCTTTGTGAGCATCTTCGCCGGCAGTATATAATCTACATATTTTGTGGATTATATTCTGATTTGCCTGCAATTGCGTAACAAATGACTGTTCTAGATTTTCGCTCATAAATTTATTAGTAGTGTTGAAATCTATTTTGTTACAAGGTACTGTTTATTTTTTTTTGCTTGCCACAGATTATAAAGATTAAATCGATTTTTGTCTTAAATCTGAGGTCAGGGTTGTTTACTATTATTTATTTCAACTAAAAGCATCTGAAGGAAATCTTTTTAATTTCTAATAATCTGTGGCTAAAAACCCCAGTGTAATTTGCAGTGATTTTTTATAATTCTCTGGTTTTATAATAATTCACCATTAAATCTACAAATTTACTATAACTCTCCAAGCCGTCTTTCTGATGATTTATTTTTAAAAAATTATCATAGAAAACATGAAAGCCTTTATCAATAAAAGTATCATATTGTTTCCAGAAATCCTGGCTTTCCTGATAGTTTTTTAGAATTCCCGGATGGATTTGTTTTTTTAATTGTTTAAAAATAGTTTCATTTTTAACTTGCCAGATTCCTAAACAATAGCGTAGGGCAAAGCTGTAGCCGGAGTATTTATAATACAAATTATCATTTTTAACCGAAGCCAGAACCCCAATAAAATTGCACTCACTTTCGCTGGCAAACCCCATTTGATGTGCCATTTCATGACAGGTCGTTACGGGAAAATTATACATAGGTAATAAATCATTGACCTGTGCTTCATTAGTGAACGGATTAAGATAACCTCCAAAGCCCATATAAGTTAATGGCAGACTAAAGAGCGATTTTTTAACGCTCGGAATCTCGTAGCTGAAATAATGGTATTCTTTTGCCAGATTTTCATATCCGTTTAAGTTCATTCTAAAAGCTTCATTTTGAGTGTATGGAAAGACAATTTTAGCGCTGTCATTTTTAGTTATAAGAAGTTGAATCTCGTTCGTTTTTAAGATTAATTTCTTTGTAAAAACTAATAAGTCGGCATCACTATATTCCTTTGTGATTTGCATTTTTTCAAATAGAGGTTCGCGATAATAATTGAAGGCCCAGAGGAGATGGAAGAAAAAGTAAAAAATGGAAATTTTACCCAGCATCGTTAAAACATGATCTTTCCAATTTGTTTTCCATGTTTTTCTAATCTTCCAAAACCAGCTTATCGCTGATAAAATTAAAATAGCATAAATGCAATCGCCTACAGAGAATGAAACTTTACCTAAAAGTGTTCTGGAAAAATGTGAAATTCTAATGTATAAGTTGTTGCTGTAGAGCCCTTCTACAAAATCAGGAAAAAAGGGGAGGATTTTTAAGAGGATAATCTGAACAACAAGAAATAGGGGTAAGATGTATTTCGATTTCACAATTTTAGTTTTGAATTACGTAAATATAAATACAATATTAGAACTAAAAAAGAGGCATTTTGCGGAATTTGTTTTTTAGCTATTAGATTAATGCTAATTCGTGAAATTTGTGACGAAAATAGCATTTAAACTTTGTAACTTTGGGGCACTTAATTGTTAAACTACAAACAAAAATATAATGAGTCAGGAAATTAGAAATCTGGAACCAAAGGCACTATGGAATAAGTTTGCCGATTTAAATGCCGTTCCACGTCCGTCAAAAAAAGAAGAGCGTGTAATTGAATTTATGAAAGACTTTGGAAACAGCTTAGGTTTAGAAACTTTTGAAGACGAAATCCGAAATGTAATCATCAGAAAACCGGCAACTCCGGGAATGGAAAATCGCAAAGCAATTGTAATGCAGGGACATTTGGATATGGTGCACCAAAAAAATGCAGATACTGTTTTTGATTTTGATACTCAAGGAATCGATATGTATGTTGATGGTGACTGGGTTCGTGCGCGTGGTACAACACTTGGTGCGGATAATGGATTGGGAGTAGCGACAATTATGGCAATTTTAGAAAGTAAAGATATTCCGCACCCGGCTATAGAAGCTTTGTTTACAATTGATGAGGAAACCGGAATGACCGGAGCCCTGAATCTTAAAGGAGGTATTTTACAAGGACAGATTCTTTTGAATTTAGATACAGAAGAAGATGATGAGATTGATATCGGCTGTGCCGGAGGGATTGATGTAACCGCTACAAGAACTTATAATGAAGAAGAAGTTCCGGAAGGATCAGTTGGACATATTATTACCGTAAAAGGGCTTAATGGAGGCCATTCAGGTATGGATATTAATAAAGGATTAGGGAATGCTAATAAGATCATGAACCGTTTGCTGTTTGATGCTTTTGAAAATTTCGGATTACAGGTAGCGGAGATTAATGGAGGAAGTTTAAGAAATGCAATTCCGAGAGAAAGTGTCGCCAGAGTAATTATTTCTGAAATGTTTGATGAGGCGTATATTTTTGATATGCAGGAAATCATCAATGACATTAAGGCGGAGTACAAAACGACCGAACCTAACTTATCTATTGAAATCGTAAAATGCGACTTACCGGAGAAAGTAATGGATTTAGGTGTTCAGGAAGGTATTATTCGTTCTATTTATGCAGCTCATAACGGAGTATACAGAATGAGTGCTGATATGGAAGATTTAGTAGAAACATCAAACAATATTGCGAGAGTAATTGTAAAAGATGGCGAAATAACCATTGGATGTTTAACACGTTCTTCTGTTGAGACTTCGAAATTTGACTTGGCTAATGCTTTGCGTTCTGCTTTTGAATTAGTAGGTTGTGAAGTGGAGCTTTCGGGTTCTTACCCAGGTTGGACACCAAACGTAAATTCTGAAATCTTAGATACTTTGGTTGGAATTTATGAGAAACAAAATAACGAGAAACCAAAAGTAGTGGCTTGTCATGCAGGTCTGGAGTGTGGAATTTTAGGAACAAACTATCCGGATATGGACATGATTTCTTTCGGTCCGACTATTCACGGGGCGCATTCTCCTGATGAGAGAGCGAGCATTTCATCAGCTCAGAAATACTGGAAATTCGTATTGGAAATCCTTTCGAACATTCCTGTTAAATAATAATATTCAGTCTCAGTTTGCAGTCGCAGTCGCAGTATTCGGTTTTAAAAAACTGCAAACTGCGACTGTAAACTGAAAACTAATTTTGCTGATATACTTCAACGGAATCTTTGGCAAGTCTTTCTTTTAGCCATAGTTTCATTTTTTGTTTGGTATCTGAATCAATTTTTTTCTTGCTTTGAAAAAGAACTACAGGGATTATTTTCGATTTATTGGGCTCTTCTTCAATATTGTAATTACCAATTTTTAAAGACGTAACAGCAGGAAAAAGTATTTTTGCTTCGTTATTAATCTGAGTAGTATTGAATTGATATTGTTCTAATTGATTTCGAAGACTATTGATAAGGATGTCTTTTTGATCGACTACAGTTTGATTGTTGTTGATCTGATTCATAATATCCTTTCTTAAATTAACGGTATCTTGTCTGATAATCAATTTAGTATTGGGAAGATCATACTCAGTTAATTTTTTATTAAGATTGATAATTTCCCCATCATTAAATTTTTTGGCTAAAAAAGCCAACTCGATTCTTCTGGGGGTAGTATTGTATTTGATTTTTTTATAGATAATAGGATAGTCTTTATCGAGGAATTCCTTTTGTATAAAAATTTCGGTTCTGGAAGTGTAGCTTTTTTGAATATACAATTGATAGGCAAAATAGATACTAGGCACAATTAATAGTGAAATGAGCAGTGTAATTCCATACTTCACTCTCTTTTGCTGTTGTAGATCCAGTTGTTTTGTAACGGGGTAATTTAAGAATTTTACGATCACAAAAGTGGCAATGCAAATGAATACGCAGTTGATGGTGTAGAGATAAAGGGCACCAAAAAAGTACGCATAATTTCCAAGTGCCAGTCCGTAGCCTGCAGTACAAAGGGGCGGCATAAGAGCAGTTGCAATCGCTACACCCGGAATTGGATTTCCTTTTTCTACTCTGGTCACAGCAATTACGCCTACTAAACCGCCAAAAAAGGCAATAAGAATGTCATAGATATTTGGAGAGGTTCTAGCGAGTAATTCGGATTGCGCTTCTTTAAACGGACTAATATAGAAATAAATAGCCGAAGTGCTTAAACTTACCACTGTTGCGATCAGCAGGTTTTTCATGGACTTTTTCAGAAGTTCAAAATCGTACATTCCCAAACCAAAACCGGCACCAACAATAGGTCCCATTAAAGGCGAAATAAGCATGGCGCCAATGATAACCGCTGTAGAGTTAACATTTAGTCCTACAGAGGCAATAATAATGGCGCAGGCAAGAATCCAGATGTTTGATCCTCTAAAAGAAACCGCGCCGGTTATGTTTTCGATTACCGATTTTTTATTTTCTTCTCCTTTTTGAAGATCGATAAAATTTAAAATTTTCTGGGTAATATCTGTCATGGTCTTTACGGTATTATTTGATGTAAACTGGATTCTCAATAGTCGCAGAATGTCTAATTTACTCAAAAAAACAATGAAAACCTTTAATTATTTGAAGAAACTAAGGTTGGTAAAGTTATTTGACTCGATTACAGAACAAAAAAATCCCCAATTTTAAAAATTGAGGATTTGGTATATTTTAAGCTAAGAGTAATTTTCTAATTCCTTTTCAATACTTTATATTGTTCATAACATCCGCTAATGGCATCCATAATCTGCAAATCATTTGCTGTTTGTATAAAGGAATCTGAATAGTTACAACGTTGCAGTATATCAGGGATTTCGTCTTTGCTGATCCCTAAAAGTACGGAGACCGTTTCGCGATCAAATTTTGATTCCAACAGATTGCGAACTGTATCGTCCTTTCGCATTTCCTTCAGCTTCTTGAGTTCTTTTGCATTTTTACCAAAGAAATTGTAGAGCATATCGGCGGGGTTGAAAATAGAACCTAATACTTTACCGAAGGCATTTGGTGAATATTCACCAGCTTCATATCCTTGTGTAAGACCGGAAATACTATAACGGTAATTTTCTTTGGTCGGAATTAATTTTGAATCGACTTCAAGGTAACCGGTTAAATTAAAAGGAGCAATAATTACTTCTTCCAGTGCAATTGCTTTTTCGGTAAGCTGAATTCGGGTTACTTTATTTTTAATCCAGTCATTAGTTACTCTGACCCTTAAAGATTGAAAACCTAAAATTGAGAAGTGAATAGTATCGTTAAGCTGAACATCAATTTCAAAATATCCTTTAGCATCAGATTTTGCACCACGTACTTTGTTTGTGTTGATGATATTTACATTAGAAAGAGGTTGTTTACTATTGTCGTTGATAATGTAGCCTGAAACTCTTTGCGGAACGGAAGACTCAGTGTCTTGCGCGAAACCGATGGCTGATAATAGCGTAAAAAAGAAAACTGCGAAATATTTCATATCCTGATTTAAAGTTCTAAAAGTAGTAAATCACGATTAAATATTTTGCAGTCTTCGAATATAATTATAAGAAAATTAACAAAGGCAATAGTGTAGCTTTTAGTATTTAAATAAAAAGTGAGAAGGAAGTTTGAATTACATTGTAAGGGATGACAAAACTCACTTGTAGAGGGGGAGATTTTAATAAAAAAATCCCAAATTCCAATTATGTTCGGAATTTGGGATTTTGTATTTTTAAGATATTAAAGTATTAATCTCTTCTTGGTCTTCTTGGTCTTGAAGAATCACCAAAGCTCTCAGAACGTCTTGGAGCTCTGTCTGAACTTCCTTCGCTTCTTGGAGCTGAGCTTCTGAAGCCGCCTTCTCTTCTTGGTGAAGAACCTCTTTCACTTCTGAAACCACCTTCTCTTGGAGCAGAGTTTCTGTCGCTTCTGAATCCGCCTCCTGAACCTTCACGTCTTGGAGCAAAGTTTCCTTCTCTTCTTGATCCGCCAGAACTACGTCCACCACCACTGCGTCCGTTATGGTCACGTCTTCCGCCACCGTCATTTTTAGAAATTTCAACATTAATACGACGTCCTTCTAATTGTACGTTGTTTAATACTTCCATTACTTTTTCAGTATGCTCAGGATCTGTGTTGAAGAAAGAGAAGCCTTCTTTTACATCTACCTTGAATACGTCATCACGACCTAAGTCTAATGTTTCTTTCAGGTAATCTTTAAGTGACATCCAGTCGAAGTTGTCTCTTGAACCGATGTTTACAAAATAACGAACTGCCCCGTTGTTGTTGAATTCTCTTGGTTCAGAATCGTTTCTTTCGCGTCTTTCACCTGATTGAGTTGAAATATCTCTGTTCTTTTTGTAATAAGCGATGAAACGGTTAAATTCTACCGATACCATTTTCTTAATCAATTCTTCTTTAGATAAACCTTCAAGAACATTGTTGATTGCTGGTAAGTAGTTGTCAATTTCGTGATCAACTTCAGTATCTTTAATTTTGTTTGCTAAGTGCAACAATTGAATTTCGCAGATTTCGATTCCGGATGGAATTGATTTTTCTTCGAATTTTTGTTTGATGATTCTTTCGATAGAAGAAATTTTACGCAACTCACTTTTTGTAACAATTACAATAGAAGTTCCTAATTTTCCTGCTCTACCGGTACGACCTGAACGGTGGTTGTACGTTTCGATTTCATCAGGTAATTGGTAGTTTACAACGTGTGTTACGTTATCAACATCAATTCCACGTGCAGCAACGTCAGTAGCAACAAGCATCTGAATTTGTCTTCCACGGAACGATTTCATTACCCCGTCACGTTGTGCCTGAGATAAATCTCCGTGCAACGCAGCAGCGCTATATCCATCTTCAATTAATTTTTCGGCTACAGCCTGAGTATCTCTTTTAGTACGACAGAAAACCACAGAGAAAATGTCCGGGTTAGCATCGGCTAAACGTTTTAAGGCTTCGTAACGGTCACGTGCATTTACTAAGTAAAATTCGTGAGAAACCGTTGCAGAACCTGAATTTTTAGTTCCAACTGTGATTTCTAATGGTTCGCTCATGAATTGTTTTGCAATTCTGGCAACCTCTTGTGGCATTGTTGCAGAGAACAACCATGTACTTTTTTCGTCTGGAGTATCTGATAAAATAGAGCAGATATCGTCATAAAATCCCATGTTTAACATTTCGTCAGCCTCATCAAGCACACAGTAATCTATGTTTTTAATGTTAACCAATCCTCTGTTAATCATGTCTTGCATTCTTCCCGGAGTAGCCACAATAATTTGTGCTCCTCTTTTTATTTCTCTTGCTTGCTCTGTAATACTAGCCCCGCCGTAAACTGCTACAACATTAATACCTTTCTCGTATTTTGCGTAGTTTTTAAGTTCGTTGGTAATCTGTAAACAAAGTTCTCGTGTTGGCGATAAAACTAATGCCTGTGTATTTCTGTTGTCAGCATCAATTTTTTGAATTAGCGGAAAACCGAAAGCTGCCGTTTTCCCTGTCCCTGTCTGAGCCAACGCAACCATATCTGTGTCTTTTTCCAATAATAGGGGAATCGCCTTTTCCTGTACCTCTGACGGATTTTCAAATCCTAGATCTAAAATCGCCTTCAGTAACGATTCATTCAATCCTAATTGTTCAAATTTATTCATATGTGTATTTAAAATAGGGTGCAAAATTACTGTTAATTATTCAGATAAACTAATGCTCTTTTAAGAATTATGTATTTGTTATGATTTGATTATCAAAAAGTTATGTTTGGTGTAAAATCATTTTTATCGAAAAATGAAGAATTCTCTAAAAAAAAACGTCACGAAATATCAATTTTGTACTCTAAAATGTTGTATTTTAAACAATTATTTGGTTGAATTCAGAAAATCAATTAGTTGCTGAGTTGCTTTTCCGCGATGGCCTATGGTATTTTTTACTTCTCGGGGTAATTCAGCAAATGTTTTAGTATAGTTTTCAGGCTGAAAAATCGGATCGTACCCAAAACCCTGATCTCCTGTTTTTTCCAAAGCGATAGTTCCTTTTACAATTCCCGTAAATAAATGCTGTTCTCCTTTTAAGTTTAAAGTAATAACGGTCTTGAACTGGGCGCTGCGGTCTGGTTGGTCTTTTAAGGCTTCTAACAGTTTATTCATGTTGTCATCGTCATTGCGTTGCTTGCCTGCATATCGGGCTGAATATACCCCTGGTTCACCATTTAAAGCAGTCACTTCTAAACCTGAATCGTCGGCAAAACAATCGTATCCGTATTTTTCCGTTACATAATTGGCTTTCAAAATGGCATTTCCTTCAATGGTGTCTGCTGTTTCTTCTATGTCTTCAAAACAGCCAATTTCTTCAAGACTTACTATTTTTATGCTTTCAGGAAGAATACTTTGAATCTCCTGGATTTTATTTTTGTTGTTTGATGCGAATACGATTTTCATAGGTAGTATAATTTAGTATGATTTTTTCGATGATAAAAGCCGTTACAATTCCCAATGTATAGGCAAGAAGGTCGCTCCATAAAAAGCCTTGTCCCAGAACATATCTGCCAAAAAGAGTTTTCCTAAGCGTAATCATCCAATCTGCCTGATAAAGCTGAAGAAATTCTATTCCGTAGCAAATGGTCAATGAAATTATCGCAGTAATGGAGGTTTTTTGGTTAAAAAATAAAATTCTGACTAATAAATAGATCATGACGGCATACAGCGCATCTCCAAAATAGAGCGGAATGATTGCAATTTTTCTGGAGAGAATTCCACAGCAAATCACACAAAGAAATGCAAATAGGTAGTAGATTCTTGGCTTTTTCAATTTTAACATGGCATTTTAAGTGAAACAAAGATAGGAATAAGGTGGTAAAATAGTAAGCGTTTGATACAATCGAAAAGTTTAAAGAGGGCTGTTTTTTTCCAGTTTTAGAAATTAGAGAGATTATTAGTATCTTGAGATGCTTTTAGAGCTTAATGAATTGTAAAAAAATAAAAAAAATAGGATGAAGAAAATAATACCAGCCTTATTTGCCGCGGCCTTAGTAATGTCATTGGTTAGTTGTAAAAATACAAAGCAAAAACTCCAGGAATATGTAGTTACCTATAATAAGAGTACAGCCAAGAGTTTTCATGAAGAAAACATAACGCTTACTACAGCAAGAGGTTATCTTGAAGATGATAAAATTGAATTGAGGTTTGAAACCAATTTAAAAGAAAATGAATCGAATAAATCGGCAGCTGTTTCGTCATTTCCAATTTTGTTGAAAAAGATGATAAAAGAGAACAAAATTCCTCAGGAATTGATTGAAGAAGGAGTAAGGTTCGATACTTACTTTTTGGCTGATGACAATACGGTTTTGGCAAAAGAGGTTATAAATAAAGAAGCCCTTCCGAATTTGTTAAAATAAGAACAATAGTGGATAGGGCTTTTATTTCTTTATAATTATTAAGTTTTTGTTTTTTAGAGATACATTAGATAAACTCTGATTTTGCTATTGTCATAGTTGTAGGTACCATCTTCGTTTCTTGGTCCAAGAACAGAGGGAAGATTGACTTCAAATGTCCAGCTTGCTCCAAGGGTTAATCCGTTAACGGCACGGATTTGAGTTCCTCCGGCTCCTAATGCAAAATGAAAGAAACCGCTTGAATTGATACGATAAAATCCAATAGCAGTTCCTGCAGGAATTGTTTCGCCCGTCCACTCTCTCTGTGTAGTGAATTTCTCCACCCAATGTTTACCTGTAATGGTTTCCATTTCGCGGAGTGAAATTTTTGTGGGATGTAGTAAATATTGAACATAGGCAACGGTTTCGTAGCAAACACCATTAATGTATTCCGAAACATTTTTAAATCCGTGAATAAAATCATTTGCCAGATTTTCTTTTTGATGGTGATCAAGCATTTCTATGCGATAGCCTTTGGGTGTTAATGGCATTGATTAATTTGTTTAGTGGGTTAAAAGATTAACGATTTATCTTAGTGGTTAAATAAGTTAATATCTATACAAATGTAATAAAAAAGCTATGTATTGGTTTTTGTTTTATAAGTATTTTTTTTAATGTTTTGTTACATTTGTTAAGTTGTCCGGGAAATAGTTGTCAGATAAATTGCCAAATTCATCACCCCGCATGAAAATATTAATATCGACTTCGCTAAAACTTTTTTTACCCGCTGCCGCTAGAAGTTCGTTGGCAGAATGTAAGGTGTTTTTATGAAAGTGATACACACGATCGGATTTATCGGTTACCACCAGGCCTTTCATGAGCATTTTGTTTTGAGTGGCTACTCCGGTCGGGCATTCGTTATTGTGACAACGCAAGGCTTGAATACAGCCTAATGAAAACATGAAACCACGTGCGCTATTGCACATATCGGCACCCAAAGCTATTGCATGGAGAATGGAATAGCCGGAAATGATTTTTCCGCTTCCAATAATGCGGATTTTATCGCGAATGTTTAAACCAACTAATGTTTTGTTTACAAATATTAGTGCAGGTTCAAACGGCATTCCTACGCCATCAGCAAACTCTAATGGAGCAGCTCCGGTACCTCCTTCAGCACCATCAACTGTAATAAAGTCAGGGAAAATATTTTCGGTAATCATTTCGTGGCAAATGGCTTCAAATTCGGCAGTATTTCCGATACATAATTTAAAACCAATAGGTTTTCCGTTGGACAGTTCGCGTAATTGTGCTACAAAACGGATAAGGCCTTTGGTGTCTGAAAAGGCATGATGTCCCGGAGGAGAAAGAATGGTGGTGTGAGGTTCAACTCCTCTGATTTTGGCAATTTGTTCGGTATTTTTTCTCGCTGGAAGTACACCGCCATGACCTGGTTTTGCTCCTTGTGAAAGCTTAATTTCGATCATTTTTACATTAGGAAGATTGGCTTTTTCGGAGAACTTTTCAGGACTGAAGTTGCCTTCAGCGTCCCTGCAGCCAAAATATCCGGTGCCAATTTGCCAGGTGATATCGCCGCCACCCGCAAGATGAAATTCGGTTAAACCGCCTTCTCCGGTATTCTGATAGAAATTTCCTTTTTGAGCACCAATATTTATGGCACGAACGGCATTTTCACTTAGCGAACCGAAACTCATTGCCGAAACATTAAATAACGAGGCCAGATAAGGTTGTTTACAGTCTTTTCCGCCCACCAGTACACGAGGTAATTCCTCGTTAACTTTTGCAGGAAAGATGGAGTGTTTTATTCCTTCGTAACTGTCATGATTCAGATTTTGCTGCGTTCCGAAAGGCGTGTTTGAATCGATGTTTTTAGCCCTTTGATAAACCATAGAGCGCTGGTTTCTGGAGAATGGTTTTCCGTCAGTTGATCGTTCAATAAAATACTGTTGGATTTCGGGAGCAATCATTTCAAATAAATATCTGAAATAGCCCAAAACCGGAAAGTTTCTTAAAATTGCGTGTTTTTTTTGAGTAGCGTTGTAAATACCTACCACTAATAATATAGGTAGAATAATCACCAGTAAAAAACCTCGTTTCGTGTAAAGATAAATGGCTAAAACAATTAGAAACAATAAGAATCCATAGATGAAGAATTTTTTTCTCATGTTTGCAAGTATTTAAAGAGTAATAATTTATAATCAATTGAATCGCAGGCGTACATAAACGTGCTTAATTCCTTTTTTGTCCGATTCTCTTTCGTCGATTTCAAGAATATCGGTCAGTGATTTTAACATAGGAGTAAGTTTTGAAAAGCCATAATTTCTAGGGTCAAATTCTGGTTTCTTCTTCACAATAAGATTTCCAACATCTCCTAAAAATGCCCAGCCATCGTCGTCTTCAATATCTTCAATGGTAGCCTCGATAAGGTCAATGGTTTGTTTGTCAATCTTATGCAGTGCTTTTTCAGCCGGTTTTTCGGCTGGTTTTTTAGTGTCGGTTGTAGTTGTAACTTTGGGTTTCTTCTTCTGAATAGCGCCGTCCAGAACTTCAATGTATATGAATCTGTCGCAGGCAACAATAAAAGAATTTGGGGTTTTCTTTTCTCCAATACCAATTACTTTCATACCGGATTCTCGTAATCGAATGGCAAGACGTGTAAAATCGCTGTCGCTGGAAACAATGCAAAAACCGTCTAGTTTTCCGGAGTAAAGTAAATCCATTGCATCGATTATAAGAGCAGAATCGGAGGAGTTTTTCCCAACAGTATAGCTGTATTGCTGTATAGGAGTGATAGCATGTTCAAGTAAAACACCTTTCCAGCCGTTAGAATTTGGTTTTGTCCAGTCAGCGTAAATACGTTTTGTGGTCGGTGTCCCAAATTTCGCAATTTCTTCCATCATTCCTTTTACATTGCTGTAGGGTACATTGTCGGCGTCAATCAGAACGGCCAATTTTAAATCTTTTGAGTTGCTTAATGGCATGTCTTAGAGATTAATTTTTTTTAAGTACTTTCAAAGTTAAACTTAAAATTTGTTTTTTAGGAATTTGGTGCTGAATAAGTGTTTTAGAGCGTCTTAATTATTTTGGTTATAAATAAGCATTTCTTTGTTGAATTTTAATTAAAGATAATTTTGTCTTTTATAATAAAAATAAATACATTTGTAAAGAATTAATCAATCAGTATATGTTTTCAAAAGCGTGTGAGTACGGAATTAGAGCTTCTATTTTTATAGCAACCAAATCTTCTAAAGGTATAAGAGTTGGAATAAAAGACGTTGCCAAAGAGATAGATTCACCAGAGCCATTTACTGCTAAGATTATGCAGATTTTGACAAAAAACGGCATTATACATTCGGCAAAAGGAGTAGGAGGAGGTTTTGAAGTTTCGGGCGAAGCTCTGAAATCGATAAAATTAATTCAGATTGTAGATGCGATAGATGGTGATAAAATTTACAAAGGCTGCGGTATTGGACTTAAAGAATGTTCAGAACAGCATCCTTGTCCCGTTCACCATGAATTTAAAAAAATAAGGGGTCTTCTTCTGGAAATGCTTACTAAAACAACTTTAGAACAGCTTGCTTTAGGGGTAAAATCGGGTGATTTCTTTTTGAAAACATTGATTACAAACGATTAATATTTAATAAATACCTTAAAATGAATACAAAAACCAAAATTTCACTAGTTGCCTTAATGGGACTTTTAACGATAACTTCCTGCGGAAAAAAAGAAACGGCGCCAGTGGAGCAGCCAACAGAAGTAAATAATACTGAGTCAGAAGGTGTACAACCTGAAGCAACTGTAGAAAATGTTTTAGTCATTGAAGGAAATGACCAAATGCAGTTCAATAAAAATGAATTGAAAGCTGTGGCAGGAAAACCAATTAAACTCACATTAAAACATGTTGGAAAAATTCCAAAAGAAGCAATGGGGCACAATTTGGTTATCCTTCAGGAAGGAACAGATGAAGCGGCTTTTGCTTTAAAAGCAAATGAGGCAAAAGCGACTGATTATATTCCGGTATCTGAAAAAGCTTCAATTATTGCCCATACAAAATTACTGGGAGGTGGTGAAGAAGATACGATCGAATTTACAATTGATAAAAAAGGAACTTACAAGTTCATTTGCTCTTTCCCGGGTCACGTGGCGATGATGAAAGGTGTATTAATTGTTGAGTAAATAGTAAAGAACTCCAATAGGTAATGAGATTGGAGTTTTTTTTAAAACTAATAAAGGATAAAATTATCTTTTATTGAAGCGAAAAGAAATGAAAAGAGAAAAAAAATTATGGATCGTATTTGCATTGGTAATGAGTATATCATTTGCAGTACTGGGTTATTATGGTTACGAAATTTACCAACAGGCACCACCACTTCCTAAAAAAGTGATTTCTGAAAGCGGAAAACTTATTTTTTCTGAACAGGAAATTAAAGACGGGCAAAATGTATGGCAAAGTATAGGCGGTCAGGAAGTGGGATCTATCTGGGGACACGGAGCTTATGTTGCCCCTGATTGGACTGCTGATTGGCTGCATCGGGAAGCGCTTTTTATATTGGATAAATTTGCGAAAGAAGATTTTAATAAAAAATTTGTGGAGCTTGATGCTGAGAAACAAGCAGCATTAAAAGTTCGTTTGCAAAAAGATTTACGAACCAATCGATACAATGCAGCTTCGGGTGTTCTTACAATATCTGAAAATCGTGTGGCAGCAATTAAAAATCTAAGTGAATATTATAAAGGACTGTTTACAAATGATCCTCAGTTTGATAAATTAAGAGAAGAATATGCGATTCCGAAAAATTCGATTAAAGATGAAGTAAGAATGCAAAAAATGAATGCATTCTTCTTTTGGGCCACCTGGGCAACGGTTACCAATCGTCCTGATTCGGATATTTCGTATACGCACAATTGGCCTTCAGATGAATTGGTCGGAAACAAAGCTACTAAAGAACTTTTAGCCTGGTCAGGAGTTAGTATTATTTTATTGATTCTGAGTATCGGAATCTTAGTTTTTTATCACGCAAAATCTGGGGAGGAAGAAGAATTTCCGCTTCCAAAAGAAGATCCGTTAATTAAACAGGGAAAAACACCCTCGATGAGACTGGTTGTAAAATACTTTTGGATCGTTAGCTTATTAATGATTCTGCAAATGCTATTCGGAATCATAACAGCGCATTATGGTGTGGAAGGAAATGGTTTGTATGGAATTCCTATTGATCAGATTTTGCCTTATGCAGTCACACGTACCTGGCATACCCAATTGGCTATTTTTTGGATTGCAACGGCCTGGCTGGCAACAGGATTGTATATCGCGCCGGCAGTTTCAGGGAGAGATCCAAAATATCAGTGCTTCGGAATCAACTTTTTGTTTGTCGCCTTATTGATTATTGTTTTAGGTTCAATGGCCGGGCAATGGTTTGGTGTGATGCAAAAATTAAATTTAGTACAAAACTTCTGGTTTGGACATCAGGGCTATGAATATGTTGATTTAGGCCGCTTCTGGCAGATTTTTCTTTTAGTTGGATTGTTTTTATGGTTAACATTAATGGTCAGACCTTTAATTCCAATTCTAAAGAAAAAAACGCAGGAAAAAAATCTCATCATTTTGTTTCTAATTTCTTGCGCGGCAATTGCCATGTTTTATGGTGCCGGATTAATGTGGGGGCGACAAACTAACCTTGCCATTGCAGAATATTGGAGATGGTGGGTAGTGCACCTTTGGGTTGAAGGTTTCTTCGAAGTATTTGCAACCGTTGTTATGGCTTTCTTATTTGTTCGATTGGGATTGTTAAAAACAAAAACGGCAACATTAAATGTTTTGTTTGCCACCATAATTTTCATGTCTGGCGGAATTTTGGGAACATTTCATCACCTGTATTTCTCAGGTACTCCAACAGCAATTATGGCCTTGGGAGCTACTTTCAGTGCACTTGAAGTAGTGCCTTTAACCCTAATAGGATTTGAAGCCTACCAAAACTATAAAATTTCCAAATCGACTCAGTGGATTGCAGATTATAAATGGCCTATTTATTTTATGATTTCGGTGGCATTCTGGAATTTTCTAGGCGCTGGGATTTTCGGATTCATTATTAATCCGCCCATTGCACTTTATTATGTACAAGGCTTAAATACAACTCCGCTTCACGGGCATACGGCTTTGTTCGGGGTTTATGGAATGTTAGGAATTGGGCTTGTATTGTTTGTGCTGCGAAGTTTATACAGAAACGTAAACTGGAACAACAAACTGCTTAAAATTACTTTCTGGTCGCTAAATATAGGACTGTTTTTAATGGCCATATTGAGTTTACTTCCAATTGGAGTGTGGCAGGCAATTGAAAGCATCGAGCATGGAATGTGGTATGCCCGCTCATCAGAATTGATGCAGCAACCGACTATGATTACATTAAAATGGCTTCGTGCTATTGGAGATTCTATTTTCGGAATAGGGTTTATTACTATGGCATGGTTTGTATTTGATCTCACATTAAAAAATAAAATAAAATAAATAAAATTTAAAATTGATTATCATGGAAAATTTAAAAAACAAAACAATAGGATCATTTGTGGCGGAAGATTTTAGAACAGCTGCTGTATTTTCAAAATATAAAATCGATTTTTGTTGTAAAGGAAACAGAACAGTAACGGAAGTCTGCGAAAAACAAAATATAAATTCTGATGCCTTAATACAAAGTGTTTATGAGGTTTTAGAATCAGAAAATAATGGTGTAATCGACTTTAATTCATGGCCTTTAGACTTACTGGCAGATTATATTGAGAAAACACATCATAGATATGTTGAAGAAAAATCACAAACTCTGCTGGCTTTTTTAGATAAATTATGCAAGGTTCATGGTGCCAGTCATCCGGAATTGTTCAGAATAAATGAATTGTTTATAGGATGCGTCGGCGAATTGTCTCAGCATATGAAAAAAGAAGAATTGATTCTATTTCCATTTGTAAAAAGAATGGTAAAAACGAAAGAAACTGACGGCATTCTGCATCAGCCTTCATTTGGAACGGTATCAAATCCAATTGCAATGATGATGCACGAACACGATAATGAAGGAGAACGTTTTAGAGAAATTGCTTCTTTGACAACAAACTACACCCCTCCGGCAGATGCCTGTACAACTTATAAAGTAACTTTTGCGATGCTTAAGGAATTTGAAGAAGACCTGCACAAACACATTCATTTGGAAAATAATATACTATTTCCAAAAGCAGTGCTTTTAGAAAAAGAATTTGCTGAAGTAGAATAGAAATAAATGTAAACAAGGAGAAGAACACCGATAAATGTCAATAAACAGATTGTTATCGGTGTTTTTTACGCTTATAAATCGCCTGTTATTTGTTACTTTTAATGAATTGGGTTTAGCTCAAAAAAAAAGCACAATATGAATTCTCAAAAAACCTGGATTATTTGCTGTTTTTTTAACTTTCTGATTGCCTGTTTATTCGGATTGTTAATGCGGTTGATGTATCTTTTTTCTTTAGATTTTATAAACTACGGTTTCCTGCTTCATGCACATTCTCATGTTGCAATGCTGGGCTGGGTCTATCTGATAATTTATGTTTTGGTTGTTCATTTTTTTATTCCAAAGGAGAAAAGGTGTAAACCGGTTTACAATCGTTTATTTTGGCTGACAGAATTTTCAATTATCGGAATGATGATTGCCTTTCCTATTCAGGGTTATGCATTGTTTTCGATTGTCTTTTCGACGCTGCATATTTTGTTGAGTTATGTTTTTTGCCGATTGGTGTGGAAGGATGGTGAGACTGAAAAAACGCCGGCGCTAAGATTTTTAAGAACGGCTGTTTTGTTTATGGTTTTGTCTACTTTTGGAGTATGGTGCTTAGGTCCGGCTGTGAGTATACTTGGCAAGCAAAGTGCTTTTTATCAAATTGCCATACAGTTTTTTATACATTTTCAGTTTAATGGCTGGTTTTTGTTTGCTGTTCTGGCATTGTTTTTAAAACAATTTCAACAGAAAATAGATGAAATTCAATTCAAAAGATTTTATTCCCTTCTCATTATTTCAACACTTTTAACTGTTTTTTTTCCGGTTCGCTGGTTTATAGAAAATAATGTTTTAAACTACATAAATGCTTTGGGTGTAGTGCTGCAGCTGTTTGCTTTTGTTTGTTTCTATAAAATGCTTCGACCTCAAATAACTAGTTTTAAAGCAAGTTTAGATGCAACCACAAAAATGGTTTATGGTTTGGCTCTTTTCTCTTTAGGATTGAAGGTTGGTATTCAATTGCTGACGATCATTCCTGATATCACTGAGGTTTCGCATCAAATCAGAAATTTTGTGATTGGCTTTATTCATTTAACCACGTTAGGAATAATCACCGGATTTTTATTTGGAATTTTACTTCAGAAGAATATTCTTTCCGGTAATTCTTCTATCTTAAAAGTGGGAGTAAAAATATTTATTTTGGGATATATGGCAACAGAAATTCTGCTTTTCTTTCAGGGCGGGCTTCTTTATTTTGGAAGAGGAATGATTTCGGGATATTACGAGAGTATTTTTGTTTTCAGTTTGCTTTTGGTCTTGGGATTAATTTTAATTATGGCCTCAAAAATAAAAGATTACTCATAAATTAGGCCTCATAGAGATTTGATATTTTGTAGAATGCTTATTTAGTAAAGGCAGAAGTGTTTCGGGTAGTATTTTGAATTGGGCTTAGTTATAAAAAAAAACAAGAGACGATCCATTCCAAAAATCTTCTCTTGTTTTCATGAATCAAAATGGGTAACCTAATATAATTTTTCTGCTTCCTGATTGATGGTTGTTATTGTTTTTTCGTTATTTACCCCCAGACCTTCTTGTTGAAATACTAATTCTCCGGCGGGATTAAATACACTGATAATGTTTGAATGAGAAAAATCTATCGGAGATATTTGTTTGTAATTAACCGCTAAAACAGCTGCAAATTCACGAGTGTTTTCTTCTGAAGATCGGAGAAAGAGCCACGGATCCTGGTTCATTTGGTTAGCAATGGCAAAACTTTTCAATTTTTGAGGAGTATCTGTTTTGGGATCAATGCTTACTAAAATTAGTTTCACATGTTGCTTGGTTTTTTTATTTAGTTTTGATTCAATATCTCTCATGTCTGCCACTAATCTTGGACAGGCTGCTTTACAACTGGTATAAATCATAACCATAACAAGCACATTCCCTTTAAGGCTTTTCAATTCGATATCTTTTCCATTGTGATTAGTCCATTTTGAGGGTAAATTATAAATTGATAAATCACTAACTTCTTTGTTTGCACTTTCCGGAATTTGTTTTTTCTCTGATTCTTTACAAGCCTGCAAAGAAAATAACAGGATAAAAAGTACTGGTATTATTTTTTTCATTTGAAAATAATTTAAATTATTGTTTGTTTTTTTTATCACTTGCACATCTAAAACCCAGATTTCGCGTTGAATATTGCGCTTTAAGACTTCCTCTGAAGGTATATCGCATAAAAGCAGCATAATCCATCAAATCAGTCGCATTTACGGAGGCACTTCCACAGAATAAATTGGTATCGCTGCTCTTGTCTTTTCGGGATTCACCGGATAAAAATATACTGTTAAAGTCAGAGGTCCATTCCCATACTAAACCATGCATGTCATAGACTCCCCAATAATTTTTAAAAGTTTTTCCAACTTCATTGTTATTGGTTTTGGACTTTTCGTACCAGGATAAAATGTATTTATTGAATTCTTTTTTGGTTCTGGCGTCGACTTTTTTTTCATCAGCCATAGCCACATATTCCCATTCATCCATTGTCGGTAATCTTTTTCCCTGGCATTCGCAGTATTTTTTTGCTGCGAACCAGGAGATACTGGTTACAGGGGATTTTGGATTAGCATTTCCAAAGTTTAAATCGGAAGCCCAATAGGATAAATAACTTTTGTCAGCAAAAATCCCTTTTATTTTCGATTTACTATAGGGAGGATTTTTTTTGATAAAATTTAAAAAATCGGTATTTGTAACGGGATAAACATCTATATAAAAAGATTTTACAAGTACAGGTTTTTGGGAGGTGGCTCCGTAAAGAGGGACAAATGAGCCCTCTTTTATCGGAACCATCCCATTTTTCTGAGCTTTAGATAATCCGGGTAGCATCAGGAAAAAAGTAAGGATGAAAAAGTATCTTTTCATATCGAGTAATTGCTGTTATCGTAGTGCTTTTACCATTTCAGGAGTAATCTCGGTTTTATTATTGCCCCAGCTGTGGTAGATATAAGTTAAAACGTTTGCTATTTCATCATCTGTTAGGTTTTGAGCAGGCATCACGTTGTTGTATTTTTTCCCGTTTACACTTACTTCTCCGGTTAAACCATGTAATATTGTTTTAATGGCACGCTTAGAATCGGCATTTAAGTAATCTGATTTGGCAAGAGGAGGGAAAGTACTTGGAATTCCTTGTCCTTCAGATTGATGACAGGCAAAACAGGTTGTTCCAAAAATTTCTTTTCCAATTTTTACTTTTTCTTCAATAGTACGTTTTGGTGTAGCTACTTTTGCAGTTGAATTTCCGGGCATTTTTTGAATAGTTCCTCCCTCAGGTAAATATATACCTTCCTGAATGGTTCCTGAATAAATACTTTTGTTCTCCTTTCCTTCAACTTTAAGCATTCCTAATGCACCTTTGTTAAAGGCTCTAAAAATAGAGTGGTCAACCAAAATAAAAGTTCCCGGAGTTTCGACTTTAAAATCGACAATGGCAGCACCACCGGCCGGAATTAAAGTAGTCTGTACATTTTTATTAATAGTACTTCCGCCTTCGACATGTACATTGTCAAATATTTCGCCAATTACGTGAAAGGAAGAAACTAAGTTCGGACCTCCATTTCCCACATACAAACGAACAGTTTCGCCTACTTTTGCAGTCAATTCATTTCCGTTAGTGAGCGCTCCTACTTTTCCGTTAAACACAACATAATCTGGAGTTTCTTTTACTGCTTTATTCATGTCAAATGCCTGAAGACCCTTGGCACCGTATTCGCCCTGCGTATAAAAATCTCCCTGCATAACATAGTATTCTTTATCAACCGGAGGAAGTCCGCCTTCAGGTTCAACCAATATCAAGCCATACATACCGTTTGCAATATGCATCCCTACTGGCGCTGTTGCACAATGGTAAACATACAATCCGGGGTTGATTACCTTAAAGCTAAATACTTTTTCATGTCCTGGAGCTACAAGAGAAGAGGTTGCACCTCCACCGGGCCCGGTTACGGCATGTAAATCGATGTTGTGTGGTAGTTTGTTGTCAGGATGGTTTTTTAAGTGAAATTCTACTTCGTCGCCAACACGAGTCCTGATAAAGCTTCCCGGTACAGATCCGCCAAAGGTCCAATAGGTGTATTTTACACCATCTGTCATTGTACCTTCCTGCTCTTTAATTTCCATGTTTAGCTTCAGTCTCATTGCTGTTCTGTTTCCAACTGGTTTTGGTACATGAGGGGGAGATGTAAGCTCTGCATTCATTTCTCCTTCAGTTACAATAGCAGCATAATTTGTTGCTTCTTCTTTTTTACAGCTTCCTAAAAAGAGAGTAGTAATAAGTAAAGAGAAAAAGAGGCCGCTTTTAATCGAAATGATATTTGTTTTTTTCATAAGTCCGTGGTTTTATTCTGGTTTTAAATTTAAATCAAAAATAAAAGACCAATTTGTCTTTTATTATGATAAAAATCATATTTTTGTTTTTTTTAGAGCTTGAATTAATTGAATGAATTTTTAGATTTTTATAAGTTTAATTTTATTAAAGCTACAATTGCTTTTAAGAGAAATTTTCCTAAAGATTGAATTCCGATTATTTTTTAAGAAAAATAAATGGCAAACCTGATTTTAGAATAATAATCATTAATTTTGCACCCTGTATAAAATAAAAATAGTACTACACAAATATATTATGGTAAAAGATTTATTCGAAAGAATTCAGGACAATAAAGGACCATTAGGAAAATGGGCTTCTCAGGCAGAAGGCTACTATGTTTTCCCAAAGTTAGAAGGAGAGTTGGGTCCTAGAATGACATTTCACGGAAAAAATATTTTAAACTGGAGCTTGAATGATTATTTAGGTTTAGCTAATCATCCAGAAGTTCGCCAAGCAGATACAGATGCTGCGATTCAGTTTGGTGCTGCTTACCCAATGGGAGCTCGTATGATGTCTGGACATACAAAATACCACGAACAATTAGAAGAAGAATTGGCTGCTTTTGTAATGAAAGAATCAGCTTATTTATTGAATTTTGGTTACCAGGGAATGGTATCTATTATTGATGCTTTGGTTACTAAAAATGATATCATTGTTTATGATGTTGACTCTCATGCTTGTATTATCGATGGTGTACGTTTGCATATGGGGAAACGTTTTACTTACAAGCACAATGATCTTGAAAGTATGGAGAAAAATCTTCAACGTGCTACAAAAATGGCTCAGGAAACGGGTGGAGGTATTTTATTTATTACCGAAGGTGTTTTTGGAATGCGTGGGCAACAAGGAAAATTGAAGGAAATTGTTGCAATGAAACAAAAATACAATTTCCGTTTGTTAGTGGATGATGCACATGGTTTTGGTACACTTGGTAAAACAGGAGCCGGAGCAGGTGAGGAGCAGGGGGTTCAGGATGATATCGATGTTTACTTCTCGACTTTTGCAAAATCTATGGCTAATATCGGAGCTTTCGTAGCGGCTGATAAAACTGTAATTGATTACTTAAAATACAACTTACGTTCGCAAATGTTTGCTAAAGCATTGCCAATGATCCAAACAATTGGTTCGTTGAAACGTTTGGAATTGTTGCGTAATTCGTCTGAAATTAAAGATAAACTTTGGGAGAATGTAAACGCATTACAAAACGGTTTAAGAGAAAAAGGATTTAACATTGGAGATACGAATACTTGTATTACTCCGGTTTATCTGGAAGGAAGTATTCCTGAAGCGATGGTAATGGTAAACGATTTAAGAGAAAATTATGGTATTTTCCTTTCTATTGTTGTTTATCCGGTAATTCCAAAAGGGATTATTTTGTTAAGAATGATTCCAACAGCTTCTCATACATTGGCTGATATTGATGAAACGTTAACTGCTTTTGAAGCGATTCGTGAAAAATTAGTAAACGGAACTTATAAAGAAATCGCTGAACGTACCACTGTTGACGTTTCGTAAAACTTTAAAGAAATAAATTCCTGATATGGGAATTATATAAAAGAATCCATTCGTTATACGAGTGGATTTTTTTTATTTGGGGTACTTTTATCATTCAAAATCAGTAAAATATCAATTATGAAAAAAGTAATAGTAATATCCATGATAATGCTCACTGTTTTTATTTCCTGTAAAAAAAAGACTGATACCGATCCGGTGCAGATAGCACCAAGTCCGCCAAAAGAAGCTGAGATCGCAGAACCGGCAGGAGATCAATGTTATGCATCAAGAACTCGTAATAGCGTGACTGAGATGAGTCTTAATGTCAATTCTAATCAAGAAGTAAACGGGAAACTAAGTTATAACATATCAGGAAAGGATAAAAACGAAGGAACTTTGATTGGTAATATGAAAGGTGATACGTTAATTGCAGATTATACTTTCATGTCTGAAGGAGTTACATCTGTGAGGGAAGTTGCATTTTTGAAAAAGGACGGAGCTTTTATTGAAGGCTATGGCGATGTGATAGAAGCAAACGGGAAGTTCTCTTTTAAAGATAAAAAACAGTTGAAATTTGATCAGAAAAATGTTCTGACAAAAGTAGATTGCAAAGTAGAGTAAGCTTTAATTGTATTAAAAA
>NZ_AMYW01000021.1:0-93884 GCF_000335775.1 Flavobacterium sp. WG21
AGAACGAATTAACGAATTAACGAATTAACGAATTAACGAATTAACGAATTAACGAATTAACGAATTAACGAATTAACGAATTAACGAATTAACGAATTAACGAATTAACGAATTAACGAATTAACGAATTAACGAATTAACGAATTAACGAATTAACGAATTAACGATTACTGAAGCAATACTTTTCGGGTAACAGTAAAATCATTTGCTAAAGTTACCTTCACCAGTAAAACCTGATTGGCAGACGGTAAATTTTCAATTTGAAAGGCTGCACTGTTTAATTTATTTTTACTGTATAATTGTTTACCGGTAATATCAAAAACAACAACTTGTTCAATGTTTTCTTTTGATGAAGACACTTGAATGGTTTTATTTCTGGTCGAAATAAGAATGCCGTTTTCGATGTTTTCAAAATCGCCTGTACCTAAAGTTTTGCCTGGTTTATAGCGCAGAGTCAAACGTTCGGTAAAGGTACCGGCTTCGGTTTTAAAAGTATAATTGCTTTGCGTTAAATCATGAACAGTTCCTGTAGTTTTGTCTTCAATGTAAATGGTCTGATGGCTCATGTTTCCGTCTACTTCGTCAATTGCAACAGTAAAATCACCTGCAACTGTTGTGCGGTATCCTAATGGAACAAGATCAGCATCTGTAAATGGCAGAGCACGTCCCTGAATTACATATTTGTTTTTTTGATCCGTAGTGTAAAAATCCAAATATTGATTGCCATCAAAAGTTAGCCCATCGTAATTACTTTCAAAGTCATTGGTTGCCCCTTCAATGTAGCTTACTAGCAATTGTTTAAAAGCTCCCGTCGCATTGGTCATGTTTAGCCAAATGCGGTGTTTTTCTAAAGCTGCTACTTTTGACGTGTTTCCGGGTCTGAAAAACTGACCGTTATTCGATCCGCCCAATCGCATTGAATTATTAAACTTAACTTTTCCTGCAGCATTCGTTGTTACAAAGAAGGCTTGTCCGGCTGCTATGTTGCCCGTCGGTTTAGTGCCTTTGTCTTTTGCAGGATCATTATTGTGCTGTTTATCTGATTTTGCAGAAACTCCTCCACTAAGGTTGTATGAAGCATAATCATCAGCACTGTACTGATTACTTGCTACAGGTTTTGCCGGAGTGTTGTGCGTCCAGAAATAGAGCGTTCCGTTTAACATTGGATTCTCTTTTAAAAGCATATCAGCACTTAAAGCAGACGGATACGGATTTCCAATCAGGTGAGCTTTCGTAGCGGTTAGTGATTCTCCTTCCAGATCTCCATTGTTTGGAATTCCTTTGAAAGTTGCGGTAAATTCTTGTTTATTGGTATTGGTGTAATTCGATGGTCCTCGAATAATGTAGCCTTTTCCAACAATCATATTGCTTTCTCTATTGGTTCGTACCCATTGTGTGCCATCATTGCCATAATAAAAATTGGCAGGCGTAGAAGGCGAAACATCTACTAATTTTTGTGGAGTTACCGGAGTAGACCAATACAAGTAATCTTTTTGGAATATAGGTGGACTTGTACGGATGTAGGAAATACTTCCCGTATTCTTAGCATTGCTTTTTTGTATCAAATTGGAACTGTTTTCAAAAACTAAAGATCCGGAGTTTACGTCTATACTATTGGCAATAGTTAAGGTGACTCCTGATTTTATAGTTACCGTTGCTCCATTATCGATTGTACAGGAACATCCGTTAAGATCGGTTTCTGCAGTATAATTTCCTGTAAATTGAATTGGATCGTTTAGTGATGGTGTGCCGCCTGACCATTTAGTGCCATTCCAGACATTTCCGGGTAGGATTACAATGTCTGACGAATATACTCTTGTGCAATTATCATCGATGGCAAATTTATAAGTTCCGGGAGCTAATCCTGAAATTTCGTATGTGGTTCCGGAAGTTGTATAATTGTATACAGTTCCTCGTGACTCCAGTAATCTTCCTGATGCAGGTACATTTTCTAAAACAACACTTCCGCTTGGTGTAGTACAGGTAGGTTGTTTGATAGTCCCTACTGTTGGGGCAATATTTGCCTGTTTGGTGATCATAGCTTCTGAAATTGCAGTGGTTGCTGTTCCGCAGCTTGATGTTACTACCGCATAGTAATATAAGGTTCCTGATGTTGTGGATTGTGGAGTGTAACTACTGGTTCTGGCTCCATTTGAAGCTCCTAATGCTGTTCCGTTTGTGGTACTTGCAGCAGTATTGCTGAACCATTGATAGGTTACAGTTCCTGATGCTGTAGCGGTCACCGTTAAAGGTGTAAAGGCGTCGTTGAGGCATTTGGTTTGAGTAGCGGTCGACTGTGAGGTGATTTTTAATGATGGGTTAACCGTTAGTTTAGCAGTATTTGAGTTTGTGTTAGTATTGGCAGGACATGTGGTGGAGCTTCTTGCGACACAACGAACATAGTAGTCACTATAGGACAAAGGAAGGTTGGTCAAATTTAAGGTTGCCGTATTATGACCTGATACACCCTGAACCCCATTGGTATTAGTCCAGTTCGTTGACCCATTGGCAGAATATTGCCATTGGTAGGTTGCATTTGAGGCTGATGCGGTTACGCTAAAGGTTCCAGACTGACCTTCGCAGGCAACTAAATCCTGTGGTTGATTGCTAAACGTTAATCCTGATTGTACATTTACGGCTATACTGTTTGAGGCATTGCTTGGGCAATTATATCCATCTTTTGTTGTTGTTACCGTGTAGGTACCAGAAGTGGTTACGTTTATGCTTTGACCTGTTTCGCCATTAGACCACAGATACTTATCTTGCTTAGTTGAAGTAAGTGTAACACTGCCTCCCTGACAAAAAGTTGTTGTCCCGCTAGCTGTAATAGTGGGTCTGGGTGTTTTTTGATCGGTAATGTTGACATATTTGTATGCTGCATTATTGGTTTTACAATCATTAGATACGACAACTGTTATATTATCAGCACCGCTGCCTACAGTTACAGTAATGGAATTTGTGTTAGCACCTGATGTAATCGTCCATCCGGATGGTACATTCCAAACGTATTTAGTTGCATTTGCTACTGGTGGAATGGAATAAACTTGTCCAGTGTTTCCGGTACATTGAGGGTTAGCGCCTGAAATTATTCCAGTAGCGCCTAAAGCTTCATAAACAGTAACTTGTTTTTGAGCAGTTTTGATGACGCTGCAATTTGATTGTGTTACAGTATTGATTACGTTGGCAACTCCGGGAGCTTTCGCAGTGACTATTGCACGGCCGTCACTATCAGTTGAAACTTCTAAGATTGCGGAATTTGATGAGGACCAGGTTCCTTTCCATCCTGTAGACCAGAAAGTAGCTGAAACACCGACACATAATTTATCCGTATTACTTTCAATAGGTCCAGCTGTTGCACCAGAGTTACATTGTGCATTTAAATTATTAATGCTGATCAGGAAAATGAAAGTGAAAAATGCTTTAAAGTAAAGTTTTGAAGATCCGAAGACGTTTTTTATTTCTAATAGAAAATTAAAGGGAAAAAATAGGATTTTGGAAAGTAGAGTTCTCTTCATATTGAAATGTTTCTATACAATTTAGTGGTGCTGGTACAGGATAAATTTTGCCCGAGCAAAGATAGATACACATACGTGATTGGAAATATGAAGGTTTTTGGAACGGTCATTTAATCGACAAAATGTCAAAATAGTCGACAAAATGCATCTTTAGAAATGAGATTTTATGTTATTTCTTATAAATAACATTTTCAAAGTATAAGAAAAATCGCAAAACAACGCTCAAAACGATCCGATTTTTAGAACTATAAGTACAAAAAACGTCTTTTAAGTGAAAAATTTGCAAGAAAATTGAATGTGCGAGTGTGGTGATTTTGACGAAAAAAATCAAAAAGTAGTGAGGTTAAACCCGTGTTTTTTTTGGACTAGAATTCTTTTTCAAGTAAAGTAACTTTATCGTAAACAAGAAAACTCTCGTAGCCACGACGAAGCATATAATCGCAGAATTTTTTTCGCTTTTTTAGGGTGTTTTTTTCGTGGATGCTGTTCCAGCATCGTTCAGAAAGCTGCTCAAAAGTGGTCTCATATTCTTCTGCCGTAATTTCTTTTAAAGCCAGCGTAATATTGGTTGAGGAAATTTGTTTTGTCTTCAGTTCATTGCTAATTCGAATTCTGCCCCAGTGTTTCATGCGATGTTTTCCTCTGGCGAAGCTACAGGCAAATCGGGTTTCGTTTAAGAAATTGGTTTCAATCAATTGAACCACAATACTATCGATTTCATCGGCAGTCATTTTTAGGCTGTACAGTTTGGATACCACTTCGGCGTGACAGCGCTCCTGATAAGCACAGTAGTGTTCTAACTTCAGTAAAGCCTCTTTTGGAGTGCAGATTGAATTCATGGCTTTTTTCTTTCTTTTTAACGATTACGGCTAAAAATAGTCATTTAAATGTTAAAAACACAACTATTTTTTTTGTTTTTCTCAGAAAAGTCTTTTGTTAAAATGTTGTATATGTGGGGAATTATAATATTTTTGTACACAAAATTAACAGTTTGTTATAGTTCTGTCAAACAGGATTTTAACTTTAGCTTTTAATTTTATTGCCCAAAACAAATTTAAATAAATACCACATAGCCCCATGAATAGAAAACTACTCTTAAGTTTTGTATTGTTTTTTACGTATCTTATAAATTATGGACAGTGTAATTTTGGAGGGACACAATTCGGAAGTACAACATCTATTTGCTACAACAGAGAAGTATCTACACCAAATGTTGGAGGGGTTACCTTTTCGGCAGTGCCTGTGGGGCGATATGTATCTGTAAATGTTATACAGGGTTTAACTTATACAATTTCTGCTACAACAAATTCAACAGGTTTTATAAAAAGAATAACTTTGTTTAATGGCAGTAATACATCTTCTTATATTGGTTCGGCAGTTGCAGGGGGTAATAATAGTGCAGCAACACTAACCAATTGGCAGGCAACATTCACAGGAATACTTCATGTGCGATATACTAATGATTCCAACTGTTCAACTACTTCAGGTACGGCTTCTGATGTTTCTGTTATATTTACAGGAGGAAGTAATAGTGTAGATTCTCAAACCGCTCAAGGAACAAATTCGTGGATTGGCCACGTTTATGACTTTTCTAATGGGTCGGAAGTACCTGTACCGCCTTCTAATGCTGATGCTTTTGCTAATTATTTGGGTTCTTTTACTCAAGCAAATACTATTACAGGCAGTACAACTGCTTTCTCTCAGGGGTTTGGAGGAAATGATGTATGCTTTGCCTTTACTGCAGGAGGGACTTCGCAGAGTGTAAGAACCGATACATTTGCGATACGTTACCGAATGCGTTCGACATTAGCAGCAGGTTGTTATTTTGTTGGAATTACGGGTGATGACGGAGTAAGGCTTTATATAGATGGAGTACTGGTTTTAAACGAATGGAGCCAACAAAGTTCAGCGGCTTTCCAAAATGTATTGGTACGTTTGACCGGAAACAGTGATTTAGTATTAGAGTATTATGAAAAAAATGGTGGTAACGTATCTAATTTTACCATTACTCCTGCTGATGGTAGTGCAAATACAGTAACTCCTGCCACTTCAGCAGTTTGTGGAGGATCGACTACAACTCTTGATGGTTCGAATTATGCATATAATGGAGGAACAACCAATCCATCTATTAGATTTCAATGGCAATTTTCATCATCTGCTTCAGGACCATGGACAGATGCAACTACAGGAACTGGTTTTAATGCAGAAGATTATACTCCAGCTGCTATAACACCTTCTGTAGCAACAACGGTATACTATAGACGTAAAGTATCCGCAGCTTCAAATGCAGCGTGTAGTTACGACAGTAGTCCTGTTTCTATTACAACAAATCCTAGAGCAACCATTACAAATATGTCAGCTAATGCTTGTTCAGGATCCCCTTTTAGTGTTATTCCGGTTGATGGAACAAACGGGCTTGTACCGGCAGGAACTACATATACGTGGTCAGCCCCAACAGGACCAGCTACTGTAAGTGGTCGTGCAGCCAGTTCAGGTAATCCAACAAGTATAACCGGTACATTGACTACTACAGCAGCAACAACACAAAATGTGATCTACAATATTACGGCAACAACAGGAAGCTGTACAAGCACATTCCAATTAACAGTGACGGTATATCCTACTATAGGAGGTACAGTTACAGGTGATAGTACCGTGTGTGCAGGAACTAACAGTACAATCTTTAACTTAACCGGAAATACCGGAAGCGTTGTGAGATGGGAGTCATCAACGGATAATTTTACTTCTGTTATTACCCCAATAGCAAATACAACAACAAGTTTAACAGCAACAAATGTTAATGTTACAACATCTTATAGAGCTGTAGTACAAAACATGAGCTGTCCGTTGGTAGCTTCTTCAGCAGGAACGGTGACAATTAAAAATCCTGTAGCGACCGGAGTTACCATTTGTCAGGGAGGCACTGGCTCTCTAATGTCTTCAGCGACTTGTGCAGCTGTTGCTCAAACACCTATGACTGCCAGCAATGGAGGAGGAACATCAAATACTACTTCTTACACAGGTAGCGGAAATGTTGGTTTTACTATAAATTTTCCTGCTTTACCGGCCGGAGCAGTAGTCACAGCAACAAACCTTTCAATAAATTTTACCGCAAATAGTCCTTCTTATAGAAATGAGTTGTTGGTTAGAGTAACGCCACCTGTGGCTGTTGGAGCAGCACAAACGGATCTTCAGCCTTCTACTGCTGGTACTGCGGGTTCTGTTACTAATGCTTCATTAGGCACATGGGGAACAGGAAATCCGTCAGGTAACTGGACTTTTGCCTTTAAAGAATCTCTTGATGACAATAGCATTAATCCCGATGCAAATATTACAAACATTACTATTACGGTTAATTATACCTTACCGGCAACAATAGATTGGTATACAGTTGCTTCCGGTGGTACAAAAATTGGCTCTGGAGCTTCGTTCAATCCGGTTGGTATCGATTCTCGTCTCATGAACACCAATACAGTAGGTACAACCCCTTATTATGTGGCTTGTTCAGGTGATCCCGCTTGTAGAACGATGGTTAATTTTGTTATAAATGAGATTCCGGCAGCACCGGTAACAGTTACCGTTACACAGCCAACATGTACTGTTCCTTCTGGTAGTATTGCTTTAAGTGGATTACCTTCAGGTGGAACTTTAACAAGATCACCAGGAGCGGTCGTAGTTCCGTATTCCGGTACAACCGCAACAGATACGAATCTTGCAGAAGGAAATTATACTTATACAGTAGCAAATGCGACCTGTACATCAACGGCAACGACGGGTACTACAATTAATATGCCTCCCGTAGTAGCTACCTACAGCTCAGGAGGCTGGAGCAGCCCGCCAGCCATAGATAAAATACTTGTTTTTGCAAGTGACTATACTTCGGGAGGAGATATAAATGGATGTTCCTGTACAGTAAATTCAGGTGTTAATGTGGTGATATCATCTGGTAATACTTTAAAGGTTACCAATTCTGTAACAACTAATGGTCAGTTGACTTTCAAGAATACAGCGGCTTTAGTACAAACCAATAATGTAACCAATACAGGCGATATTACTTATGAGCGAACCACTCCTCCTATATTGTTAAAAGATTATGTGTATTGGTCAACTCCGGTAAGCCCACAAAGATTGGTCGATCTTTCGTCTTTAACGCCTAGCACTATGTATTATGGTTTCGATGGTACACAATGGGTTCGAACGCCTAGGACTGATAATATGGTGGTAGGTAAAGGGTATATTATTCGTGCTCCGTCCAATTATTCGAATAGCTCTAAGACAGCCTATCCGGCAAGTTTTAAAGGAGTTCCGAATAATGGAAATATAGAAACAGAAATGTTGGCTTCAGGAAAAAGTTATTTGATAGGGAATCCTTACCCGTCTGCTTTAAGCGGAGAGAGATTTGTTTCAGAGGGCATAGAAGGGTTTATAAAAACAAATGAAAATGTAATAAATGGTACCCTTTATTTCTGGACGCACAACACACCTGCAAAACCTGTAGCAAGTAATCAGTACAGTGCAGATGATTATGCTTCATTCAATTTGACAGGAGGAACAGCAGCGAGATCGGATGTAGATTATGGCTCTGGAGGCGGTGTTAAACCAACTGGAGAAATTGCGGCTGGACAGTCATTTTTTCTAACAACTAAGGCTGCAGGAAAAATATTGTTCACCAACGCAATGCGTTTAGGGGCGGTTGATAACGGTCAGTTTTTCAGACCTGCAAATACTTCAAGAAAAACTACTATCGAAAAGAATCGTATTTGGTTAAACATGACCAGTACAACCGGGGCCTTCAAACAATTATTGTTAGGGTATATTGAAGGTGCAACCAACAATTATGAAACCCTGTATGACGGGTTAACTCTTGATGGTAACCAGTATTTGGATTTTTACAGTGTAAGTGATGCAAATAAATTTGTAATTCAGGCACGTGCCTTACCTTTTACAGATGCTGATATTGTTCCGCTAGGTTACCGAACTGCTGTTGCAGGCGATTTTACAATTGCAATAGACGAGGTTGATGGTAAAATGGCCAATCAGAAGATTTATGTTGAAGATAAAGCAACCGGAGTTATTCACGATTTAACACAAAGCAATTATACTTTTAAAACTGAGATTGGTAACTTTACTGAACGTTTGGTATTGCGTTACACCGATAAAACTTTAGGTGTCGGAGATTTTGAAAACCTTAAAGACGGGATCTTAGTTTCTATAAAAGACAAAGTAATTGCGGTACAATCTTCGCAGGAAAATATTAAGGAAGTTACAATATATGATGTGTCAGGTAAAATGCTTTACAATAAAAAGAAAGTAGGTAATACAGAATTGCAGATTCAAAACCTACCATCTTCAAATCAGGTTTTATTGGTTAAGGTTACTTTGGCAAATGATTTTACAACGACAAGAAAAGTTATTTTTCAGTAAATCATAAATAAGAGTTCATTTCAAAAAATCCATTCCGTTTTTCGGAGTGGATTTTTTTTGTATTGGAACTAAGGTTTCCCAAATATCACTAAAAGTAGGTATTGCAGATTTCATATAGAGTGTTTATTTTTGAGTTAATTCTTACAAATAAATAAACACCTGGATTTCTTATTTTGATAAAAAATGTAATTCTTTCCCTGTTTTTGGTGGTCTATCTCTATGGTCCGGCACTTTGCGCTCAACAAGGCAAGGTGGATATTTCTTTTAATACAGATGATGATGGAAAAAAGGGAGATGGTTTTGACAATGTAGTACGAACGGTATCTTTACAGTCCGATCAAAAACTTTTGGTCGGAGGTGATTATTTAAACTTCAATGGAGCTCAATGTCAATATTTAACCCGTTTAAATCTAGATGGTAGTATCGATGAAACCTGGGACACAGGGACAGGTTTCAATGGGAAAATTTATACAACCTGTATTCAACTGGATGGAAAAATAATTGTAGGCGGTAGTTTCACTTCTTTTAATGGAATCAGTTGTGGAAGACTGATCAGATTGAATATTGACGGTTCTTATGATGCAACATTCGATACTACGATCGCTGTTAATACGGGTATTATTTATAACATTTGTTTGTATGATGACGGAAGAATAATTATAACCGGAAGTTTCACTAAATATAATAATATTGTCGTAAACAGAGTTGCCTGTGTCTTACTCGATGGCAGTTTGGATTCTTCTTTTAATACAGGTTTGGGGTCTTCAGCAAATATTACAAATGCAAATATTATGTCCGATGGTAGAGTTTTACTAACGGGTAATTTTTCAGTTTTTAATACGATCGCGGCCAATAGAATGGTTTGTTTAATGCCAAATGGTAAAGTTGATACTGGTTTTAATACAGGTTCCGGTTTTAATGAAGATGTGAATGCAGTTGTTGTCCAACCTGATGGGAAAATTATTGTGGGAGGGAAATTTACAAGTTATAACGGTTTGCTTGCAAATAGAATAGTAAGATTGAATCAGGACGGTACTATAGATAATGGCTTTGTAACCGGAACCGGTTTTAGTGGGGATGCAGTCCAAATTATTAAAAACGATTTGTCCGGTAATATTATGGTCGGAGGTTCATTTACGGGCCTTTATAATGGAGCGGCAGTTAACCGAATTTGTTTGTTGAATTCAAGTGGAAGTCTTCAAACAAATTTTGATGTTGATTCAGGTCCGGGATCGGGATCAATTTTGACATTAGCGAATGATAGTGAAAATTTCTGGTATGTTGGTGGCTCATTTTCAGTTTTTGATAATCAGAATCAGGGAAGATTAGTTAAAATTAGCAATAACGGAGAGCGCGAAGAAGCATATTTATCAACAGGAGTCGGTTTTGATAATTCCGTTTTAAAAGTACTGCCCTTGTCAGATAAAAGTACGGTCGTAATGGGAAATTTCCAAAAGTTTAATGGAAACTTTAGTTCAAGAATAGCTCGGGTTTTAGCAGATGGATCCTATGATACAACTTTTAATTCCGGACAATTAGGGGCTAATAATATAATAAAATCCGGTGTCTTACAATTGGATGGAAGGATTATTCTTGGTGGAAATTTTACAAAGTATAATGGAACTGCTTTCAATAGAATCATTCGAGTCTTGCCGGATGGAGCAATAGATAATACATTTAATGTAGGCTCGGGATTTAATGGTCAGGTTTACAGTATTGCAATTCAACCCGATGAGAAAATAATTGTTGCAGGAAATTTTACAAGTTATAACGGGACACCCGTTGGAAGAATAATTAGGTTGTTACAAAGCGGTTTACGAGATCTTAGTTTTGATACTTACGTTGGTGCTGATGGAATTATCGAAGTAATAATAGTTCAATCTGATGGAAAAATCTTGGTAGGAGGGCGATTTGATAGTTTTAATGGAAATTCATCCCATAGATTAATTCGTCTTAATTCTACAGGAAGTATTGATTCTGATTTTAGTGCAGGGACAGGTTTTGATAAAAATGTTTATGCAATTGGACTCCAGTCTGATCAGAAGATAATAGTGGGAGGCTCATTTTTAAGTTACAATGGAATTCCGCAAAAAAGGATTGCTCGTTTGAACGCAGATGGGAGTCTGGATTCTTTTTTTGATAGTGGAGCAGGCTTTGATAAAGGAGAAGTTCGCAATATTTTAATTCAGCCGGACGATTGTATTTTGGTGGGAGGAACTTTTTCCGGGACTTATAAATCCAATACTGCTCTACGGTTAATACGTTTGCAAAAATCGGGAGAATATGATATTTCATTTAAAAGTGAGCTTAACAACAGTCTCTTTACAATGGGTTTTACTGTAGATCATAAGTTGATTATTGGAGGAAACTTCAACTCCATATCGGGGATTTCAAAACACAGGATTGCCAGAATCAAACTTTGTTTAGACGGGACAGTTTGGGATGGTAAAAGTTGGTCAAATGGTTTTCCGTCAGTGGCAAAAGCAGTAGAGTTTAGAGGAAATTATGAGAATCTAACCTCTTTAAATATATGCAGTTGTTTTATTGATGAAGGAAAACAGGTTACACTTTTGACCGGAAACACTTTAGGAGTAGAATTTTCGTATACGGGTAAAGGGATATTAGTACTGGAAGATTCGGCTAGTTTCTATCAGTCTGATGATGATGTAGTGAATACGGGTATCGTTTATTTAAAAAGAAATTCAACGCCTATACGAAAATCGGATTATACGTATTGGTCTTCGCCGGTAAACCTGCAAAAATTAATAGATGTATCTCCTAAATCACATTTGGAAAAATTCTATTCATACAATTATGATGACAGAAATTGGAAAAAAGAAAACCCTGTAAATTATATGTCTGCCGGAAAAGGATATATCATTCAGGGGCCACAAGATTATTCTGAAACCGAGCCTTTAAAATTCGAAGCAACTTTTAAAGGAATTCCTAACAATGGTAGAATTGAGATTAAGTCAGGTGTAGCCGATACTTTTAATTTAATTGGTAATCCGTATCCCTCTGCCCTTGATGGAGATGCTTTTTTATTGGCAAACAAATCAAAAATCAAAGGCACACTTTATTTTTGGACGCATAATACACCAATTACTAAGTATAAATATACTTCGGATGATTATGCCGTTTATAATTTACTCGGCGGTGTAGGAACAAGAAAATCCGAAACATCCGGAATTAATGAAACAGTTCCCGACGGGACGATCGCCACGGGACAGGCATTCTTTACCAATAGTAAAGGTTCAGAGACAGTAGAGTTTATAAATAGTATGCGGGTTGTAGGTAGAAACGAAAGATTCTTCAAACAACCAGATAGAAATACAATGACAGTATTTAAGAACACAATTGAAAGATATCGTATTTGGCTAAATTTTGATAATAGTGAAGGAAGTTTTAAACAAATCCTGATTGGTTATATTGATGGAGCTACAAATCAATACGATACAGATTATGATGCAGAATCACTGAATGGTAACCCGTTTGTTAATTTTTATAGTAGGATTGAAAGTAAAAAATTGGTAATTCAGGGAAGAGCATTGCCTTTTATTAAAAACGATTCGATAACACTTGGTTATGAAACTGCTATTGCAGGAAAATTTAATCTTAGTATCGATCATGAGGATGAGTATTTTAAAAAAGAGAATGTTTTTTTAGTAGATAAAAAAATAAAAAAGATACACAATTTGAAGCAGGGTGCTTATTTGTTTTCGAGTGATGCAGGAACTTTTAATGAGCGATTTGTACTGCTTTTTACAAATGAAACTTTAACGATCAAAGATTTCTCGGAGAATAATCCGGAGATATTCATTTCTGTTCAGGATAGAGTTGTTAAGTTAATTTCGACTCAGGAACTGATTAATGAAATAACCGTTTTTGATATTTTGGGCAAACAATTGTATCGAAAAGAAAATATTGAAAATCTGGAGTTTCAACTGCCAAAATTCAATTCTTATCATCAGGTTTTAATTGTAAAAATTAAATTTGGAGACAAAAAAATAGTGACAAGGAAAATTTTACTTTAAATGTCTGTTTTAAAGGAGTAATCGTTTTGGATCATTTTAATGTAATATTCAGAGCGTAAACCGCCATGTTTACTGGTAAAATGCTGTTTTTGATTGTGTTAAAAAAAGTTATAAGTGTTAAATTCTCACAATTAAATCGAAAATATTTAGTTTGAATGTAAATAAAATCGTACCTTGTTGCTGCTTTACGATTCAAATACTTAAAAGCCTGTTAAGTTAATTTTTATCATTTCTTATTGAAGCTTATAAAATAGAGTGTCTATACTCTTTACCTGCCTAAAATACTGATTGCTAATTTAAATGCCCCGATTAAATGAAACAAAAAGTACTCTTCACTTCAACATTTCACTTGTACTATCAGGATTAGTCTATCCTGTTTCGGCGTTTTATTTTTTGAGGTATTTAGAAATTACTTCAATCCGATTTTTGTCTGATTGAGAAGTTATGTTTTTAAATATTAAAAAATACCACGATGAGAAAATATTTACTTACACTTCAGTTATTTGCATTGCCTTTATTTTTTTATGCACAGACTAAAACAGTCTCTTTTTCAAGTGTTGGAACAAGTAGTTTTTATGTTCCTGCAGGTGTATCATCAGTAACTATGAGTGCCTGGGGAGGTGGTGGAGCCGGAGGTGGCTCGACGGTTCCAGGTCTAAGTTTACAAAGAGCTGCCAGCGGAGGTGGAGGTGGTGCTTTTGCAGGCGGTACTTATTCTATGAACATCGCTATTCAAACTACCTTATCGATTACTGTTGGTAAAGGTGGTGCAGGAGCTTTGTCAGGTAATGGAGGTGCTGGTGATAATTCATCGATTACAGGTTATTTAATTGCATTGGCAGGAAATGGAGGGATTGTCAATAATGGTACAGTCACCAATCCGGCAGGAGGTGCCGGAGGATTGGCTTCCGGATCTACAGGAGCCACTAAAGTCGACGGAGTAAGCGGTGGAGCCGGTGAGACACTTTTACCTGCTGTAACCGGAGCTGGTGGAGCCGGAGGTACTAGCGGAGCTGATGTTGGAGGTGCCGGAGGTGCGAGTATTACAGGCTTACTAGCCAATAGTAATGGTAATCCCGGAACTCAGCCCGGAGGTGGCGGGAGTGGTGGAAAATCGGCACTTTTAGGTTCCGCTTCAGCAGGGGGAGCCGGAGGCACCGGAAAAGTTGTGATTGTTTATACCTGTCCAACTTATAGCCTGACAAGTATATCAGCCTCGACCGTAAATATTTGTACCGGAACATCATCAACAATAACCCTAAATGGTAGTTTACCAGTAGGAGTATATAGCGTTGCTTATCAGGTAGACGGAGTAACTCAGACACCGGTAAGTATGACTGTAAGTACAAGTGGAACCGGTACTTTTACAGCTCCCGGATTTTCAGCTTTAGGAAGTAAAAGTTTAACAGTTACATCTTTAACTTCCGGAACAAGTGGCAATGCTGCCGATAATTGTGCTTCAACCATCAGTGCAAATAATACTGCTTCAGTAAATGTAACATCATCCGGGACAGCCCCTGTTGCTTTAGCAGGAACCGGAGCAACCTGTACCCAGATTACAGCAAATTGGCAATCTGTTTCGGGATCAACTTATTACACATTGGATCTTTCGACAGATATTAATTTCGGAAGTTTTGTTGGAACCTATAATGGTTTGAATGTTGGAAATGTTTTAACGGTAAATATTACAGGTTTAAGCAATGCGACTACGTATTATTACAGAGTTCGAGCATTTAGCGGTACCTGTTTGAGTGCTTATTCGAATACCATAACTTACAAACCTGCTGTTTCTCCTGGTAATGTTGTATTGCAGGCAGCCACTAATACTTTGTGTACTTCATTTACGGCAAATTGGAGTGCGGAGGTTAATGCCGTGAGTTACTTATTAGATGTGTCACTTGTCAGTAATTTTGCAAGTACTGTCTCAGGTTATAATGCTCTTGATATAGGAAATGTAACGACCTATTCAGTGACCGGACTGACTACAGGTACAACCTATTATTACAGACTCAGATCAAAGAATGGTTGTGGAACCAGTGCTACTGGTACCGCAACAGTACAAAATATAACGACGACTACTCAGCCAGGCACACCACTTAATGATCCGGTGGTTCAGCCCACCTGTGATGTTCTGACCGGAACGGTGGTTTTAAAGAATTTGCCAAACAGAAACGATTATACAATTACTCAAACCGGTACGTTCTCCAATACTTATTCGGGAGGAGTAGGTGCCGATTGGACTAAATATACCATTACAGGTCTGGCTCCCGGTACTTATAATTTTACGGTACAATATCCAGGCACCTGTGCTTCTTTGTCATTGTCGGGTATTGTTGTAAATGCTTTAGCAACGAATACCTATACCATTGCAGGAGGATGGTCGCTTGGAACGCCAACAACAAGCCAGAATGTTGTTTTTGCAGATGATTTTTCTTCGTCCGGAGATGTGAATAGCTGTGGCTGTACGATAAATGCCGGAAAAAAAGTAACCATAAATAGTTCAAATACGTTAACAGTTAGGAATGCACTAATTGTGGATTCGGCAGCGGGAACGGCTTTGACTTTTAAAACCAGTTCAAGTCTGGTTCAGGTGAATAGCGCAGTTAATTCTGGAAATATTTCGTACGAGAGAACAAGTCCGGGAATTCTAAAAAAGGATTATTTATATTGGTCCACTCCGGTAAATCCACAAAGATTAATCGATCTTTCGTCCGGAACAGCAGTGACAAAGTATTTTGGTTTTGATGGGACACAATGGGTCGTTACCGATAGAACAACTAATATGGTAGTGGGCAAAGGTTATATTATTCGTGGCCCGGAGTCCTATTCCAATACGGTTAAAGTAGCTTTTACCGGAATTTTTTCAGGGGTTCCCAACAATGGAAATCTGGAAGGAGAATCGTTGAGTTCAGGAAAAAGTTATTTAGTAGGTAATCCTTATCCATCTGCTTTAAATGCCGATGCCCTTTTAAGTGCTAATAGTCTACTGGGCGGAACAATCTATTTTTGGACGCATAATACACCTGTACAACTAACCTATACAAATCAGTACACCACTGATGATTATGCTTCTTATAATTTAAGTGGAGGGGTTTCAGCAAAATCCGATCCGTTGCACAGTGGCATTCCGGCAAATGATAATGGAATTAAGCCAACAGGTAAAATAGCAGCCGGACAATCCTTTTTTGTGACTACTGTAGCAGCAGGAAAAGTACAGTTTAACAATTCAATGCGATTAGGTGGTACCAATAACAATCAGTTTTTTAAAGCTGAAAGCGCATCAAAGGAAACTACTTTGGTAAAAAAACGTATCTGGTTAAACATGACCAATACGTCAGGAGCTTTTAAACAATTGCTGGTAGGATATATAGAGGGGGCGACTAATGAGTATGATAGTAATTATGACGGAATCAGTTTTAATGCGAATCCTTATCTTGATTTTTACAGTGTAGCAAACGGAAACAATTATGTCATTCAGGGTAGAGCTTTACCTTTTGTTGATACTGATATTGTTTCCTTAGGATATCGTACGACAATCGCAGGTGATTTTACTATTTCAATTGATGAGGTAGATGATAGTATGAGTGAACAGGCTATTTATATCGAAGATAAAACAACTGGAGAAGTTCATAATTTAAAACAGAGCAATTATACTTTTACAACCGCAGTCGGAACCTTCTCAGACCGATTAGTGTTGCGTTATACCGGAAAAACATTAGGGATCGACGATTTTGAAAACACAAATAACGCTGTTGTTGTTTCTGTTAAAAATAGAATAATAAATGTGTCATCAAAAGAACAGCTTAAAGATATTTTTGTTTATGATGTGTCGGGGAAACTGCTTTTCAGCAAAAGTAAAATTGGGAATAAAGAGTTTCAAATACAAAATTTAGTATCAGGTAATCAGATGGTACTGGTAAAAGTGATTTTGGAAAATGATGCTACAGGAACTAAAAAAGTAGTGTTTTAGGAATAAAAAGAATGTTATTAAGAGCTTTTTTGCAGATTTTCATTGGTATTCCGGATTGCTTTTTCATTCTTATAATCGATCCATTTTTGACCTTTGAATTTACGCATCATGATATCAAAATAGCGCATAATAAAAACATTGTAAAAGGCTTTTGAAAGGTTTGTAATGTTTTTAGGAAAAGCTCTCAGGCTCATCGAGAACCCTGGGGTTAAATATTTCATGTAATGCCAGTATCCTTCGGGCATGTACAGCATTTCGCCATGTTTTAAATTGGTGATAAATCCCTGTGTATTTTTTAGTGCAGGAAATTTTTCATAGTCAGGGTTATCAAAATCAATGTCTTCTCTTGAAATTAAGGCATGTGGTACCTTGTACATGTATTTGGATTGATCGGGAGCAAAAAGCATGCACTGTTTTTCTCCGTGAAAATGAAAATGTAAAATATTGGAGTAGTCAATGTCGTAATGCATGAACACCCGCGCATTTTCTCCGCCAAAAAACAGCATTGGCATTTGTTTGACCAAATTTAAGCCAATATCCGGCCATAAAAAGTCCTCTTTTAATAGCGGAACTTCTTTCATCAGATTATAAAGAAAAATGCGGTAGTTAGTTGGTTTTGATTCCAGAAGATGAATGTAATCACTCATTTTCATAGTCGTATGAGCTTCGTTAAAACCATCTTCATGATTTACAGGTCTGTCATCGTATAGAGGAACGATAATGTTTCCGGCAATTTCGTTGATATAGGATAATTTCCATTTGTGATAAGCTGGCCAGTCTTCGGTCAATTCTTCAACAACTACAGGAATTTGATTTTTCACATACTGGGAAATAAAATCAGCCTTTGAGATTTTTTTTTACCCTTTCGATTTGTTTTAACTTCATCTCTATTAAATAAAAAAATTGCTTATAACACATGTTATAAGCAATTTAAAAATATTTATCGAGATTTATGAACTCTTTTTCTTAAATTTTTGATTTGGCCGTAGCTTCAAGATTTCTTTCAATAGTGTGTCCCGGTCTTGACCATTTTGGTTTTTCTCCCAGAGGAACAAACTGAGAATCAGCTGCCTCAACTGTTTTAGGTTGTGAAACTTTTGTAAATGGTTTTTGCGGATTCAATCCTAACATTTCAAACATCTTCATGTCTTCATGAACATCAGGGTTTGGTGTCGTAAGCAGTTTATCACCTGCAAAAATAGAATTGGCACCTGCAAAAAAGCACATTGCCTGTCCTTCACGGCTCATGTTAGTTCTTCCTGCTGATAAACGAACCTGTGTATCGGGCATTACAATTCTTGTTGTAGCAACCATACGGATCATTTCCCAGATCTCAACCGGCTTTTCTTCTTCCATCGGGGTTCCTTCAACAGCTACCAGCGCATTAATTGGCACAGATTCCGGTTGAGGGTTTAAAGTAGAAAGCGCTACAAGCATTCCGGCTCTGTCTTCGATACTTTCTCCCATTCCAATGATTCCTCCACTGCAAACCGTAACATTCGTTTTACGAACATTTTCGATAGTTTGTAAACGGTCTTCGAAACCACGGGTTGAAATAACATCTTTATAATATTCTTCAGAAGTATCTAAATTGTGGTTGTAAGCATATAAACCTGCTTCAGCCAAACGCTGCGCCTGATTTTCGGTAATCATACCTAGGGTACAGCAAACCTCCATGTCAAGTTTGTTAATGGTACGAACCATCTCTAAAACCTGGTCGAATTCTTCACCATCTTTTACATTTCTCCAGGCAGCTCCCATACATACACGTGATGATCCACTGGATTTTGCGCGTAAAGCCTGTGCTTTAACCTGGCTAACACTCATTAAGTCGTTTCCTTCAACACCCGTGTTATAACGTGCAGCTTGTGGGCAATATCCACAGTCTTCCGGACAGCCTCCGGTTTTGATCGAAAGTAAAGTAGATACCTGAACTACGTTAGGATCATGTTTTTGCCTGTGAATTGTTGCTGCTTCATACAGCAAGTCCATCATAGGTTTATTATATATGGCAATTATTTCGTCTTTTGTCCAATTGTGTTTTGTAATGCTCATTGATGCAGTTTTTTGATGCTCCAAAAGTAGTTAAATAGTTCCAATCAACCAATGCCCAATCCTGTAAATGAATATTTGACAGCTATTTTCAAAAAAGAAACACTCTAAAATCATATAATTTTAAATTTTTATGATTTTAGAGTGCTATTTAGTTTGATTTATTTTGAAAAATTAATCGGCTGCATATTTGTTATTCCAGTACAGCATCATCATCAAGGTGACGATTACTGACGAGGCAATTCCTTCAAAGAGTAAGCAGATGCAATAAGTTGGTACCGAAGGATTTCCGCCAAACATAAAAGTTTCCGAAAGTGTTTTTACATAAGCATCTCCGCCTCGCGCATAACTGTAAACTAACAGTCCAAATACACTTAGCGCCACACCTACTACAGAGGTTGCCATTGCCGAGACTGCATTGGATACAAAATTAGTTTCACCTTCATGAAGATTCATTCGCATGGTTTTATTCACACCGTAAAATATAAAAAAGACATTTAGGGTTCGCAGATAGAATAAATGAGCCAAACCTAATACGTTCATCAATAAAAAGTAAATTCCAATTCCAAGGAAAATCAGAAAACCGTTGGTAATTTCTTTAGGTAATTTCATAATGGTTATTTTTAAAGAAGTTAATAGCAAATATTTGATAAACAGAGTTCTATGTCAAATTTACTAAAAAAATAACTACGATGATTTAAAAAGGGTAAAAAGTACGTCCGATCATATCATCGCAAAAAGAAACGATGAATTTTTATGGTAGCACATAGAAACATTAGGTATTAATGCTCAGAAATGGTAGGATGAGAAGAAAAGACTTTCTTTTACATTTAACCAGCGAAACACCTTTTTAAGTTTATAAAAGGCTGTTTTCTATGTCTTAGAATGATTTCAACTCACAGGTTGAGGTAATGCTATCCTAAATTTTGTTTAAAAATGTGAGAGCATTTTTTCTGTCCAGATGCAATTGTTCTTTTAACAAATCGACGGAGCCAAATTTTTGTTCGTCCCTCAGGTATTGTAATAACGAAACCTGAATCTTTTTACCATAAATATCTGCATCAAAATCAAAAAGATTCACTTCGATGGTTTGTTTTTGCCCGTTAACAGTTGGATTAAAACCAATGTTCATCATTCCGGAAACTTCCTTTTGGTCGATCAAAACTTTTACAACATATACGCCGGCTTTTGGAATCAGTTTATATTCATCATTAATTTCGATGTTAGCCGTTGGAAAACCAATAGTTCTTCCCAGCTGTTTTCCCTGAACAACTTCACCGGATAAAAAGTAGTTATAGCCCAGATAATCATTTGCCAAAGACATATTTCCTTCGTTGAGTGCTTTTCTGATTTTGGTTGAGCTTACAGAAACGTCCTGAATTTCCTGAGCGGAGATTTGCTCAACTTCAAAACCGTATTCATGACCGAAAGCGATTAAATCATCAATATTAGCCGTTCTGTTTCTGCCAAAGCGATGATCATGACCAATAATTATTTTCTGAATATGAAACTGATCTACCAGAATGGAATGTACAAACTCTTCTGCAGTTAGTCTGGAGAAACTTTCGTTAAAAGGATGAATGACCAGATTTTCGATTCCGGTTGCCTCCAGGAGTTTTGACTTTTCAGTGATAGTATTTAAAAGTTTTATTTCCGATTTTTCCTGTAGTATCATTCTTGGATGAGGAAAAAAGGTAAGCACTAAACTTTCATACTTTCCATTTTCAGTGTTTTGGGTAATGCGTTCCAGAATTTTTTTATGGCCAATATGTACACCGTCAAAAGTTCCAAGAGTTAAAATTGTTTTCTTGGTTGACTGAAAATCGTTTATAGAATGAAAGAGCTTCAAAACAAATAATTTAAGATGGTGCAAATTTATACTATTCTATTTTAAATTTAATGCTTAGCGTAATTGATTTTTTACCCTTAAACCGTTAGTTTTTGTGAAAATGGAGTAGTCTATAAATTTAAAACTATATAATTGTCTCTAATAAGTGTAAGATTTTGATTTAATTCGCGTAATTTTGATATACTTTTATATTTAGAATATGAGAAAAAACCTATTTTTTTTATTTTTCATTTTTTGTAGCGCAAGTATGTATGCCCAAAATGATGGCTTGTGGCAGAAAGTTGATGCTGTTTCGCTAAGCAAGAGAGGGATTACTTCTGAGCCGGGGCGATTGTATTATAAGCTGAATTCGGATTTTCTGAAAGCAAAACTAATTGCTACTACCGCTAAAACAGCGAAAAATAGTTCGACAGAAATTACATTCCCCAATTCGGGAGGTGTATTGGAACGTTTTTCTGTTTGGGAATCTTCCAATTTTGAGCCTGAGTTACAGGCAAAATATCCGGAAATCAGAGCCTATGAAGGACGCGGTTTAGACGACAAGACAGCGAAGATTTATTTTAGTGTAGCACCAATTGGGGTTCAGACTATGGTACTTCGTACAGATAAACCATCAGAATACATCGAGCAAAATCAGGAAGACAAATCGTCCTATGTTTTGTTTACCAAAAATGATGCAGCTTCAAAATCGCGTTTGACTTGTAAGACAACAGATGTACCAGAAAATAAAAGTACTTCTTCTACGGCAAAATCGGCAGCAAACAATAAAGTTTTCAAAACCTTTAGACTGGCATTGTCTTGTACAGGTGAGTACACCGCTTATTTTGGAGGTACAAAAGCAGGTGCATTGGCAGGGATGAATGCTACTTTAGCACGAGTAAATGCTGTTTTTAATAAAGACCTTGCTGTAAGAGTGGTTTTAATTGCCAATAATGATGCTGTAATTTATACAAATGGATTAACAGATCCTTATTCTAACCCAGACAGAGGAACTTCTAAAGATCCTTCAGATGGTAATGATTATTGGAGTAAAGAAGTTCAAAGCACTTTAACAAGTGTAATTGGAGAAGCTAATTATGATATAGGACATTTGTTTGGGGCGTCCGGAGGAGGAGGAAATGCGGGCTGTATTGGCTGCGTTTGCGATAGTCCGACACCGTCTGATGCAATGGGGAAGGGAAGTGCCTATACATCACCGGCAGACCAGAAACCGGAGGGAGACAACTTTGATATTGATTTTGTTGCTCATGAAATGGGACATCAGTTTGGAGGATATCATACTTTTTCTTTTGATGCATCAGAAAGAACAGGCCTAAATGTTGAACCGGGAAGCGGATCAACTATAATGGGCTATGCAGGAGTGTCTAAGGGGTATGATGTTCAAAATCATTCAGACGATTATTTTGCTTACGCCAGTATTCTTCAAATCCAGAATAGGTTGTCCGGAAAGAATTGTCCTGTTAGTGCATCCATAGCAAATAATCCTCCAGTAGTTGATGCTGGTGCGGATTACACAATTCCTGTTAGTACACCGTTTGTATTAACTGGTATTGGTTCAGCCGTTGCTGGTGTGACCTATACCTGGGAGCAATTTGATAGTGCGTCAGATTCATCAACTGCAAACAGTAATAGTACCGCTTATCCTGAAAAACCCAATGGGCCCCTATTTAGGTCTGTACGTCCGGGGAGTTCACTTGTTCGTTATATGCCCGAGTTGAATACAGTACTTTTGAACAAGTTAACCACAACTTGGGAGTCGGTTTCTTCTGTTGCAAGAACATTGCATTTTACCCTGACTGCAAGAGACAATGGAGCATCGGCAGTTGCACAGACGAACACTGATACAATGATTGCAACGGTCGTAACTAATGCCGGACCATTTACTGTTACTTCGCAAAATACAGATGACGTTAGCTGGCCAATAGGATCGAACCAAACTGTAACATGGGCAGTGAATAATACCAATACATTACAGGGATCTTCGGCAGTTAATATCAAGCTATCAACAGATGGAGGTCTGACATTTCCAGTGATTTTAGCCTCAAACACACCGAATGACGGTTCGCAAACCGTTCAGATTCCGACCAGTGTAACTGCTTCAACAAATTGCAGACTTAAGATTGAGCCAACAGCAAATATTTATTATGCTTTAAATAGTAAGCCGTTTGCAGTGGGGTATACTTCAACGACAACTTGTGACTCTTATAGTTTCGGGAATGCTTTTGCTATTCCTCCCGGAAATTCTTTCACTTCTAAAACGGTAAATGTTCCGGCATCAACCGGAACGATTTCCGATGTAAATGTTTTGGTTAATGTAACGCATGATAAACTTTCAGATTTCGAATTGCAAATAGTAAATCCGCAGGGTACAGTGGTTAATTTATATGATCGTAACAGTTGTGGCGGAATAAATTCTACTTTGGCTCTTCAGTTTGACGATGCCGGAGTTGCTTTAGATTGTTCTAAAACTACAAGTCAGATTGTTGTTCCGATTGATTTATTGAGTGTGTTTAACGGTCAGGATCCTAAAGGAACCTGGAGTTTTAGAGTTCGCGATGCAGTTACGGGTAATTTTGGAACTATAAACTCAGCTTCATTGAATATTTGCAATAAAACGTTTGTTTTAGGAGAGATTGATATTGAAAATGTAGCGTTTACTTTATACCCGAATCCGAACAGAGGAAATTTTACCATTCAGTTTAGTAGTGATTCCATCAATAGAGTTCAGGTTTATGTGCATGATATTCTTGGCAGGCAAGTATATTTTAACTCTTTTGATAAAACGCCTTATTTTAATCAAAATATTCAATTAGCAGGAGCTACAGCAGGGATGTATCTGGTGACTGTAATAGAGGGGGAGCGCAGAACGGTTAAGAAAATAATCCTATACTAGAGAAAAGATAAATTTTAAAATAAAATCCAAATTTCAATAACTGCTGTTGTTGGAATTTGGATTTTTTTTGATTGGAATTTTATCTTATGAATTTGCCATTGCCATACAGACAATGCTGATTTTGGCACCTGGAATTTTTTGTAAAGCTCTGGAGCAAGCCTCAAGTGTAGCGCCCGTAGTCAATACATCGTCAACGATTAAAAAATGTTTGTTGTGATTTTCATTCGAAAATTTGGCGTCAAAGATGTTTTCGATGTTTTCAGACCTTCCTAAAAGATTTTTTTTAGATTGGGTTTTTGAATATTTTTTTCGGTACAATAAGCCCGGATCAAAAGGAATTTCCAGGTTTTTAGATAAAGTGGTGCCAAAAGTAGTAACCTGATTGTAGCCTCGTTTTTTTAGTTTTTTAGGATGCAATGGTACCGGAATGATTACATCAAAAGGAATTTTTAAACTTAATTCTTTTAAATCTTCGGCATACCAATTACCCAGAAAAGTCCCGATTTCTTCATGACCTTTGTATTTGAGATTATGGATCAGTTCCTGAACAATTCCTTTTTTGTTGAAATGTAAAAATGCCGATGCATGCTGGATGTCGATTCTTCCATAAAATTTCTTCACAGCCTCGTTTTTTGGGTTCAAATGATATTGAGTAAGAGGTAATTCGTGGCGACAACGAGTGCACAAAATAGTTTCACCACTAAGTAAAAGGGTGTGACATCCGACACAAACTTTAGGGAAAAAGAGGTTGATGAGATAATTAAACACAAATAGAAAGAATTTAGTTACAAAAATAACCAAATCATTGTTTCAAACTTTATTATTTTTCTTTTTTTTAAAAGTACTTTTTATATTTTTGCATCACTATGGCAAAACAAGAAGATTTATTTAAGAATGTGGTTTCGCACGCAAAAGAGTACGGATTTATTTTTCCGTCAAGCGAAGTATACGATGGATTAAGTGCAGTGTATGATTATGCACAAAATGGCGTCGAGTTAAAAAAGAATATTCGTGAATATTGGTGGAAATCAATGGTTCAGATGAATGAGAATATTGTCGGCTTAGATGCTGCAATATTAATGCACCCGACAACCTGGAAAGCTTCAGGCCACGTTGATGCATTTAATGACCCATTAATTGACAATAAAGATTCAAAGAAAAGATACAGAGCCGATGTTTTGGTAGAAGATTATGCAGAAAAACTTAATCTGAAAGCTAAAAAAGAAATTGAAAAAGCGAGTGCTCGTTTTGGAGATGCTTTTAATGAGCAGGAATTTGTTACGACAAATGCCCGTGTAATTGAATATCTGGCTAAAGAAAAAGAAATTAGAGAGCGTTTAGGACGTTCTTTAGGAAATGGAGATTTAGAAGACGTAAAAGCACTAATCGAAGAATTAGAAATTGCTGATCCTGAAACAGGTTCCAGAAATTGGACGGATGTGAAACAGTTCAATTTAATGTTCGGAACGAAGTTAGGAGCTTCTGCAGAGTCTGCAATGGATTTATATTTGCGTCCCGAAACGGCTCAGGGTATTTTTGTAAATTTCCTTAACGTACAAAAATCGGGTCGTATGAAAGTTCCTTTTGGAATTGCTCAAACGGGTAAAGCGTTTAGAAATGAAATTGTAGCAAGACAGTTTATTTTCCGTATGCGTGAATTTGAACAAATGGAAATGCAGTTTTTTGTACGTCCGGGTGAAGAAATGAAATGGTACGAACACTGGAAAACTACTCGTTTAAATTGGCATCTGTCTTTAGGCTTAGGAGAGCAAAACTATCGTTTTCATGATCATGAAAAGTTAGCACACTATGCTAATGCTGCTGCAGATATCGAGTTTAATTTCCCATTCGGATTTAAAGAATTAGAGGGAATTCACTCTCGTACAGATTTTGATTTAAAAGCGCACGAAGAATATTCAGGTAGAAAATTGCAATATTTTGATCCTGAGTTGAATGAAAACTATGTGCCATATGTAGTTGAAACTTCTGTAGGTTTAGATCGTATGTTCCTGGCTGTTTTTGCAACTTCATTGCAAGAAGAAGTTTTAGAAGACGGATCAACAAGAACCGTATTGAAATTACCGGCTGTTTTAGCTCCAACAAAAGCTGCGGTATTGCCATTAATTAAAAGAGATGGTTTACCAGAGATTTCTAAAAAAATCATCGAAGATTTAAAATGGGATTTCAATGTAGCATATGATGAAAAAGATGCAGTAGGTCGTCGATACAGAAGGCAGGATGCACTTGGAACACCATTTTGTATTACTGTAGATCATCAAACGATCGAAGACGAAACCGTAACTATTCGTCACAGAGATACAATGAAACAAGATCGCGTTAAAATCTCTGAATTAAAAGACATAATCGAGAACGAGGTTTCAATGAAAAACTGGTTGATGAAAATGTAATATTTATGACATTTATATATAAAAGCCCAAATTCCTTTAAGGAGTTTGGGTTTTTTTAATACCAAAAAGTGTATTTTGGCGATTATTTTTGCATTTCATCCTTTTGTGTTAACATTTGTTTGTAATATATCAACAATGAAATAGCAGAATAATTGAAATTTGTATTTTTAATTGCGAATAAATGGCGAAACAGGAGCCTTTCAAAAGGATCGATGAAATAAAGTTTGTCGGGGGTTCATGAAAAATCAATAAAAATAAGATTGAAAAAGTATTCGTATATTATTATTGACGATGATGTGGAAAGTATTTTGAAAACCAGAACAATTGCAGAAGGTTTTTCAGAACTTACTTTTGCGGGTTCGGCTGCGAATTATCAATCGGGATTGAATTTGGTTTTAGAGCATCGACCAAACCTTGTTTTGTTAGAAATAGATCCGAAAGACGGATCGAGTAATTTGTCACTTGCTTTTATAAATGAACTTCATCGGTTCTTGTCGCTTATTCCTAAGATCATCATCACAACAACAAAAAAAGAGCTTGCTTTTGAGGCGATTCAGCACGGTGTTTTTGATTATATCTTAAAACCTGTTCTACGGATCGACTTGATGAAGACTATTCTGAAACTCGAAAAAGCATTTCCTACAGCTGATTCTGATGCTGTTGAGGAAGACAGTACACCATTGAGTGAATTGTTTGCTGAACCGGCAAAAAGTGCTGAGCAGCCCCTTGTATTATGTGTGAAATCCTATGGAGATTATCGCTACATCAATTCCAATGATATTAGTTACTTTCAGGCAGATAATAATTCGACCGATATTTATTTGAATTCAGGTGAGATGATAACTGCTTTTAAAACCTTAAAGCATTTTGAAGGCGTACTGTCGCATCCTTTCATTAGGATTCATAACAGTTACATCATCAATCAAAATTATATTGCAAGAATCCATAACGGGAACTCGACTTGTTATATCAGGAATTCCTCTAAAAAGATTCCCTTTTCAAAAACATATAAATCAAATGTTGACTTAATTATTGCTGATTTCGCTATAGGAAATTATTTAGAAGTGTAAAAATTATACAACTACATTGATTTGCCCCTCATTGACTATCAATTGGGTACGATCTACCATAAACCTTTTTTTTCCTGTTATTTTTTTTAAATGTGTTCTTAGTTTTACACCATGATTCGCGCATAGCGATGATTTTTAAAACTAAAAAAAACAAACATTTAATACCCCTCAGATCATGAAAAAGACAGCTTTAAAAATCGTATTATTTTCTACAGTAATGATAGCAACTTCGTTTGCAACTCCACAAAGAATTTCTCCATCAGATTCAATCGCTAAATTCTCTACGAATACTATTGATGACCAGTTTACAGGTCGTGGAAAAAGAAAACAGGATAACGTAAATACACTACATAATTTAAACCAATCTGAAGGATTTCGTCAGGACAGACAATCTGTAAGTGTTGTTAAGAAAATAGATTAAGTTAGTGCTTAATAAAATTGAAAGGCTGTCAAATTCTGACAGCCTTTTTTTATGTCTTTAGTTTTAGTATTTTTGGTAAAATTCAAAAAAGACATTGAAAAAAACTTTCTCTATATTACTTTTTTTATCTCTTATTCTATTGGGATGCACCGGCAAAACTCATTTAGATGAAGAAGAATCTACTCGAATTGATAGTCTCCCTACGTTTTTATCTCTGGCGAATGATGTTGATTTAGCGTATGATCTGAAACAAAAGTATAATAAGAAAGCATTTGCAATAATCATAAAGCAAAAAGACGATTCTGTCAATAAAGTCAATTTGTTTAAAATAGCCAATCGTTATTATAATATGAGCGATTGGAAATCCTACCTTCAAACGACCGAACTAATTCTGAAGAGATCAAAAGAGACTAAGGATTCTGCCAATATTGCCAAAGCTTATACTTACTTAGGCGACTATTATGTTTCAAAATCGGTTTCTGACAGTGCCTTTATGAATTTTTATCATGCCGAAAAATTATATTTAGCGATTAATGATCACTATAATCTGGCTAAAACTTATTTAAGTAAAGCTAGTCTGCAATACAACGAAGGAGATTTTTTTGAAAGCGAAATTGCCGTTTTTAAAGCATTACGCAGTTTAAAAGGTCAGAAGAATGCTAACGATCAGTTTTATGAATGTTATAACTTATTAGGGATTTTATACAATGATAAAGAAGAATATGGTAAGGCATTAAGTTTTCATAATAAGGCATTACTAAATCTTAATGATAAATCTATTCCCCTGGAGCTTCAGTTAAAAGCTGCATCATTAAATAATATTGGTTTTGTTTACATCAATATGCGTAATTATGAGGATGCCAAAAGATTTTTTGAAAAAGGTCTGAAAGAGGAAAATTTATTTAAAGAAAATACCATTTTATACGCAATGCTACTGGATAATCTGGCATACTCTAAATTTAAATTAGAAGAGTTAGATGGTCTTTCGGATGATTTCTTCAGATCACTGAAAATAAGGGATAGTCTAGGATTAAAATCAGCGATTGTGTCCAGCAAGATTCATTTGTCTGAATATTATGCCTTTAAAAAGGATACTTTTAAAGCAATTCAGTTCTCCAGGCAGGCTTTGCTTTTATCCCGATCTACCAATAAACTCAATAATACGCTCCAGGTATTGAAACAAATTGCAATTGTTGATCCGAAAAATGCCTCAGCTTACTCTAAGGAATATATTAAGTTGAATGATAAAATGTTGAGAGCTGAACGTAATATGGGGGAAAAATTCTCCAGAATCGAATATGAAACCAATGAAATAAAAGATCAGAACTCCAGTTTGCAGGAGAAAAACAAAACCTTAATATACATCTTTAGTATCTGTACGCTGATAGGCTTGTTTTTCTATGTGTATAAAACACAACAGGCAAGAAACAGAGAGCTGCTTTTTAAACAACAGCAGCAGGTTGCTAATGAAGATATCTATAATTTGATGATATCGCAGCAAAATGATATTGAGCAGACTCGTATTAAAGAAAAGAAAAAAGTTGCGCAGGATTTGCATGACGGGGTGTTGGGCAGAATGTTTGGTGTGAGGATCAGTCTTGATAGTTTAGATAAAGTAGATGAGGCTGAAGCAGCTCCCAAAAGAAAAAAATACCTGACAGAACTTAAGCATATTGAAGAAGATATTCGTGAGATTTCGCATGATTTAAACCGCGAGAAATCAGAATTAATTAATAATTTTATTGCGATTTTAAACAAATTGTTCGAGGATCAGAGAAACACCTATGATTCCGCGTTAATCACTTCTTTTGATTCTAATATTAAATGGGAACTGGTTACAAATGCAGTAAAAATTAATTTATACAGAATTGTTCAGGAAGCCCTTCAGAATTGTAATAAGTATGCGAAGGCAAATATAATTTCGATAGATTTTAAAAGTGAGATAAACCATTTGATTTTGTCAATTTCTGATGACGGAATCGGGTTTAATACCAAAACAACAAGAAAAGGTATCGGTTTGCATAATATTCAATACAGAGCGACAGAATGTAAAGGTTTTGTTTTCTTAAAATCGGCCAAAGGAGAAGGAACTCTTCTGATAGTCAAAATCCCAATAGATCAAAAAATAAACCTACAGCATACATGACAATTGACCCCAACCCCCAGGCTTCTCAATTAATTAGAAAAAACATTTTAATTGTTGACGATCATCCCTTTATTATTGAAGGATATAAGAATGCGATAACACGTTATAATCCTAATAAGTATGAGTTTTTTATTTTGCAGGCCCACGACTGTAAATCAGGGTATGATTTAATCGAAGATGCTCAGACTCCTGAATTTGATGTTGCTTTTTTAGATATCAGCATGCCTCCATACGAAGAAAAGAATATTTTTTCGGGTGAAGATCTGGCGAAATTACTTCTGAAGAAAATGCCAAAATGCAAAATAATTCTGTTAACAATGTATACTGAATTACTGAAAATTAAAACAATCATCAGAACCATTAGCCCCAATGGTTTAATTATCAAAAATGATCTCACTTTTGATGAATTGCTTTTTGCATTTGATAAAGTAATGAAAAGTGATAAATATTACAGTCAGTCCGTTCAAAAGATACTCAATCAATCTGCTCATAATTCTATTGAAATTGATGAGTTTGACAAGCAAATTTTATTTCATTTGTCCAAAGGAACTTCTTTAGCCGATATGCCACAATACATTCCAATTTCTGTTAATGAAATCGAAAAACGCAAAGCGGGTCTTAAAGAACTGCTTAAAGTGAGAAGCGGTTTTGATGAGGACCTGGTTAAAGAAGCGAAATGTAAAGGGCTTTTTTGAGTTTTCAGTCGCAGTTTTCAGTTCTTAGTCAGTATTTTACTGAAAACTGCGACTGAAAAAACTACTCCGTCAGAGCATCCCAGCCACGGGCCTTTAAAGCAATTTTTGTATTGGCACGTGTTACCAGATGAACTCCTTCGCTTTCATCAGCCATGTGGCCAATAATCGAGAAGTTAGGGTTGCCTTTTATCTTATCAAAATCATTAATGTCGATGGTAAACAGCAATTCATAATCTTCACCACCATTTATAGCCACTGTTGTACTATCGATATTGAATTCTTCACAGGTCGAGATAAACTGAGGGTCCAGAGGAAGCTTGTCCTCATATAAATTACAACCCACCTTCGATTGTTTGCAGAGGTGCATGATTTCAGAAGATAATCCGTCTGAAATATCAATCATCGCTGTTGGTTTAATTTCAAGTGCATGCAATAAGGTACGAACATCTTTTCGGGCCTCTGGTTTTAACTGGCGCTCGATCAAATAACTGTACATATCCAGATCCGGCTGGCTGTTAGGATTCACCTGAAAAACCTGTTTTTCACGCTCCAATACCTGCAATCCCATATAAGCAGCTCCAATATCTCCGGTAACAACAAGTAAGTCGGTTTTTTGAGCACCATTTCGATAAACAATTTCTTCTTCGTTAGCTTCACCAATTGCGGTGATGCTAATAATTAGTCCTTTTTGCGATGAGGTAGTATCGCCGCCAATAACATCTACTTTGTACTCTTTTGCAGCATGCGTAATACCTTCAAATAATTCTTCTAGGGCTTCTAGTGGGAAACGGTTAGAAACTGCCACAGAAACCGTTATTTGTGTTGGTTTTGCATTCATCGCACAAATGTCGGACAGGTTAACAACAACCGATTTGTAACCTAAATGTTTTAAAGGCATATACGCCAGATCAAAATGCACTCCCTCAATTAATAAATCGGTAGAGACCACTACTTTTTTGTCCTTAAAATCAAGAACAGCAGCATCATCGCCTATACTTTTCAGGGTAGATTCCTGAGTGACATCAAAATTTTTGGTTAAATGGTCAATTAGGCCAAACTCGCCTAATTGTGCTATACTGGTACGTTGCGGATTTTTATCTTCGATCATTTTCTTTTAAGTTCCAAAGTTTGTAAGGGGCAAAGGTACAAAGGTTTTGTTTAATTTTTTGGATTGTCGTCTGCATTACTTTTTCATTATGAAGAGCTTTACCGGAAAAATCGATTCCGTTTATTTTCGATAGGATTCTTTCCTTCTTAAAATTAGATAAATTCAAAAGGGAAGAAACTACTTTATCTGTGTTTTTACTGAGCAAATTTGTTGTTTTGTTATTTAGTATTTGTTTATCAGTGTTTTACGGTGTGAAATCTGGACGAAATGTAATAAATTTGTGTGTTTTGCTATTGGAAAAGAAAAAAATTTAAAATTTTATTTTCCTGCTGACAAACTGTTGTCACCGACCCTCAATACTTTTGAAGTATCAAATAATTAAAACTTTAAAACTATGAAAACATTAGCAGCCCAAGTAATTACCCCTGAAGATTTATTGATTCACTGGCAAGGACACCGTAAACTTACACGTAACCTTATTGAAAAATTTCCGGAGAAAGATTTTTTCGAATTTTCAATCGGAGGAATGCGAACTTTCGCTCAGTTGACTGACGAACTTTTGGCTATCGCGGCTCCTGCATTAAAAGGAATCGTAAATAAAGAAATCAAACCTTACACCGAAGCATCTGAAAAATTGATCTTTAAAGCGCAGTATCTGGAAAAATGGGATGAAGCTACAGCAGAAATTAACGAATATTGGAAACAATTGTCGATCGAAGATTTTAGTGAGACCTTTAATCTGTTTGGGCAATACGAATTTCCTATAATTCAGAATGTATTGTATTTTATTGATAACGAAGTGCATCACCGCGGACAAGGTTATGTGTATTTAAGAGCTTTAAATATCGAGCCTCCTTTTTTCTGGGAAAGATAATTGTAACCGGAAGTATTTAATAAATTTTATTCAAATTTAAATCGAACAGTATGAGTTTTAAAAAAATTATGACCAATTATGCCGCTTATAATTTGTGGGTAAATCAGCAATTTGTGAATTGGCTTTCGGCAAAAACCGATGAATTGCTGCATAAAGAAGTTCTTTCAAGCTATCCAAGCATTATTAAAACGCTAAATCATATTTGGGAAACCGAAGAATATTGGTTTTCAATAATAGCCGAAATTCCACAGCCGGAAAGAAGGGAAGCTGTTGATTTAAATAAGGATGAAATATTTGAAGGTTTATTGGATACCTCCACAAAATTAGCGGCATTTATCACATCATTATCAGACGAACAGTTATTGAAAACAATCAAAATTGAAAATCCATGGTTTCAGTGCGAACAGCCTGTAAGCGATTACTTGCTGCAGGTGGTGAATCACGGAACGTACCACCGAGGACAGATTGTAACCATTGGAAGAAATGTTGGTATTACTGATGCTTCTAATACCGATTATAATTTTTACAATGTGGTAAAAGAGAAACACTAGATTTGAAAAACGCCTAAAGATGAACTTCATCTTTAGGCGTTTTTTTATAATAGTCTTTTACGGTTGACTTCCAGTAATTCCAGTGTTTTGGCCTTGAGTATTTCAGGTTCCAGAATCGTAGCGTAATCTCCATACATCAGAAACCATCGCGGAAATGAGTTTTCGATATCTCGTGACATAAAAGTCATTTCTATTTTTCCGTCTACTTCTTTTTCTGAAATGAATCCGTGGTACTTTTTTTCGGTACCCAGATAACGGGCGATTTTCTTGTCAATTAAAATTCGGACTTTTGTTGTTGGACAAGTTTCTGTTTTCTTGATATAAGTTTCTAAAGCATCGTGTTCGATCGTAAAATCAGCATCTGTTTTTCGAATACCCTGAATTCTGTCTGCTCTAAACTGACGATAATCTTGTCGTAAATGGCAGTATCCTAAAAAATACCAATTGTTATTATCGTGAAAAACCCCCACAGGTTCTATATTTCTTTGCGTAGCCGTATCGGTTTCGTAGGTTTTGTACGAAAGTAAAAGCTGTTTTTTCTCTGCAATACCTTCAAACAGAAGTGCCAAAGTATTTGGTGAGTTATCATTAAACATCGGTTCGGCAGTGTTCATTATAACCCGCGATTCGATATTGGAGAGCCAGTCTTTATCGGTACTTTTTAAAACAGATTTTAGTTTATACATGGCCGATGCATAATGTGCTCCGAGAGAGGGATCGGTAAATTTTTGCATGAGTTTTTCGGCAGCAATAAAACTGCTTACTTCTTCGCGTGTAAACATAACGGGAGGCAATCTGTAACCATCCATCAAAGCATAACCAACTCCGGCCTCACTGTAAATGGGAACCCCGGAAGCTTCCAGCGTTCGAATGTCTCGATAGATTGTTCGTAGACTACAATCAAAACGATCGGCCAATTCCTGAGCTTTTACAATTTTTTTGGATTGTAATTGGATGAGGATGGCAATAATTCGGTCAAATCGTTTTGGAGTTTCGTCCATTTTTTCTAGGTTCAAAGGTTCAGAGGTTCAAAGTTACAAAGGTTTGATGTTTAAAGAAATAAAAAGCTGTTCCAAATTGAGACAGATTGCTTTTGTTTTGGCGTCTGCAATATAATGTTCTCATAAGGTTATAGTTGAAATATAAAATAATAGTTTGGTGGTCTTAAAAAGGTATTTTGCTGCGCTGGAGCAGTTTGAGATAGAAACAGTAATAGTTTTTTTGAGAAAGATTTTAATTGATATAAAACAAAGGGGCTGACTCATTTTTGAGTCAGCCCCTTTGTCTATTCAGATAATTGACATCCGTTTGCTCTGTTGGAGCAAAATATTTATAGATAATAAAAATCAGCAGGGGGAAAAGCTCCAGAGGAGCGGTATATTTTTCCACCTTCTACAGCATAATATCTATTTTTAAAGAGTAATTCAAAAATTATAGATTTTTAGCAACATCATCCCAGTCTAAAAGTCTTTCTGGATTTGCTTTGGCTTTTGTTATTCTGTCTAAAACTATTTTCTGATGCTCAACCGGAATTTCCATACTATCATTTCAAATAGCATCATTGATTTTCAGCCTGTCTTTTGGAGATAGTTGTTTTACTGCCTCAATCAATTGGTTAACACTTAGGTTGATATTTAATTTTATAGTTTCCATAATAGCAAAGTTTGTGAAAAAATGATTTAAGCTTTAAATTTTCTAAAGGATTGAATCATTTCATAGATTCCAAAAGCAATGAAGATTTTTCCAAAGATAAAAATTAACCAACTCCAGCCATTATCTAAATATGTTCTATCATTTTCTAATGGGTTGAAAAAGTCTGTAACAAGAAAAAATCTAAAAGCTCCAACAAAATACTCATTTGTCTTCTCAAAGTTAAACGTTCCTGAATTTTCAATTCGATATAAAATTGAAAACCAAAATAAACCAGATAATAAGGTAAAACCTAACGACCAAAACCAATTTCCAAAATTTGAAGACCATTTTGTCGCCCAAAGAATTGATGTGTCTTTGAAGTTTTTTGAAAATTTTAATTCTTTGTAATGGGCAGCAAGTTCATAATTTCTGTAAGTATTAAAGTCAATTTTATTTTCTGTTTTTTGCAATTCTTGTTTTATTGCTCGTAAGGTTCTTTTCCATTCTAAAATTTTAGATTTATCTTTTAAGTATGATTTGTCAAGAACTTTGTTTATTATCATTTCGTCGAAATATGCACCTCCACCGAATTTCACCTCAAATAATTTTAAAGTATTAAATTCGGCATCTGTAAATGAAGATGATTTTGTAAAGGTACATCTGTCAATTTCTAGTAAATCTATCTCAGAGTTGTTAAACAATGAAAAACCTTTAAACTCACAGGCATTAAATTTTATGTGTGAGTTAGATATATTTTTACAATTTTCAAACCAAATAGTGCTTAAAAAATCACATTGTTTAAAATCACATCTGCCATTAAAAATTGAATTTGAAAAACTTACCTTATGAAAGGTATTATTAGAAAAGCAATTATTTTTATAAGCTGGATGTGATTTTAAGTTAAATTTGAAATTATTGTTTTTAAAAGTTATTGGTTCATTAAAACAATTTGAACCAAAATAAATATTTGAAAGTGTAGAATGCTCAAAAACAAAATACCCATTTTTTTTATTTTGTCTCCAAATATATTTTTGACAAACTTAAATATTCCTTCCACGTGATTAATGTTTTCAAATGAGATGGCTTCCTTAATTTCTGTGTTAGTTATTTGAAAGTCAGTATTTAATTCTGATTTGTTGTTGATGTCATTTGAAAATTCAAAATGATTAAATTGAGATATGCCGTTGTCTAATAATCCTTTTTTTATTTTTAGAGATTTTAGAGTTTTAGTATTGTTAAATAGTAATTGATTAAAACTACAGTTTGAGAAAGTTAGATTACAATTGAAATTACAATTTTTGAACTCTAAAATTAATTGGCTATCCTTTATGTTGTTAAAATTTAATTGGTCACAATTAATAGTGCAATTTTCAAATGTGACCCACCCAGATTTAATTTGCTGAATATTGAGCGATTGTCCTGATAAATCAAATAATTGTCCTTCAAAAATGTCCTCTCTTGCTAATTTGCTATAAAAATCTAAAGTGTTAATCATATTGGAATATTTTCTCTTTCAAATCTAAACAAAAAAACCTGACAATTTTCATCATCAGGTTTTCTCTATATTCTTTGTTCTTTATTCTATTTTCTAAAATAAAAATCTAGTCGTTCAATTTCAAAACAGCCATAAACGCCTCTTGTGGAATCTCAACGTTTCCTACCTGACGCATACGTTTCTTACCTTTTTTCTGTTTTTCAAGAAGTTTACGCTTACGAGAGATATCCCCACCATAACATTTTGCGGTAACGTCTTTACGAAGTGCTTTGATGGTTTCACGAGCGATAATTTTAGCACCAATCGCTGCCTGAATCGGAATGTCGAATTGTTGTCTTGGGATCAATTCACGCAATTTCTCGGTCATTTTTTTACCGATGTTGTAAGCGTTGTCTTCGTGAATCAAAGCAGAAAGTGCGTCAACCGTTTGAGCGTTCAAAAGAACATCCAGTTTTACCAGTTTTGAAGTTCTCATTCCAATAGGAGAGTAGTCAAAAGAAGCATACCCTTTAGAAACTGTTTTTAAACGATCGTAAAAATCGAATACAATTTCGGCCAATGGCATGTCAAAATTCAGCTCAACACGTTCTGTTGTCAAATACGTTTGATTGGTAATCTGACCACGTTTTTCGATACACAAACTCATTACGTTTCCAACGAAATCGGCTTTTGTAATGATGGTTGCTTTTATAAAAGGTTCTTCAACTCTGTCTAGTTTTGAAGGTTCAGGTAAATCTGACGGATTGTTTACAACTAATGGTGTTTCAGGATGTTTTTTGGTATACGCCAAATACGAAACGTTAGGTACAGTAGTGATAACCGTCATATCGAACTCACGCTCTAAACGCTCCTGTATAATTTCCATGTGAAGCATTCCTAAGAATCCGCAACGGAAACCAAAGCCTAAAGCAGCAGAACTTTCGGGAGCAAAAACTAATGAAGCATCGTTCAATTGTAACTTCTCCATAGAAGAACGTAAATCTTCATAATCTTCTGTGTCTACAGGGTAAATTCCGGCGAAAACCATTGGTTTTACATCCTCGAAACCTGTAATCATATTCGTAGTTGGCACTTTTGCGTCGGTAATGGTGTCACCCACTTTTACTTCGCGTGCTTCTTTAATTCCTGAAATCAAATAACCAACATCTCCTGCAGAAACCACAGTTTTAGGAACCTGATTTAATTTTAAAGTTCCAATTTCATCAGCAAAATATTCATTGTCCGTAGCCATGAATTTAATTTTTTGCCCTTTTTTGATTTCTCCGTTTACTACTCTAAAGATAACTTCAATTCCACGGAACGGGTTGTAAACCGAGTCAAAAATCAATGCCTGTAATGGTTCGTCAGGATTTCCTTTTGGAGCTGGAATTTTTTCGATAATGGCTGCTAAAATATTCTCAACACCAAAACCGGTTTTTCCCGAAGCATGAATAATATCTTCTAATTTACATCCTAATAAATCAATAATATCGTCGCTAACCTCTTCAGGATTGGCACTAGGTAAATCTACCTTGTTCAAAACCGGAATAATCTCAAGATCATTCTCTAAAGCCAAATATAAGTTAGAAATAGTTTGTGCCTGGATACTTTGAGCTGCATCAACAATCAAAAGAGCACCTTCGCAGGCTGCAATAGATCGTGAAACTTCATATGAAAAGTCGACGTGACCGGGAGTGTCAATTAAGTTTAAGATATATTCTTCTCCTTTGTAAGTGTATTCCATTTGAATGGCATGACTCTTAATGGTAATTCCACGCTCACGTTCCAGATCCATGTTGTCAAGCAATTGTGCTTTTTCTTCACGAGCTGTAACGGTTTGTGTAGCGCCCAATAAGCGGTCTGCCAGTGTACTTTTACCGTGGTCAATGTGTGCAATAATGCAAAAGTTACGTATCTTCTTCATTTTAATATGTCAATTCTCTAAACGAGTTTAAGTAATTTCCGGGTCTAAATCTGCACTGTAGCGATTGCCTTAGAGCATGTTAATAAACCGCAAAGATAGCGCAAAGTTTTGGATTCTGGAATGTTGATCTTCGATAGTTGAATACGGAATTTTAAAATAGTTTTTAAAACGTTAAAATACGCTGTGATTTTCTTTAAAAAGAGAGGAGAAATAAAACCCGACAGGTTTCAAAAATCTGTCGGGTTTAGTGTAATTAACTAAATCATTCTAACTTTAAATTATAACCCAGTTGAAAGTATAGTGGAATCAGTGGTTCTGTTTTAAAATCTTGCGTAATTACTTTTCCCAGTCGTAAAGTAAGGTCACTTCGGCGAAAGGAATATCCGGCTTGTATGCCATAGTTGAAGTTGCCTCCGGTTGACGGTTCATACCAACCATTTTTTACATCGGGGTAGATTTCTTTATAAATTGCCGAATTTTTAAAATGAGTAGCAATCGCTTTGTCAAAACCAAATTCTCCAGCGGCAAACCATTTTGGTTTGTAATAGCCAATAATCGCAGTTGCATCGGCGCCAAAGTTTTGTAAGGTGACTAACGGATTTTCGTATCGGCGATAAATTCCGTGAATGGCGGCATTAAAACGGAAATGATTTATTTGGTGAAGATTAATTTGTCCGCCAATTTTACTTTTAAAATCATCCAATACTGTTTCGCCTGATGGTAAGGAAAAAGATGCTTCGACTACAATTGGCAGTTTGGTTTTGAGATGGTAACCGTAAGCAAGTCCGTAGACAAAACTATGTTCCCAGCCGGCATTTATATTTAGAATGTGTTTTTGATTCTCTTTAAGATTTTCCCAGTTTAAGGTTTGAGAGTAGGTTTTGCCTATGAAAATAGAGAAGATAAAGATGCTGATTAATAATATTGTTTTCATCATGGGATTATTTTAGATCGTTTAAATAGTTTAGTACAAAAGGATGCACATCTTCCCATTTGAAGTAGATCATCTCGTGTCCGGTACCTTTTACTTTGGCTATGCTGGTATTAGGAAAAAAGGCAGCTTCTTTTTGGGCGAAGGATAAACCATAGGACTGATTTAATTCGCCATACAAAAACAGGACTTTCGTTTTGTACTGACTTAGATTTGTAGTAAAATCAAAACCTTCATTTTCGGCAATGTCGGCTAAACTTTCTAAAACGGTTGTTCCGATTCGCCAAAATGGGGATGGTCCTGAAATACCTTCCTTGTTGCCTTTCGCATAAGAGAAACCCGAAGAAACTCCCAGTTTATAGTCAAGAATTTCGTGCTGGTTTTCTTTTCCTGTTAAAAATTGATCGATATACAATAAATTGCTGGTGGCCTCAGAGAATAATTTTATTTTACGGCTCATTTCTCCGTAATCGTCTAATAATTTTTTGTTTAAACCTCCCGGTTCTGCCAAAATAACCCCATTGATGGCCATTGGGTATTGGTTGACATAAGCCGCGGCGAGCATAGCGCCCCAGGAATGTCCGAAAAGAAATATCTTTTGAGTGGGTGTTTTACGGTAATATTTTATGACTTCAGAGAGATCGTCGATCATCAATTGAATGGAGTACATATTTTTGTCATGTCTTTTGGATAATCCGGAGCCTCTTTGATCGTAGAAGATCACATAATAGCCTTCGTCGGCGAGTTGTTTTACATTCAGACCATTTCTGTAATCGGATCCGGGACCACCATGCAGGAAAACGAGCATTGGGTTGTTGGGATTTCCGAAAGCCTCGGAGTGCAGCTGCGTTCCGTTTACAAAAATAGAAGCGATAGAGGCATCCTGATCGACAGTTTTGGGAACTAAATTTCCAAGCCCCTGAATGTCATTTTCATTTTCGCATCCAATAAAAAAGAAAATTGAAACAGCGATTACGGCTGAGTAAAGTACTTTGGTTTTCATTGCATAAATTGGTTTAAATTTCTGCAAAGATGCGCTGTGGTGCTATGCTGGTCGCCCCAACTTGTAAGGTGGTTCCAGTTTATAATTCAAAAACCCGACAGGTTTTTAAAATCTGTCGGGTTTAAGATGAAAGTTATTTTAAATATTCAGAAGGAGAAAAGCCGGTTGCTTTTTTGAAGTTTCGGTTGAAAGCTGTTTTCGAATTAAAGCCACATTCTAATGCGACAGACAGGAAGGTGAATTTTTGATTTTCAGGTAAAAGAATGGTTCTTTTAAATTCTTCAACACGTTGAAAATTGATGTAATCGTAAAAGTTTTTCTGTTCTGCCGAGTTGATGACCTGCGAAAGTGTATTGGGATGAACGCTTATCCTTTGGGCCAGCTCGGTTAAAGTTAAATCGGCATTTTTGTAGAGTTTTTCATCTTTCATGAGTTGCGTCAGTCTTTGATGGATAACCATAAGTTCTGAAGAAGTAAGTCCTGATTTCTCATATTTAATTTTTTCAGATGTATTTTCGGTGTCAACGCTTTCAAATGTTAAAGTCTTAGAATGATTATTTTCGGAAAGCGGCTGGTTGGTGAAAATTCCAACTTGTTTGACGCCAAAATATCCAATAAAGATCAAATAGAAAACGACAACCGAAAAAATATACTGATCGTCAGAAAAAATGATCACGAGCCAGATGATACCGGATCCAATAATTAGATATCGCAGCCAGGTCAGGTTGATTCGTTCGGTATGCGAAAATTGATTGTTGATGTTCTTGCGATGTTTTATGAGTTTTTGCAAGGAAAGTAAAGGATAAATAATTCCCGAAAATACGATTGCAGCATACAAAATAGATATTAGGGTTTCGTAGCCTTTGCCTTTGTTTTTAAAAACGGCTGCTTTTTCTTCGAAAGACAAATTATAAAACGGAATCAGTACCAGAATGGCAGCTAGAAAAGGAATAAAATGTAAAAGATTAAACTTTTTATAGCGATTTTGGTTCGTTAAAGCTGAAGTGTATAAAAATAAAAAGGGTCCCTGAACTAAAGGCATTGGGAGTTCTAAACCCAGTAAAAAGGGGAAGTCGCTATAGTCATTTTTGTAATGAAGATAGAACAGGAATAAATGAAAGCCGGTAAAAAACAGCCAGAGTGCCAAAATCTTGTCGGCCTCGGTTTTGTTCCTTTTGCTTGCCAGTACAACAACCAGAAAGAAGGTGATTATAATGCCGGTTAAATACAACATACAGGTCTGGGGTATAAATTAAATCGGTTGTTAAAATATCGACCAAGATAATTTATTTTACTCAATTGTCTGCCGTTGAGGTGTTTTGCAAAGATTAATTTTTTTATAACCTGTTAGGCTTAGTAGTGAGGTTGTTATTCCTCTTTAGAAGTTTCAGTATGATGGTCTTTAAATTCCCCGTACCATTTTTCGACAGAAGGATAAACAAAAGCGGCTACCTTTTTAATCGGATTGTAAAAAATAGAATGATCTAAGGTTTCTTTTTTAGCAAAAGTATTATTGAAATTGATTTTCTCAAAAAGAGCGATAAAAATACTGATGATCAAAATGGTTTTTAAGATTCTGAAAAAGCCTCCGCCCAGTTTATTGGGTAATCCCAAAAAGGCAAAATCGGCAATTCCGGTAAGGATTTTAGCTAAGAAGTAAATACCAATTACCACTAAAATAAAAGTGAGAATAAAAGCAGTGATTTGTATTGTATTAGGATTCCAGGAAACATGCTTCATGATCAATTCTTTCATAAAAGAAGAGAATTTAATCGCAATATAAATTCCCAACAATAAAGAAATGAAAGAAGCAACTTCTACAAAAAGTCCGTTTTTAATTCCTTTATATAAACTAAAAGCTAAAAGAGCGGCTACAATTATATCAAAAAAAATCATATTTTGGTGTGTTTAAAAAAGCGCAAAGATATACTTTTTTAGGTTCGGAGGTTCAGAGTGGCAAAGCTTCAGCCGTTTTTTGGAGCTCTCTTTTTCTGTGTGTTTAATTTTTTTAGGTGCAATGTATTGAACTGTGTATCTTTGCAACTCAAAATTTAGAGTTAAGATTGTAATTCTGTCCCCTTCAGAATTGAATTTTTCAACAATCTAAGATCTAAAATCAACAATCTAAAATCATACAATGTCCAGAGATACACAACTAAAAGAGCGATGGGAAAAACTCGTCGATATACTGTCTAATCAATTTTCGCAAGGCGAAGACTTAGATTTAGATGCCATAATTTATTTAATCGGAGTTCAGGAACTCGGGAAAGTACATCGTGAATTCAAAAAAGATGAAAAATTAAACCTGATGCATATCGCCATTTGTCGATTATTGGAACCTTACGGGTTTTATGAATTTGACTTTTTTGATGCCGACGGATGGCCACATTATAAAGTAAAAGAAGAATTACCGCCACTGAAAGCGGGCGAACAATCGGTTTTGATGAAAGAAGCCATTGTGAATTATTTTTTAGAAAGAGAACTTATTAAATAGGTTTTAGTTTTCAGTCGCAGTTTTCAGTTTTAATTAAACTGCGACGTAGTCTCTAAACTGCGAAAGAAATGTGTAGATATGCAATGACAACCTATAAACCTCATTATGCCTGCTTTAATTGTCGAAAGACATTTAAAAGAAGATTGATGAGCGATATAAAAGAAGGAGAAAAATCCGATTTTGAAGCCAAATGTCCTCAATGCGGCGAGCTGATGGCAGACATGGGACTGGATTTTGAATCGCCCAAAAAGGATGATTTAAAGAAATGGGAACATATTAAGAGTTTGTATTCTGTTGGCATTACCTTTCATTCCTGTGGTTGCGGCGGGCCTGGTTATATTCCTAATTCAAAAGAAAAATTAATAGAGTATTTTGAAAAGATGAAAAAAACGTATCTGAAAGAGATGGACTTTTGGCGCAGCAAAATTGGACCTGAAGGCCAAAAGGAAATTGCTATCAATCAGGAACGGTTAGATTATTGGCATGAAAGTGTTAAAGAAGTAGATGAAAAACTAAGCCAGATAAAATAATTTAAAACTCCTTCGAAACAGACAATTTTACAGATTTAACGAGTTGTATTATTGCTTTAAGATTCTGTTTTGTAGTTGTAAAGGAAACTTTGGATATTAAACTTTAAACTTAAAACAAAATACTTAAATTTGTATTCTCAAGAACTGAATGAAAATGATAGACAAGATAAAAGAACATATAGAGGAAGCAAAAGCCTTTAATGATAAAAATAAAGAATCTTTAGAGCAATTCCGTATTAAGTATTTAGGGAGCAAAGGTTTGTTGAAAGAGCTTTTTACAGAGTTCAAAAACATTCCAAACGACCAGAAAAAAGATTTTGGACAGGTAATAAATACTTTAAAATCGGTTGCCGAAGAAAAAGTAAGAGTTATTCAGGAAGAGCTGGAAAGCAAACAAGAAGTAAAAGGAGTTTTTGGCGATTTAACTCGTGCGGCCGAACCGGTAATTATTGGTTCACGTCACCCGATTTCAATTGTTAAAAATCAGATTATTGATATTTTTGCGAACATTGGTTTCAATGTTTCTGAAGGTCCGGAAATCGAAGACGACTGGCATAATTTCACCGCTTTGAACTTACCGGAATACCATCCGGCGCGTGATATGCAGGATACTTTTTTCATTCAGACTAATCCTGATGTGTTGTTGCGTACGCATACATCATCTGTTCAGGTACGTTATATGGAAAATCATAAACCGCCAATTCGTACTATTTCTCCGGGACGTGTGTTTCGTAACGAAGCGATTTCGTCTCGTTCACACTGTATTTTCCATCAGGTAGAAGGTTTGTATATTGACAAAGAGGTATCGTTTGCCGACTTAAAACAGACTTTGCTTTATTTCACTAAAGAAATGTTCGGAAAATCGAAGATTCGTTTGCGTCCGTCGTATTTCCCATTTACAGAACCAAGTGCCGAAATTGATATTTATTGGGGGCTAAAAACCGAAACTGATTATCGTATTACCAAAGGTACTGGGTGGCTGGAAATTGGTGGTTGCGGAATGGTAGATCCAAATGTTTTGAAAAATTGTGACATCAATCCTGATGAATACAACGGTTTTGCTTTCGGAATGGGAGTAGAGCGTATTGCTATGTTACTGTATCAAATTGGTGATATTCGTATGTTTTACGAAAATGATGTTCGTTTCTTAGAACAGTTCAAGGCCAATATTTAAAAATAAAGTTATTAGTAAATAGTGATTAGTGAGAAGCCTTCTTTCTAATCACTATTTACATTTTATAAATTACTAAGATTATGAAAAAAGATATAACAATTCCCGAAGTAGAAAACGTATTTGTTGCAGCAGTACAGGAATGGAGCGACGACTTTATGGAAAAAGTATGGTACGCTTACCTGGTAAACGACAGTGATTTTAACCTGGACAGCGTGATGGTAGTTTCAAAAGCATTTGGAACGATCGATGGCGAGATGAAAAAAACGTCTGTTTTACGTCATGCCTTTGTAGAAGTTCCTGCAGTTTCGGTTGTGAAAATCGAAATGGTTGAAAAGAGCTTACTGGTACTGAACAACGAGTTTATGGTAACGTTCTTCATTGGAAATACATTGTACGACAAGAAATTTACTTTTAAAGCAAACCTGATAAACGAAAACGATACGGAGGAAGTGCCTATTTTATTTGTTGAAGGAGTTATGGTGAAGTAGGTAGAGCGGAGTGCAGATTTGTAGAAGCAAGAAGCTAGAGCAAAGAGGCAAGAAGCTAGAGTCAAGATTATAGAATATAGATTATAGATTATAGAATATAGATTATAGAGTAAAGACTATAGAAGCTAGAAGCGAGAGTTTAGATTTCTTTATATTAAAATAAAAAAGAGTCAAGATGAATTTTAATTTTGTCCTGACTCTTTTTTTATCTGTCAAAAACAAGCTCACAATCTTATAATCTTGCTTCTTTGCTCTTGTCTCTATATTCTATTCTCTATAATCTCACTTCTCTAGAAAAAAAAACTAATCCAAAGATTCCGTTAATTTTTTGAAAACCGATTTTGCATCTTTTCCTTCGTATAAAACAGCGTAAACGGCATCGATAATTGGCGTTTTTGCACCATAGCCCTGATTTAGCTTATAAGCACTTTTAGTGGCATAATAACCTTCGGCGACCATACTCATCTCCATCATCGCACTTTTTACCGTATAGCCTTTACCAATCATGTTTCCGAACATTCTGTTTCTCGAGAACACAGAGTAACCTGTAACCAATAAATCGCCTAAATAAGCGGAGTCATTGATGTTGCGTTTCATCTTATGAACTTTTCGGATGAATTTCTTCATCTCGCGAATTCCGTTACTCATCATAACCGATTGAAAGTTATCTCCATAACCTAATCCGTGAGCAATTCCGGCTGCAATAGCATAAATGTTTTTAAGCATTGCTGCATATTCAGTACCAATAATATCATCTGAGATTTTGGCTTTGATATAATTTCCGGACAAATGTTTTGCTACGATTGAAGCTTTTTCCGGATCCCCGCAGGCAATTGTTAAATAGGAAAGTCTTTCTAATGCTACTTCTTCAGCATGACAAGGACCAGTAATTACACCGATATTGTAGTAGGGAATGTCGTATTGAATGTGAAAATGTTCTCCAACAATCAAACTTGTTTCAGGAACGATTCCTTTAATAGCAGAAAAGATTATTTTATCAGACAATGAAACCGTTAAGTTTTTCAATTCACCGTCTAAAAAAGCAGAAGGAATTGCAAAAATCACATAATCTGCATAGGCAACTGCTTCATTAATATTATTAGTCAGTTTAAGTTTTGCCGTATCAAATTCAACCGAACTTAAGTAATTCGGATTGTGTTTGTATTTCTGAATGTGTTCGATAGCAGCGTCATTACGCATGTACCAGGCAATTTCTGAAAGATTTACACATAACATCTTTGCAATTGCCGTTGCCCAGCTTCCTCCTCCAATTACTGCAAATTTTAAATTTTCACTCATTATTTTAATAATTTAAAGCAAAAGTACTTAATAATGTAGTAATAATACAAAATCTCATTTAAGAAATTTGGAAAGCCTCTTTAAATACAATGGTTTCCAGAGGATTTAAATTGGAATAGAAAATATTTTAACGATTATACAATAAAATGGCAATCCGTACGTTGTAACTATTTATAAATTAGAATTTAATGAGTTTAGCAAGAATTGAGTTAGTTAATTTTGTTTTAGTATTGTAAAAAGGCGTTCCCATAAAATGAGAACGCCTTTTTTGTAAAATTCCAAATGAGCTTAAAACTGGAATTTGTTTTTTTATTTGGAATTTAGCTATTAGTAGCTCATTTCAACAATCGATTTTACTTTGTCTAAAGTAATTAGTTGTTTTTCACCCAAACCTTTCCAGCCTCTTTCATTAAATCGGTTTACAATAAAATCAGCCGTTTTGCTATAATCGTCTGTGTATTGCGAAAGTTTGGTATCCATTCCCATAGTATGGAAAAATGCTACAGTTTGATTGATTGCTTCTTTTGCCACTTCATCGTCAGAACCTGTTAAGTTGAAAATTCTTCTGCCGTATTGGGCAAGTTTTTCTTTTTTGGTCTCAAACATGGTTTGGTATAAACTAGGTCCGATAATAGCCAAAGTTCTGGCATGATCAATTCCATATAAAGCAGTTAATTCATGACCAATCATATGTGTAGCCCAGTCCGAAGGAACTCCTTTTTGAATCAATCCGTTTAAAGCCATGGTACAGCTCCACATAAAATTAGAAGCCAAAGCATAATCGGTAGGATTTTCAACCACTTTAGGACCAACTTCAATTAACGTCTGTAAAATTCCTTCGGCAATACGGTCTTGTAAATAACCTTCGTGCGGATAAGTCAGGTATTGCTCCATCACGTGTGTATAAGCATCTACGACTCCATTTTGTAATTGTCTTTTTGGTAAAGATGCAATTACGGTTGGATCGCAAATTGAAAATTTAGGGAAAAGAGCACTTCCGCCAAAAGCCAGTTTTTCTTGAGTTGCTTCGATGGTAACAACCGCCCCCGAATTCATTTCGCTTCCTGTTGCAGGTAAAGTCAAAACAGTTCCGAAAGGCATAGCGTTTTCTTTAATAAGTAATCGTTTTTGCAAAATGTCAATCGGATTTCCGTCGAAATTTACGGCCGCTGAAATGAATTTCACACCATCAATTACAGAACCACCGCCAACAGCTAAGATAAAGTCAATTTTTTCAGTCTTAATAACAGCAACCGCTTTCATCAACGTTTCGTAATGCGGATTGGGTTCGATTCCGCCAAATTCTACAATATCAAAACCTTTTAAGTTTTGAATCACCTGTTCGTGAATTCCGTTTTTAAAAATACTTCCGCCGCCATAAGCCAGTAAGATTTTGGCATCTTTAGGAATTAAAGTCGAAAGTTTTTCAATTTGTCCTTTTCCGAAAATTAAATTCGTCGGATTGTATAATTCAAAGTTTAGCATTTTTTTTTAGAGTTTCTAAGATGCTGAGGAGCTAAGGTTCTAAGTTTTTTTTAGATTCTTAAAATCTCAATGTCTCAGCATCTTTCATTATAGTAATTGTTTTATTTTAATGTTTCTAAGTCCTGTTGCTTAGAATCTCAGAATCTTAGTGTCTTAGCACCTCAGTACCTTTATTTCTTCAATTGCTGTAATAATTTTCCAGCCACTAATTTAGACGAAGCAGGGTTTTGCCCCGTAATTAAAAGGCCATCTTCTACAGCATACGGTTGCCAGTTGGCTGCTTTTGAAAAGGTAGCGCCATTTTTTGTCAAAGCATCTTCTAATAAGAACGGCACTACTTTAGTTAACCCCACCGCTTCTTCTTCGGCATTTGTGAAACCGGTTACTTTTTTGCCTTTTACTAAAAATTCGCCTTTAACTTTTACGTTTTTTAAAACTGCCGGAGCATGACAAACAAAAGCTACAGGTTTTTTATGAGTATAGAAGGATTCAATTAAAGCAATGGAACTTTTATCTTCTACCAAATCCCAAAGCGGACCATGGCCTCCAGGGTAAAACACAGCATCGTAATCTTTTTGGTTAATAGTCGAAAGTTTATGCGTGTGTTTTAACTTCTCTTGCAAAGTTTTATCAGCGTCAAAACGTTTGGTGTCTTCAGTAGCTGATGCCGGATCGGCACTTTTAGGATCAATTGGAGGCTGACCTCCCAGTGGAGAAGCAATTGTAATCTCGACGCCCTGATCTAACAATTCGTAATAAGGTGCAGCAAATTCTTCTGACCAAAATCCGGTTTTCTCTCCGGTATTTCCCAGTTTATCATTGCTGGTCACAACAAATAGTACTTTTTTGGTACCTTTTTTTGTTGCTTTTTGCGCTATAGCTGAAGTACTAAAAGCACTAAAGGCTATAATCGTAAGTAAGGTTATCTTTTTCATAAGTTTAAATTTTGATCAAATTTACGGCTAAAGTGATATCAGTAAAAATAAAATAAACTATGTTTGTTATAAATATATTTATGTCATGGTGAATCTGGAGTGGTACAGAACCTTTAAGGCTGTATATAAAAACGGGAATTTTTCTATCGCTGCAAAAGAGTTATTTATGAGTCAGCCTGCGGTGAGCCAGCAAATCTCTATGCTGGAAGCACATGTTGGAAATAAATTGTTCAATCGAAAGTCAAAAGGCGTAGAACCAACGGAATACGCTAAGTTACTGAATAATTTAATTATAGATGCGCTGGATCGGCTTGAAAATGTTGAAAGCAGCTTTCGGGCAAAAGCAGAAGATGCCAATCGGCTAATTTCTGTTGGGATCTCCAAAAATCTTTTTAATTGTATTGGAAACCTGTTGATTGCTAAGTTTGATTTAATCGATTTTACTTTTGCAGAAAACGATGTTCTTTTCGAGTTGATAGATGCTAAAAAGCTTGACTTCGCAATTACGACAAAAAGATTTGACACCTTTGATACGGTCTACGAAATTGTGGGGAAAATTAAGCTCATCATGGTGGCACCAGTACGTTTGGATGGTACAGAATTTCGGCAGAAATTAAAATCAGATAATTATACGGAAGTAGAGCAATGGCTCAATGAACAAAAATGGTACAGTCACGATGCCAGAATTCCACATATAAAACTATTTTGGCTACACGCTTTTAATAAAAAAAGGCCATCAATGGTTCCGAACTATATTATTCCGTCTGAATCTGAAATGTTAAGAATGTTAGCGGACAATGAAGGAGTAGCGATAACCTGGAACTGCAATGCACGAAAATATATTAAAGAGAATAAATTACAATTGTTATGGAATAGTTTTCATGTACCGGAAGAGTATGTGTATCTATTAACAGCTAAAAACAATAATTTGAATTCGTTTTTTGAAATTATCTCCAAAGAGTTAAAATTGTTTTTTGGTAACCGATTATGACAGAAATCATTGTTTTCTGTATTTTTTAAGAATAATTTTGGGAGATAAATTCTTTATATTTTTAAAAATGAAAAAGATCGTATCAATTTTAATGCTTGCCCTGGTATTTTATACGGCTAATTCTTGTAGCAAACATGACGACGAGGTGATTATAGATTGTCTGGGAGAAGCAATTTTTGTAAAACTACATAATTCTACCGATGCTACTAATCCGAAATTAATGAACTATTCTGTTGGATATAGCGGAACCGGAACTTTGGTGGGTGTAAAGTGGACATTTGGTGACGGTACAACCGGAACCGGAACTAGTACTACGCATATTTACCCGGCAGCAGGAACTTATGAAGTTAGTGCAGAGGTTACTGTCGCAAAAAATGGTGCAGATTGTACTTCTATTCCAAAAAGAACCGTAACGATAAACTAGGCAGACCGAAAGAAATAGAATATTGATGAGAGTCAATTTTATAATTTATTGCTGATGTGATAGATTATAAAATTGACTCTCATTCGTTATATTTGTGAGATAGGAGTTTTAAAATATGGAAAATTTTCAAAATATTCGAATTGCGGTTGATGCCATTGTGTTTGGATATAAGAACAACAGTTTGTATGTGCTTTTAATTGAGCAAAAGTTTGGTTCTGCCGATAAGTATTGGGCTTTGCCGGGTGGTTTAGTAAAGGAGGACGAATCTTTAAGTGATGCTGTTATTAGAGAGCTGCACGAAGAGACCAATGTTCAGCTTACTTTTATGGAGCAGCTGTATACTTTTGGAGATGATATTAATAGGGATTCCAGAAATCGTGTGATTTCCGTTGCCTATTATGCTTTAGTAGACGCTTCAAGTCTGGAAATTAAAGCAGATACTGATGCTGAACGTGTACAATGGTTCAAAATAGATGAGATTCCCGATCTGGCATTCGATCATAATTTAATCCTAAAAACTGCATTGACAAGATTAAAAGCAAAATTGACCTATGAACCAGTAGGTTTCGATTTACTTCCTCAGGAATTTTTGTTTTCTGACCTGGAAAATCTTTACTGTACTATTTTGGAAAAGGAAATAGACCGTCGAAATTTTAGAAAGAAGATACTGAGCTATGGTTTTCTGGATCAAACCGATCATTTTTCACCAATAAAAAGCGGTCGCCCGGCTAAACTTTTTAAGTTTAATGATTTGAAATACAAAGAATTAATTGGTAGTGGTTTTCACTTCGAAATAAAGTTTGCGTAAATTTTACACAAAATAAATTGTTTAATAAATATATTGACTTATATTTGCGTATAATTAACGCAAACTAAAAAAACTATGATACTTAATTTAGACCCAAAATTCACTCCAATTCTTAATAAGGAAGAAATCAAATTTCAAAGTTTCACATTTTCAGGAGGAGAACCTCATATTAAAATCAGTCCTGATTTTGACAATACCCAAAAAGTAACCATTACCCATCGATTAAATTCATTCAACGATTTAGGTTTGTTGTGCATCACGGTTGATGCTTTACGCAGAATGGACGTGAAAGTAATCGACTTGTTTATTCCGTATTTCCCGGCAGCCAGACAGGATCGTGTCATGATTAAAGGCGAATCGTTATCTGTAAAAGTATATGCTGATATCATCAATGCACTTGAGTTGAATAAAGTGTTTGTTTTTGATGCACACTCTGAAGTGACTCCGGCCTTAGTAAACAATTGTGAAGTGATCCCGAATCATACTTTTATTGCAGCGGTTTTGAAAGTAATTGGCGAAAACGTAAAATTAATTTCTCCGGATGGCGGTGCATTAAAGAAAATCTACAAAGTTTCTGAATTTCTTGGCGGTATTGATGTGGTAGAATGCAGCAAAAGCCGTGATGTAAAAACCGGAAGATTATCTGGTTTTAAAGTTTATGAAGACGATCTAAACGGAATGGACTGTTTAATTGTAGATGATATTTGCGATGGCGGAGGAACTTTCGTAGGATTAGCTGAAGAATTAAAAAAGAAAAATGCCGGAAGATTATACTTAGCCGTAAGCCACGGAATTTTCAATAAAGGTTTCGAAGTTTTAAATTGCTTCGACGCTATTTTTACCACCAATTCAGTAAAAGATTTCGAAGGCGAAAGCGTTCAGGTGATTGGATTGGATCAATTAGTTTAAAAAGTTTCAAGTTTCAGGTTTCAAGTTATATAGGGAACCTGAAACTTGAAACTTGAAACAAAATAACAGAGAACTCGTTTCTTTGTTTCAATAACAAAAAACATGAAATACAATATAGATACCATAGCTCCAGAAAGTAAGTTTTTATTTTTCTGGGGACATCAGCCCAGTAAAGACGGAACGATTACTAAAACCTGCTTTAGTCAGTGGTGGTTAAGTTCTTTTAAAGTAAATGGCGTGACTTATAAAACTGCCGAACACTGGATGATGGCAAAAAAAGCCGAATTGTTTAACGATAATGAAGTTTTAAATAAAATCATTAAAGCTAATTCTCCTGCTGAAGCTAAAAAGTTGGGACGTCAAGTTAAAAATTATGACGATGCAATTTGGTTAGAAAACCGATTTGAGATTGTAAAAGAAGGGAATTATCATAAGTTCAGTCAAAACCCCGATTTGAAAGCTTTTTTGCTAAACACAGATGAAAGAGTAATAGTCGAAGCGAGTCCCGTTGATCCAATCTGGGGAATTGGAATGGCAGGTGACCATAAAGATGTTCTGAATCCTGCTAAATGGAAAGGGCTTAACTTATTAGGTTTTGCTTTGATGGAAGTTAGAGATGAATTGAAATAGTTGAGTTATGAATGAAAAAACAGCAAAAAGCGTCAGCAAATTTCTGAGTCTGGTGCTTAGGCATTCACCCGAAACCATCGGTTTAAAGTTAGACGAAAACGGCTGGGCAGATGTTGAAGAATTGATCGCAAAATGCTCTAAAAACGGAAACTCACTTAATGCAGAACTTCTGGATTATGTGGTAGAAAACAACGATAAAAAACGTTTTGCTTTTAATGAAGACAAAACAAAGATCAGAGCAAGTCAGGGGCATTCAATTTCAGTTGAGCTGAACCTGAAGGAGGCCGAACCTTCAGAGTTTTTGTACCACGGAACCGTTGGAAAGTTTATGGAGAGTATAAAACTTGAAGGCTTACAAAAAATGAGCCGTCAGCACGTACACCTTTCCAAAGACAAAGAAACGGCAATAAAAGTAGGAAGCAGACGAGGAGCTCCCCAGATTCTGACAGTAAGAAGTGGTGCCATGTACAGAGATGGTTTTAAATTTTATCTGTCTGAGAATAATGTTTGGCTGACCGCTGAGGTTCCGGCAACCTACATAGAGTTTAAATCATAAGGAGTAGTAGGCATCATTTTAAAATTATAAAACACAACAAATTATGATACTAGAAGCGGCAATAGGTGATGCATATGGTGCAGGTTTTGAATTTCGGGATTTAGATTTCATTTCTCAGAACAACCATTTAACCCAGTATCACAAACACGGACTTTATACTGAAATTTACAAACGCTATACAGACGATACGCAAATGGCAATTGCCATCTCGGAATTGTTATTAGAAGAGGATAATTGGAACGAAATCAAAGTAGCAGACAAGTTTGTTGAAGTATTTCACCGAGATAAAAGAAGAGGTTATTCCGACAGAGTTTACAATGCCTTGGATGCAAGTAGAAATGGATCTGATTTCATTAAAATAATCAACAACGGAAGTAACGGAAACGGTTCTGCTATGCGAGCCTATAGTATTGGTTATGTAAAAGATATAGATCAGTTGATGAGTTTCTGCGAAATTCAGGCAAGAACTTCTCATTATACTGTTGAAGGGATCAGTTGTGCGAAGCGTATTGCATTGGCCGTTCACTATTTTAAATACAATTTGGGTGACGGATCGAATTTAGTGTCATTTTTAAATGAAACGCTGAAGGAGAATGAAACCTATAAAATTACTTCGCCAATCGATATGCATGGATACCCAACTACACAAGCGGTTATTAAAATCGTTTCCGAAGCGACTTCCATGAAAGATTGCTTAAAAACAAGTATCGATTATGGTGGAGATACCGATACGGTTGCTGCCTTGTGTATGGCGATTTTAAGTAACAAAGAAAACTGCAATAAAACCCTGCCTGCATTTTTGTATGAAGGTTTGGAGAACGATACATTTGGAAAAGACTTTCTAATAAAATTAGATGCAGCCCTCGATAATAAGTTTAATTAAATCATGAAAAGAACCTTTGTTTTTGGGGATATTCACGGCGGGTTAAAAGCATTAATTCAGCTATTAGAGAGAATTGATTACTTAGAAAAGGATCGGTTTATTTTTTTGGGAGACTATGTAGACGGCTGGAGTGAATCAAAACAATTAATTGATTTTCTGATCGATTTATCCCAAAAACAGGAGTGTATTTTTATCAAAGGAAATCATGATGTCTGGTGTCAGGAGTGGTTAGAGAATGATGTTATAAACGATATTTGGTTTTTGCATGGAGGAAAATCGACTATAGAGAGTTATCTCGATATTGAATGTTCGGAAAAAGAAAAACATGGCCATTTTTTCAATACTATGAAAGATTACTTTGTAGACGAAAACAACAATTTATTCATTCATGCCGGTTTTTCGTCCATGCACGGTCCGGAAAAAGAACATTACCAAAGTAATTATTCTTGGGATAGAACGTTGTGGGAAATGGCTTTGACAATGGATAAGAGAATTAAAAAAAATTCGCTTTCCTATCCGAAAAGATTGTTACTTTATAATGAGATTTATATTGGTCACACACCAACCCTTCATTATAATGTAGAGATTCCAATGCAAGGATGCAATGTGTGGAATGTCGATACCGGGGCTGGCTTTTATGGCAGATTAACAGGTCTTGATCTGGAAACAAAAGTATTTTGGCAAAGTGATATAGTACAAGAGCTTTATCCAAATGAAAAAGGAAGAAATAAATAATTGAAAAAATAACTAAGAAATTTTATGAACCCATTATTATTAACCGACGGTTACAAAGTTGACCACAGAAGACAATACCCAGACGGAACAACATTAGTATATTCCAACTGGACGCCAAGAAAATCAAGAATTGAAGGACTAGAGGAAGTGGTATTTTTCGGATTGCAATATTTCATCAAAAAATATATCATTCATGATTTTGAGGCCGATTTCTTTAAAAAGCCAAAAGAAGAAGTCGTTAAAAAATACGCTCGCAGAATCAATAATTATTTAGGTGAAAATCAGGTTGGAACCAAACATATTGAAGATTTACATGATTTAGGATATATTCCGATGGTTTTTAAAGCGTTGCCCGAAGGTGTTAGCGTGCCATTAAGAGTACCCATGTTTACGATGTACAATACGCTTCCGGAGTTTTTCTGGCTAACTAATTATTTCGAAACCTTATTGTCTGCAGTAGTCTGGTTGCCTTGTAATTCTGCTACTATTGCAAAAGAATATCGAAAAGTATTGGATAAATTTGCTGACGAAACATCATCAGTTCCTGAATTTGTAGATTGGCAGGCGCATGATTTCTCTATGAGAGGAATGGGTGGAATCGAGGCAGCAATTACTTCTGCGGCTGGACATTTATTGAGTTTTACGGGTTCTGATACCATTCCGGTAATTGACTTTTTTGAAGAATATTACAAGGCTGATTCTGATGCCGAATTAATTGCAGGTTCAGTTGCGGCAACGGAGCACTCTGTAATGTGTATGGGAACAACCGAAGGAGAGTGTGAAACGTTTAAAAGACTGGTTACGGAAGTGTATCCAAAAGGAATCGTGTCTATCGTTTCGGATACCTGGGATTTATGGAAAGTTCTTACCGACTATTTACCACGATTGAAAGAAGAAATAATTGCCAGAGAAGGTAAAGTTGTCATCCGACCAGATAGTGGTGATCCGGTAGATATTATTTGTGGTAATCCAAACGGAAAAACAGAAGAAGAGAAAAAAGGGGTAATTGAGCTGCTTTGGGATGTTTTTGGAGGTACAGTTAATGCAAAAGGATATAAGGAACTTATTCCGCAGATTGGCGCCATTTACGGTGATAGTATTACGGTAGCAAGGGCGACCCAAATTTGCGAAAGATTAAAAGAAAAAGGATTTGCTTCTACAAACGTTGTTTTGGGGATCGGTTCGTTTACCTATCAATACAATACCAGAGATACTTTTGGTTTTGCTATGAAAGCAACTTATGGAGAAGTTAATGGAGAAGGAAGAGCTATCTTTAAAGATCCAATAACAGATGATGGAACTAAAAAATCAGCCAAAGGATTAATGAAAATTGATTTAATTGATGGTGTATATCATCTAACGGATAATGTTTCCTGGGAAGAAGAAAAACAAGGCGAATTGAAAGAAGTTTTCAGAGACGGGAAACTTTTAACAGAACAGTCGCTAAGTGAGATTCGAACAAGAGTGAAAAGCGCGGTAAACGTTGAAGCATAAAAACAAGAAAGCCTGAATTTGATTTCAGGCTTTTTTATTTCTTGTCGTCATGTTTTTTAGCAACAATATTTTGCTCTTAATTCTTTTGCTTCATTATCAGTATCATATCCAATTAATAACAATCCTTCTGTGCATTCCACTCTCTTTTCTTTAATCAATTTCGCAACGAATAACTCAAATTTTGTGTAGGAGCGGTGTTCCTTATTTATAAAATTTAAATATTTTCTTTGATATGGAATCTTTTCATTGGTAATAATGTCCAATAAAGCTAATTGCAGTTCAGCAATATGTCTTTCAGAATCTAATTTAAAATTTAGGGAGATTTTTCCCCCTTCATAATTAAAAGAAATCAGGTTGCTTATTCCGTTACTGTATACCGGACCAGATCTTGTGTTTTCGTTTCTTTGACCCGAATAAGAGTTTCCGTATAGAATTAAATTTTCTATTTTATTATAGTGATATTGTTTGGCATCAATAGCCAAAAAATCATCTTCAAAGGAAATTGTTCCTATAAAAGATCCATTTAGGTTCTCATATTCGGTGAGCTTGATGGCTCCAGCAATGAAATAAGTTATAACGGGAATGATAAGCAAATAATAGGCATATTTTGAAATCTTAAATCCAAAAGAAGTTTCTATAAATACAAGCAATAATACATACGAAACACTAGCAATTAAAGTATAATAAGTTAGTTTTTCAGATAAAGTAAAATCAAATTGTTTGGGTTTCTTTGGATAAAAAATCGAAGCAGAGAAAGACATTTACTTTTTATAAAAATTATTATGATCAATATATTCCCAAACTTTTGGCGGTAAAAGAGGCTGTATGTTTTTGCCTTCTTTGATACTGTTTCGGATAAAAGTAGAGGAGATTTCTACAATTGGAGCATCAATAATATGCACTTTTGGATGCGATTTTAATTCGATGTTTTCCTCTTCTTCAGATATTCTGGGATAAACATAAATATCGTAATCTGCTAAAAGCACTTCGTAGTTTTTCCATTTATGAAGCGTTTTCAGGTTGTCTTCGCCCATGATTAAAGAAAAGTCATGTGTTGGATACTTTTCATGCAAATGAACCAGTGTATTGACTGTATAACTAGGCTGTGGTAATTTGAATTCGATGTCTGAAGGCTTTATTTTCGGATAATCTTCAGTGGCTAAATACACCATTTGCAAACGTTGGTGATCGTCTAACAAGGTAGATTTCTTTTTAAGCGGATTGTGTGGTGTAACGACCATCCATATCTGATCTAAATCGGCAAACTCAGCCATGTGGTTGGCAATGATTAAATGACCAACATGAATGGGATTATACGTTCCGAAATAAAGGCCTATTTTCATAAATGTTTTGTTTCACAAAGATTCGCAGAGTTTTCGCAGAGATTCACGAAGTAATTTATAAAATTTTAGTGAATCTCTGAGTTCTTCTTTGCGAATCTTAGTGTAATAGCTATTTGTTCACAAAATCTTTTACCAACTGATATGCTTCTTCTTTAGCGGTATCTAAATCGTAATTTTTGATAATCGTATCAAATTGTGGTGCAGTTGCCAGTTCAACCGAAGCCTTTGCAATTCGCATGTTTATTTTGTCATCACTTTCTGTCGAACGTTGTTTTAGTCGACGTTTTAGTTCATCAACACTTGGAGGTTTCACAAACACAGCCAAAGTTTGTTCCGGAAATTTATGCTTGATACGCAGTCCGCCTGCAACATCAATATCAAAAATCACATTTTTTCCTAAAGCCCAGATTCTTTCAATCTCCGATTTTAAAGTGCCGTAAAAGTTGTCACGATACACTTCTTCCCATTCCAGGAATTCCTCAGCCTTGATGTGTTTCTTGAATTGCTCCAGCGAAATAAAATAATAATCCTTTCCGTGTTCTTCCTCTCCACGTGGGTCGCGGGAAGCTGCTGAGATTGAAAATTCTAAATTTAAATCTTCTTTCCCTAATAAATGCTTTACTATAGTTGTTTTTCCTGATCCTGATGGTGCTGAAAAAACAATTAATTTTCCTTTATTCATTAATTTATGCTTTAGGCTTTAGGCGGTACGCTTTAAGCTCACTTACTCTATGTTTTTTGCTTATAGCCTAACGCTTAAAGCTTACAGTTTTTAAAGTACATTTAAAACCTGTTCTTTGATCTTTTCCAATTCATCCTTCATCATCACAACCAGTTTCTGCATTTGCGCATGATTCGATTTTGAACCCATGGTATTGATTTCACGACCCATTTCCTGAGTGATAAATCCAAGTTTTCTACCGTTAGCTTCAGAACCTTTTATAGTTTCAAGGAAATAATCCAAATGATTGGTTAAACGAACTTTTTCCTCAGTAATATCAAGTTTCTCAAGATAGTAAATCAATTCCTGTTCGAAACGATTTTCATCCACATTCACTTTCAATTCTGAAATAGCAGTTTGTAAACGGTCTTTGATGGCTTTAATACGTTCCGGATCAAGTGCCAGAGCGTCGTTCATGTATTGACGGATATTCGATATTCTGAGATTGAATTCTTTTTCAAGAGATTCTCCTTCGTCTTTTCTGAAAGTCAGAATGTTTTCCAAAGCTTCTTCGATGATCAACTGAATTTGTTCCCAGTCATTTTCATCAATTTCTTCGCGCTCGGTTTTTAGGGTATCCGGCATTCGAACGGCCATTTTCATCAGTTCGGTTTCATCCGCATCCGGGTAAACTTCTTTTAGTTGAGCGATGTAGTTTTTTACAACAGGAACATTTACCTTAGTTGAGGTTTGTTCAGAAGTACTTTCAACGTAAATTCCGAAATCAATTTTTCCTCTTTCCAGTTTAGTAGAAATTTGAGTTCTTAAACCTAGTTCCATTTCGCGGTATACCGATGGCATTCTAACATTTAAATCTAAACCTTTACTGTTTAAGGATTTTACTTCAACGGTAATTTTTTTTGTAGGCAATTGCAAAGAAGCTTTGCCAAACCCTGTCATAGATTGTATCATATAATTGAGTATAAAGGCGCAAAGATACTAAAAAACTTTAGAGTGAGGTTTTCTAGTTTCTATTGCCTTATTTTTAAAAGGTTTTGGGCGTTCCCTTCGGTCGGGCTATTCGTTTCAATCTTTTTTTGAGCAGAAAAAACTCAAAAAAAGGATTTCCACTTCTATCCCTAACGCAAACCGGGAATCTTTACGGCTTTTAGGTAAATTATTGTTCTAAGGCTTTCATTACCTGTAAAATATTCTGCTGACTGTTGCCAATGTAGATTTTTCCGTCAATAATAAAAACAGGACGGCTTAAAAAAGTGTAGTGTTCTAAGATGTATTTTTTAAAATCGGCTTCCGTTAAAGATTTGTTCTTTAAATCCATCGATTTATACAGTTGTGCTTTTTTGCTGAACAAAGCTTCGTAACTTCCCGAAAGTTGATACATTTCTTCTAATTCAGTTGCTGTAATCGGGTTTTGTTTAATGTCATGAAAAACCAGGTTGTTGCCTTCCGGTAATGCTTTAATGATTTTTCGGCAAGTATCGCAGGATGCTAAGTAATATATTTTGTTCATAAGTTTAAATTTAAGAGACTACAAAGAAAATCCATTTGAAACTTAAAATTGCCTAATTTTAGAAAAAAAATAAAAATATGAACCCAGTTTTTGAAGTACAAAAGACCATTAGAGAGATTCTTTTGAAAGTTTTAGACAGTCATTCATTAGAACAATTAAACAAAATTCCGCAAGGATTCAATAACAATATCATTTGGAATATCGCACATTGTGTTGCTTCACAGCAGGCTTTGGTTTATAAGTTATCGGGTTTACCGGTTACCATTTCTGAAGATTTTATTGCTAAATACCGAAAAGATACTAAGCCGGAAGGAGACGTTTCGCAAGCAGAAGTTGATGAAATACGTGAACTGCTTTCGACTACTTTAAAGCAGGTTGAAAATGATTTTGCGGCAGGTATTTTTGTGAATTATAATGAATATACCACTAGTTTAGGGTATACTCTGAAGAATATAAACGGAGCTTTGGATTTTAATAATTACCATGAAGGCGTTCATACCGGAGTAGTGATGAGTATTCGAAAGTTTGTTTAGATCTTTTTAAGACAACTTAATTTACGAAAAAACCCGACAGTTTCTAAAAAACTGTCGGGTTTTGTATTTTAAAAGGATGTTATTCTACTATAGTTTCGATCGTAACTTTCATAGCACCGCTTCCTTTACTTTTCGTGATTTCCATAAAGGCTCTTTTGGATAAATCAAGATCTCTTGTTCGAACAAATGGACCGCGATCGGTAACTTTTACAATTACGAATTTTCCGTTTGCTTCATTGGTGACTTTTATTCTCGTTCCGAAAGGAAGTTTTTTGTGTGCGGCAGTGTAAGCGCTGTTGCTGAATCGGCTTCCGTTGGCTGTTTTTTTACCATTAAAACGGTCAGCATAATAAGAGGCATGTGCATTTTTTTTATAAGGTTTTAATTTCAAGCCCTTATCCGTAAAAACAGAATCAGTTGGTATTGCAATTAAATTAGGTCTGGCAGTTTTGACAGTATCCTGAGTAATTTTAGGTTCAGTTGCAGGCTTTGTTTGGCTTATAACATAGGTAAAACAACTTAAAAAAGTTATAGTAAGTGCAGTGAGTAAAATATGTTTTTTATTTCTCATGTTTTATTTTTTTTCAGACTTGGGGAGTTTGTACAAATAATATGCCGAGATAAAAAAAGCCCTATTTTTAGGGCTTTAATTGGTTTTTTCTTAGAACCACAGGTTCCATGGGATTCTGCTTAAAATAAGCAATAATCCTAATCCGTAAAATATAGCAAAAGTTTTAAACTTCGCTTCGCTATTAACTAATTTTTTATGTTTCGACCATCCGATGGTGATCAAAATGATAGCAATAATGTTGATTAGAGGGTGTTCTAATGAAGTAAGTCTAAGTGCTGCATTAGACATTTGGCCAAAAGCAGCTTTCCCTAAAGGTGATACAAAATAAAGGATTAAACCAACTAATAATTGTGTATGAGTTCCAATCAAGGCAAATAATGCAATCTTGCGGTCTTTGCCTGTAAAGTCTTTTTTAGAAGTAAGACCAATGATGGCATTTACAACTGCAATTAATAAAATTAAAAGTGCTAAGTAAGCCCAGCCCTTATGGAATTCTCTTAAAAAATGGTACATAAATTAGATTTTTTGATAAAACAAATATAGCAAAAAAGGGTATAAAAAAAGCGGCATCAGACTAAAAGTCAATGCCGCTTTAGGTATTTATTTAGATTCTAAATATTAGAAATCGTAACGTAGAGAGAAGTTCCATGTTCTTCCGAAACCGAAGAAAACCTGGTTAACGTTTGCTACTCCATTGTAAAGCATTCCGTTAGATGCGTAAGTTCCTTTTGAACCAGCTGGTTGACCAGTAGCTACAGGAAGGTTGTCATCAGCGAAAGTATTTGTTCTTGATTCAGCGATATAAGTTTTATCAAGTACGTTGTTTACGTTTAATCTGAAGTTAACTGATTTGTCTTTGTTTTTTCCAGTTAACATTTTGTATGAGAAACCAGCATCTAGTAAACCATAAGAAGGCAATTGTAATGCTCCTTTGTTGTTTGGATCTGCAAAGTTGATTGGGCTTAATCCAGCGTACAATTTATCGTTGAAATTGTAGTTAGCATCAAGAGTTACTCTTGTTAAAACTTCATAAGCAGCACCTAAAGAAGCTGTCATTTGAGCAGCATCACCTACTTTTACTTTGTCCATGTAAACTGGTGTAGCAACGTATCCTACAACAGGACTATTGTCTGCTTGATTGTAAGCGTTTACAGTAGCATTTCCTTTGTATTCCCAGATTCCGTAAGATACCATTCCAGTTACTTTTAATCTGTCAGTAATGTTAGAACTTGCTTCTACTTCAACTCCTGAGTGTACCTCGTTTAGACCTAAGTATTCAGTGTAAGTATTTGGGTCAGTTGGTAATGCATTACCTTTTAAGTATCTGTCGTTCCAAGTTGTGTTGTAAACGTTTACTGTAGCGTTGAAAAATCTAGAACGGAAACCATATCCAGCCTCAAATCCAATGATTTTCTCATTAGTAAGGTTAGGGTTTACTGTTGATCTGTTGTTTGGATAAACAGAGTTAAAGAATGGTTGTCTTGAATAGTAACCAGCGTTTACGTAAACATTACTTTTTTCGCTTAAGTTGTAGTTAGCACCACCTTTTACGTTTCCTCCTAGGATGTTTTTGTAAGGAGTAGAAGTTAATGGGTCAGTTGGAAGGTAAACAAAGTCATCTTCTCTTTTGAATCCTTGTTGAGAAACTGCTCCCTGAACGAAAGCTGTTAAATTGTCTTTAGAGTACTCTAATTGTGTAAATACTCCATACCATTTTACTTTTCCAGTACTGTTGAATGAGATCTTGTCATAATTTCTTTTGTCAAAAACATTCCATTGTACATTTGTAGAATATGTCTCTGTAAGACGTCTTCCAGTTGGTTTTAGACTTGCAATATTGTTGTCAAAAAATTCTCCTCCGCCTAATCTGTCGTTAACAACAGTAAAGTGGTAACCAGTGTAAGTTCTTGCGTCAAGACCGAAATCTAAAGTAAGTGTATTTGATAATTTTTTGTTCAAATTAACAACAGCACCAAACCAGTCATGAGAGTTGATAGATGACGTTTGTGAAATACCTGATGTAGTATTGTAAACATATGGAGATGCAGTAGTTCCTGCTCCAGTTCTACCAGTTGAAGAACTGTTTTGGTAAACACCACCAATTTGAGTTCTGGTTCTGTTTGCTCCGTTAAAGAAAACTTGTCCTGTACCATTGTTCCAAGCTTGGATTTTGTTGTAATCAACTAAACCATCAGCTGTTAAGAATACTGCACTGTTGTAAGTGTTTCCACCAACACCACCTGTTGCTCCTGCACCAGCTCCACGTCCCATAGACGCGTAAAGTACAGTTGAAAGTTTTGTAGTTTCGTTGATTTTGTAATCCCAGTTAAAAGATGCTACCGGTTTGTGGTAGTAGTTTTTTCTGATGTTATATTCTTCACCATTCAAATATCCTGTATCAGCATTGTATCTGATGTTTGGATCTCCATTGATACCATATTTTTGGTAAGTAGCAATTGTTGGTACAGTAGATCTTTGGTTGTGCCATTGTGGAGCTCCTGTTACTGTAACTTGAAAGTCATGTTTTCCACTTTTGCTACCGTATCCTAAAGCAACATAGTAGTTAGAACCTTCAAATTGAGTTCCGTTCACATATCCGTCTCCCATTGTTTGAGACAATAAAATAGAAGCAGAAAGACCATTATCTAGTTTTCCAGTGCTGTATGAACCTTGAATTTTAAAGTTTCTTCCATTACCAAATCCAGAAGAAAAAGATCCTCCTTCTTTTCTGTCAGAAGCTTTAGTTACAATGTTGATTGTTCCTCCAACAGAAGGAGTTACCAATTTTGAAGCTCCTAAACCTCTTTGAACCTGAATAGCTGAAGCTACCTCAGATAAACCAGACCAGTTACTCCAGTAAACAGAACCATTTTCCATGTCGTTAACCGGCATACCATTGATCATTACAGCGATGTTGTTTTGGTTAAAACCACGAATGTTGATTCTTGAATCTCCAAAACCACCACCAGCTTTAGTAGCATATACAGAAGGCGTGTTTCTTAAGATCTCTGGAAATTCCTGAGTTCCAAGTTTTTCCTGGATTTCAGCAGCTTTAATTGTTGAAACCGCTACAGGAGTTTTTCTGTCTTTTGCGATGTCAACGATTGTGCTTTTTACAACAATTTCGCTTAATTCATTAGAATTAGAAGTCAAAACGATTGTTCCTAAATTAGTAGTTTCACCATTTCTAACTGAAAATCTTAGAGTTAAATTCTCGTAACCTAAAAAAGAAATAACGATTTCTCCTGTACTTGTTGTTGCATTAAGAGTAAATTTACCGTCAAAATCTGTAGAAGTAGCAACTGTAGATCCTTTGATCACAACGTTTGCTCCCGGAAGTGAACCCACTCCGTCGGTAATCATACCGGAAATTTTTCCTTGAGAAAATGCGGTTGAAACTATCATGAACAATAGTCCAGTAAGTAACCAATTTTTCATTGTCTTCATTTGTTAATTAGTTTATTGTTTTTGGCAAAATTATAACAATAAAATCAGATAATGTTATCAAACTGTTAAGAAAAGAAAGATTTGTATAATGTGTTGCGCATTAAAATGATTTTTCTTTTTTTTGTTAGATAAAATGAGGTTTTTTTGAATTTTTTAGTGTGAATTTTGTTAAAATCGTAATTATTTTAATTGTCTTGTAGCGCTAAACTTGCAGGAGATCGCTTTTTTAGCTGCTTATGTGATGCTTGTGTACGAAAAAACGCCTTAATTTTCATTAAATCAAGGCGTTTCAGTATGTTGTGTATGGATCTTTTTTGAGTTTTACTTATTTTTCAAAAAGTGATTTAATAAGAAAGAAGTCGAGCTATCATGATTTTTTACCGTCTTGGTGTTAATTTCATCCAAAATAGAATTCGCTAATTGCTTTCCTAATTCTACTCCCCATTGATCATAACTGAAAATATTCCAGATAATACCCTGAACAAAAATTTTGTGTTCGTACAATGCAATCAGTGACCCCAGGCTTTTTGGAGTTAGTTTTTGAATTAAGATCGTGTTTGTTGGTTTGTTTCCGGTGAAAACTTTAAAAGGTAACAAGTAGGATGATTTCTCTGCCGATAATCCTTGTTTGTCAAATTCAGTCTGAACTTGTGCAGCGGTTTTTCCGTTCATTAAGGCTTCAGTCTGAGCAAAAAAGTTGGACATTAGTTTGTCGTGATGATCTTCGTTACCGTATAGAGGTTGAATGAATCCAATAAAATCTGTCGGGATCAATTTTGTTCCCTGGTGAATCAATTGGAAAAAGGCATGTTGAGAATTGGTTCCCGGTTCTCCCCAGATGATTGTTCCGGTTTGGTAGTTAACCGGTTTTCCGTCACGACCAACACTTTTTCCGTTACTTTCCATAGTAGCCTGTTGCAGGTAGGGAGCTAATTTCTGAAGATATTGAGTGTATGGAATCAATGCTTCGCTTTCAGCGCCAAAGAAATTATTATACCAAATACTTAACAATGCCAGAATTACGGGAATGTTTTCGTCGAATGTGGTTGTCTTGAAATGTTCGTCCATTTCATTAGCTCCTTTTAACAGTTCGTTGTAATTGTCAAAACCAATCGCTAACGAAATGCTTAAACCAACAGCACTCCAAAGTGAAAATCTTCCTCCAACCCAATCCCACATTGGAAAAACATTGTCAGGATTAATTCCAAATTCAGTCACTTTTTGAATATTGGTTGAAACCGCGACAAAATGTTTGGCAATATCTTCCTGGGAAGCCGATTTCAAAAACCATTCTTTTATAGTTTCAGAATTAGATAAGGTTTCCTGAGTGGTAAAAGTTTTGGATACAATAAGGAATAAAGTTGTTTCCGGATTCAATTTTTTAATGACTTCGTTTACATGGTCGCCATCTACATTAGAAACAAAGTGTAAGTTTAAGTGATTTTTGTAATACTGTAAAGCTTCAAAAGCCATAACCGGCCCAAGATCAGAACCTCCAATACCTATATTTACTACGTCAGTGAAAGCTTTTCCGGTGAAACCTTTTCTTTCTCCCGAAATTACTTCGTGACTAAATTGTTTGATTTTGTTTTTTACCTCATAAACTTCCGGAATTACATTTTCGCCTTCTACTTTAATTACGGCAGATTCTGGTGCGCGCAATGCCGTATGCAAAACCGCTCTGTTTTCAGTCTGGTTAATGATTGCCCCTTCAAAATATTGAGAGATGGCTTCTTTTAATCCAATTGAATTGGCTAATTCCAGTAAAAGAGAAACGGTTTCCTGACTAATGTTGTTTTTAGAATAGTCAATTAGAAAGTCATTCCATTGTAAATTGAATTTTTCAACACGGGCATTGTCCTGTTGAAAAAGTTCTTGTATAGTAGTTTTATGAGTTGCGTTATAGTGGTTTTGCAGATTTTTCCACGCTTCAGTCCCGGTTGGGTTTGTAGTGTTTAAAGCCATTTTTTGTTTAATTGAGAATGTGGTTATAAAAAAACAAAAATACTGAAATTAGTTCTAATAGCTTTAAGCTTCACAATTATATAACAAATAGTTACGAAAACGATATATCTGTTTATTTGTTTCGAATTCTTGCTGTAATTATGATAGCACCATCGTTTTCTTTTTCGTTGTAAATGATGCGGCTGCTGTTTTCGTTTAAAAAATCTACACTAATAATGTCGGCTTTTTCAAGGGGTAAAATTATAGTGTCTTGCTTTTTATCATATCGAAACGGAACTCCGTTTATCACAATTAAAGGCGATTTTTTAATGATGTCTTTTTCGAATGCCTGTTGGATGGATTCCGATACAAAATATTGGTTTTGTTTCTTATCGTTTAAAAGAAAAGTATGTGGATTCGAACATCCCACAACTATTGTACAAGAAAGCAGTAATAAGAATCGTTTCATGCGTTGATGTAGGATTTTATAGATACTTGTTTTTAAGTGGAAGTTTTACCAAATTTTCCACCAGGGCTTTTTATTGATTTCGATTCGCTTTTTGATTGTATTGATTTCTATTCTTTGAACTTTCTCTTTTTTGATAGTTGAATCGTCAAAGTGTAATTCACCGGAAAGACTGATTCCAATAGGAGCTTTTGTTTTTTCTCTCCAGATTTCGGTTTGTAATTCCGGAATTAGGGGAGCGTTGATTTTAGCGGTGAATTTTTGTCTTGCTTTTTCAATAATTTCTTCTTCGAGATTTGAAGTCGAATTTTTAAAAAGCGAAAGTGAGTTTCCGGGAATGTTGAGGAGGAAAATCTGGATTTTATCGTTGATTTTATAAATGTCCAATACTTTAAAGAAGGAATTGTCATCCAGAAGAGCATGTCCGTTTTTTGCCGAATCCGGATTGAATTTGGATAAATCTCTTGCTCCGGCACTTGCAATTAAAAATCTACAGTTTCCGGAAAGACCGCCACCAATAAAGGACATGTCTGTGAAATCTTTTTCTTTTAATATTTGTCCCATTTGATAAGCAGTAAGTAAACTGTCATCTAAAGTGGTGTCTCTGTAGAATAATTTTAAATCTGAAAAAGTTTCATCAAGAAGGTCTTTAATGCGTTTGTTTTTCATGTTTGTTTCTATGTTAAGGATAAAAACAGATTTTTATAGATTTCCTATGCTGTCCAGTTCTCTCTTCAAAGGTTCTATTTGCTGGAAGAAACGGGTTTTGTAATTTCCGGTTAAAGATTCTCCGGTTGGTAAATTAAGTCTTAAAGCATCTACCTGTACGCCATTTTTCCAAAAACGGTAACAAACATGAGGTCCTGTCGCAAGACCAGTGCTGCCCACTAATCCAATAGTTTGTCCCTGTGTCACACGCTGACCGCGTCGAACTAAAATTCGGGACATGTGTAAATATTGAGTAGAGTAGGTTCCGTTGTGTTTTACTTTTACAAAGTTTCCGTTTCCTGCCGTGTATCCTGTTGCTTCTACAATTCCCGAGGCAGTTGACGAAATTGGTGTTCCGGTTGGTGCGGCATAATCCGTTCCTTTGTGGGCTTTCCAGGTGTGTTGTACCGGATGAAAGCGGTTTGCGGTAAATCGCGAAGTGATACGGCTGAATTTAATCGGAGTTTTTAAGAAAAAGTTTTTCAGCGTTTTTCCCTGATCGTCATAATATTCTATTTTTCCTGAAGTAGTGTCTTTTTCAAATGGAAAAGCATAAACGATTTTACCTTTATATTCAAAAAATGCGGCTTCAAGATCTTCAACACCGTCGTAAGTTTTGCCATTAATAAAACGTTCTGTGAAAATTAATCCATAACGATCTCCTTTTTTTAGTTTGAAGAAGTCAATCGACCATGAAAAAACTTTGGTGATTCTACTGGCAAGAGCAGCTTCCACGCTTTCGTTGCCCAGAGTTTCGGATAAGGAACTTTTTAAAACTCCTCCGATAATTTTACGTTTTAAAGTGACCGGTTTTATTTTTTTGCTGGCCTTTGCAATGCTGTCTCTTAAATCTATAACATAATACGTCAGCGGATCCGGCTGATAAATAAAAACCTGTAACTTGTTTGTTTTGTTTTTTGAACGAAGTATAGTATAAGGTTTGTTATAGCGAATGGTTCTTACATTGAAAGAATCCTTTATTTGTTCTACAACATCATAGACTTTTTTGTCTCCAATATTCTGACTCTGAAGAATAGATCCAAATGAATCTCCTTTTTTAATAGTATCGTGAATAACATTGAAATCGGCGTAATTAAAACCAAATTCTACTTTTTTAGTTTTTGGTTTAGTGATTTTAGTTTCAACTTTTTCGGCAGTTTTATTGCATGAAAATATTGAGAATAAAACGATTATAATTACGAATGCTTTTTTCAAACTTTTAAATTTTTTTAGGAAATTAATTAGCTGTTTCATTTCCCCAATTGGACAATTCTTCTTCGGTCCACAATTTAGGAAAAAAGATGCGTCTTTGGTATTTTGGGTGCATATATTTTTGCCAATCACTTCCTCCGGTGGCTTCTCCGTTTCCTTTTCCGCTTTCCAGTATGTATTTTCTTGCAGTATTTAAATGCTGCATTACCCAGGTGATGTTTACCGTTTTGTCGTAATGACGCATCGCATCAATTAACTCCTGATTCTGTTGGTCCTCTAAAGGTAGCTGAGTAAATTTCTGCCAGATGTTTTTTGATTTAAAAGTTGACATTTGTCTTAGGAACTGATCCTTATACTTGTTTTCAAATTCCTGAAGTAAATATGATTTTTCTCCGGTTTGATAATCTTTTCCGGCAGCCTGCCAGTATAAATGTTCGAAACTGGTTTCTAGCGGAGTATTTTCGTCAAAGTTTGATTTGTATCGGCGATCGGTTAAATTGATCACATCTGTCGATGCAAATTCGATTAATCGGTATTGTGCACTTTGAAAGCCGCTCGCAGGAGTCAGTGTATTTCGGAATTTCATGTATTGATCCACTTCCATTCCGTTTTCCATTATGCTAAACGAATTCGTCAGCATGTCAAAGTATCTCGTTATTCTGGATAATCTTTCACTGAAAAAGACAACCTGAATATCTTGCGTGTTGGAAATTTGGTCAATTTCCCATAATATCATTTTAAAGATCAATTCGTTTACCTGATGGTACATGATGAAAACCATCTCGTCAGGAAGCGTAGTGCGTTGGGTTTGTAAACTTAACAGGGCATCCGTTTGTATGTAGTCCCAGTAGGTGATAGGTTTTGACCAAAGCAATCCTTCTAATTGTACATCGGTTTTTTGATTTATAGCTTGGAATTTAAGGTCAATTTCTTTTAAAATTGATTCTGAATGATCAGTAGGGTTCATTATTTTTTTGCTTTAAATGGATTTTTTAATCCTTTATATTCGTCAAGGTCGGCTTTAAGTGATCCAACAGCTAAATCTGCTTTTATGCGTATCGGAACTTTGTTTTCGTCGTCTGTAATCCAAAGAGTTACGCTTTCTTTTTCTTTGAAAACTCTCCCGGTTTGTACCAGTGGTTTGAAAACCATTGAAGAAACGGTACCAAATTTAGTTGTAATATCCTGTCGGCCTACATATTTTAACTTAAATTTTGTGATTTCATCATCAAAAAACATATCAATGGTGATGGCCTCACCTGATTTGAGTTTGTCTATGTTTGGATGGTTTCTCAAATAATAAAAAGAAGAGATAATATCCTGAACATTGTCGGTAATTACAATTGTTTTTTCGGTTTTGCGCTTGTAATCTTTTACTAAAACTTTTTTCTCAGACTGATCAAAAAAGCCTTCCTGATTTTTGGTGTAGCCTCCCTCGTTTATTTTTCTTACATAGCGATAAGGGTCTCCGTTTTGTTTGTCGAAATAACTTTCATAAAGGTCTTCCACCTTAAAGAAAAATTTTGACATTCCGGTTGTGTATCCTTTACCTACAGCATGAAAAACTTTTTTATTGTTGATCGTCGCGTCTTTAATTTCGAGAGTGGCGTAGCCGGCGTTTATGATTCCGTAATGAATTCTGAATTTGAAGTATTCTCCGGTGTCAAAAGCATCTTCTTTTTGAGTGTCGAAACCTAGGGTCGTAAGAACTAATATGAGCAGGACTATTTTTTTCATAGTACATTTTTTACATTTCACTATTAAAGATATATAAATGCAAATTTTATTCCAAATGTATCAAAACAAAAAAACTCCGTCAAGGAATGACGGAGTTTTTATGCTATTAACTAACCAAAAAACTATAAATTATGAAATTTATATCAATTCGGAAGGAAACCACCCCTTCCTGATTTGCGAGTGCAAAGATAGATACAAAGTTCAAAAAATAAATGTTAAAAAGTGAGTTTAACATAACATTTGCATAAAAACCATCATTTTGCAGAGGATTTTTTTTGCATAATGTAAAAAAAATGCATTTTTACAGCGTTCCTCTCAATTCCTGCTCTCTCTCGATTGACTCGAAAAGGGCCTTAAAGTTTCCTGCACCGAATCCTTTTGCACCCATTCTTTGTATAATTTCAAAGAATAGTGTTGGTCGGTCCTGAACTGGCTTCGTAAATATTTGTAACAAGTAACCGTCCTCGTCAGCATCGACCATGATGGCCAGCTTTTCAATTTCGTTAATGTCTTCTTTCATCATATCCATATGCACACCTAATCTTTCAGGAATTGCCTGATAGTAAGTGTGAGGAGGAGCAGATAAAAATTCAACACCTCTTGCTCTCAATTGTGATACTGTTTTGATGATGTCATCTGTAGCAATAGCAATGTGCTGGATTCCGGGACCACCATAAAAATCTAAATATTCTTCGATTTGAGATTTTTTCTTCCCTTCTGCCGGTTCGTTAATAGGGAATTTGATTCTTCCGTTTCCGTTGGACATTACTTTACTCATCAATGCTGAGTATTCTGTGGTAATTTGCTTGTCATCAAAGGATAAGAAATTTACAAATCCCATAACATCTTCATAGAATTTTACCCAGGTATTCATTTCATTCCAGCCTACATTTCCAACCATGTGGTCGATGTATTTTAAACCGGTTGGCTCCGGATTGTAATCCGACTTCCATTCCTGATACCCCGGAAGGAAAATACCGTTGTAGTTTTTTCTTTCCACGAAAATGTGAACCGTTTCTCCGTAAGTGTAGATTCCGGAACGGATTACTTCTCCAAATTCGTCCGATTCAACCGTTGGTTCCATAAAAGAACGAGCACCACGTTTCATTGTTTCTTCGTAGGCACTTCTGGCATCTTCAACCCAAAGAGCGGCTACTTTTACACCATCACCGTGTTTTTTAAGGTGTTCGTGAATAGGTGAATCCTGAGTTAAAGGTGTTGTCAGAACAATTCTGATTTTGTCCTGTTTTAAAACATAAGAGGCTTTGTCTTTTACTCCGGTTTCTAGTCCGGCGTATGCTAATGACTGATATCCGAAAGCTGTCTTATAATAATGTGCCGATTGTTTTGCATTCCCGACGTAGAATTCTACATAATCGGTTCCTAATAACGGAAGGAAATCCTGTGCTCCTTCAAAGATTTTTTCTAATCCGTATTCTACTGATTTTACTTCTTTTGACATAATGTTTATTTGTTTGATCGGTTAATCGTTTAATTGATTGAACCGTAGTGTTGTTTTTAAGATTTGTTTTTTACCGCAAAGCACGCGAAGTTATTTCGCAAAGTTCGCGAAGTTGTTATAGCGATCTTCGCGTAAAATCCTTGCGAACTTTGCGGTTAGATCGAAAATGGAATTACTCCGTCCAGGATTTGTAGTACTGACCATCATCAAGACCCATGGCTTCTTCTGTAACCATAAGTGGACGGAAAGTATCAACCATAACGGCTAATTCCTGTGTTTCTGTGTGACCAATGCTGCGTTCCATTGCGCCTGGCGCAGGACCGTGTGGAATTCCTTTTGGGTGTAAAGTGATATGACCCTGCTCAATATTGTTACGGCTCATGAAGTCACCATCTACATAATATAGAACTTCATCAGAATCTATATTGCTATGATTGTAAGGTGCCGGAATTGCTTTCGGATGATAATCGTAAAGTCTTGGGCAGAAAGAACAAACGACAAAAGTAGCCGTTTCGAATGTTTGGTGTACCGGAGGCGGTTGGTGAACACGTCCCGTTATAGGCTCAAAATTATGAATCGAGAATCCGTATGGGAAATTGTAACCGTCCCAACCCACAACATCAAATGGATGTGTGGCGTAAACCACTTCGTGAATCATGCCCTCTTTTTTGATTTTAATTAAAAAATCGCCTTTTTCGTCATGTGTTTCCAGTTCGTTTGGCAAAATAAAGTCGCGTTCGCAAAAAGGGGAATGCTCTAAATGCTGTCCTGATTGGTTTTTATAACGTTTTGGGGTGTAAAAAGGAGAGTAGGATTCGACATAAAAAAGTCGGTTTTCTTCCGTCTCGAATTCTATTTGGTAAATAATGCCTCGTGGAATAATCAGATAATCACCATATTCAAATGGAATGTTACCTAACATGGTTCTTAATTTTCCTTTTCCTTTGTGGATGAAAAGCATTTCATCGGCATCGGCATTTTTGTAGAAATAATTTCGAAGTGATTCTTTAGGAGCTGCCAGTCCAATGATACAGTCTTTATTAACCATCATGGCTTTACGGCTGTCCAAAAAGTCATTTTCAGGTTTTAATTCAAAACCTTTAAAAAGTAACGATTTTATATTTTTTCCGATGGCAATTTTTGGCTCAACGGAATAGGAATTTAAGATTTCTTTTACCTGAGTGGGTCTGTGAACATGATAAGATAATGACGAGTGTCCATGAAAACCTTCAGTTCCGAATAATTGTTCGTAGTAAAAACCTCCGTCAGGTTTTTCGAATTGTGTGTGTCTCTTTTGAGGGAAGTCTCCAAGTTTGTGATATAATGGCATGGCTTTTCTATTAGATAATTTTAAAATTAGATAATTTGAAAATTTGAATTGTGTGAACAGATAACCAGCTCAATTTCTTAAAATTGACCAATTATCTCAATTCGATAGCTTCACTCAGGATTTCTCTTGATGAGGAATTGAAGATACTCTAATAAACCTGTCCATTTTGTTTTCATTATAACAAATGTCGTAATTTTTGCTGAGTAAAATTATAAATTATATCATTTATAAACATGATTTTTTTTAATTTTTTTTGATATAATTTTTAAAGGGCAAAAAAATAGTACAATTTTGTTGAACTATTCTTTGCTTTACTGCTAAAATAAAAACCCAATACTAAACCAGGTGTAGCTTTTAGACATTTCGGGAGACCAGGATTGTTTAATTTCGATTGGGCCAATGATAGTTTCCAGTCCATAACCAACAGCATATCCGGTATATTTTGGCATTGAAATCCAGTCTACCTTCGTAAAAATATCATCTCCCAAGTTGGCAAAGTTAGCAGAAAGATTTACGTGATTCTTTTTGAAAATTTCATAATCGAGAGTAATTCCCGTTTTTATAAAGCTGTTTCCGGCTATACTTAGAAAATCGTATCCATAGAAATAATTGAAGTTGTTGATTTTGCTATAGCCATATCCTCCGAGTATAAAGTCGAAAAACGGAACGCTGTCGCTGCCAATGTTAAACCCCGCGTCGGCATCAATTTTGAAAGTAGCCTTTCTGAAGAACGTTTTTACAAAAGCAATTTCGGCTTTTGCAATCGAGAATGGTTTAAACTGTCGTGTATAGTCAGACGATGCTAAGTAGGTTTGTAAATCGGTAGAGAAGTACCAACCGGAGCGAGGGAAGCTTTTGCTGTCGAACGAATCGTATTTTAAATAACCAAAAAGACTAAGATAGCTGCTCTTTTCAATAGTATTTACTGTATTGTTAAGTGTTGGAGAGTCTATTTTTAAGTATTTGTACTCAAAGCCGCCCCCCATTAAAAATTTTTGTACAAAGATGGTTTGAAAATAGGCCTGATTGGTAATGTCTAAGAAGTCAACATTAATCAGATTTACATTTGGATTCTGTGCCGTTAAGGTATTAATACTTGTGGTGACATTACGATTAAATTGATTCAAACGTGACTGGAATCCAAAACTGATATTAAAACCGTTTTCTATATAATAGTTGAAGTCGTACCTGAAGTTATCTCCCAGGATAACATCAAGTGAGGTAACATCATTTTTTAAAAAGGTCTTTTTGTGGGTAAGATTTAGCAGAATTCCACTTTTGTATAGCCCGTCATAATGCAGGCCAAGTTTTAAAAAAGTCTGAGTGGGATTTTCTTTTAAGACTATATCAAGGTCGTCCTGTTGCTCATCCGGCTGCAGACAGTAGGAAATGGTACTGAAGTTCTGGGTAGCATTCAGGTTATTGATTCCGGTTTTAAGATCGCTGTAGGTTATAGTGCTTCCGGGTTTAAAACGCAGCTTTCCACGAATGTATTCTTTTGTGTAATTCTCAAGATTTTCACTGTTTATTTCTTTGATTTGCAGTGTGTCACTGGCGATTTTTAGTTTGGGTTTTTTATAAAAATGAGCTTCATCGGTTAAAGATTTGATTCTTTCATAGACCGCAAAAGCTGCTTCTTCTCCTTTTCGGATAATTTCTTCTCCTTTGTCAAATGAAATTACACCATAATCCCGAATGTCCGGTTTGATATAAACATCGGTATCCTTGATTTTATTTTTCATCTTATCGATAGACTGCAAATTGGTAATCTGTACGAGTATCTTGGTCGCGTTTTTCAGATTTTTACGATTCATAAGATCGTCCTGAACATCGACACCAATAATAATATCAGCACCCAGATTACGAACTTCTTTTATGGGATAGTTGTTGACTACGCCTCCATCTACTAATAAATTTCCATCAATTTCGACAGGGGTGAACAGGGAAGGGAATGCTGAACTCGCCATCATAGCCTGAACGAGGTTTCCTTTGTTCAGTAAAACTTCTTCTCCGGTTTCAATATTAGTTCCGATACATAAAAAAGGAGTGGGAAGTTGATTGAAATCACGTACATGACGCACATTTCGGGTAAGACCGCTTAATAAATTGTAATTGTACATCCCTTTTGAAAGGGCTTCCGGAATCCCGATTCTGAAGTTGCTAAAAGGCAATGCAATGGCATATAACTCATCATTTTTTTTGCCATAGAAGTTTTTGGACGATCGCGGTATGTAATCGTTGATGAGTTCATCAAAGTTGGTTTTCTTGAAAATGGAATCAATTTGAGAGGCATTGTAACCGGAAGCATAAAGTCCGCCAATTATAGATCCCATACTGGTACCACCTATATAGTCGATTTTAATTCCGGCTTCTTCCAGAACTTTTAAAACTCCAATATGTGCAAAACCTTTCGCGCCTCCACCACTTAAAACCAATCCGATTTTAGGTCTTTTCAGGGTGTCTTTTTTCTGCTCCTGTGAAAATGTTTTTTGCGGATTTAGAAGCAACACCATAAAAAGTAATAGTGTTGTGCTCCAGACCGAAACAGACAACTGCGAACTACAAAGAAACTTTCCTTTTAGAAAGAAGTGAACGACTTTAGAAACATCTTTTTTCGGTGGAGAAAAAAAAGGTTTCGATGTGGTATTTTTGTGGGGCAGTTGATCTGTACGCATGAAGATAACTAGTTGGTTTTGTAAAAGTCGACAATTTTTTTGGCTTTTGAAACCCCTATTACATCAGATATTTCTTTTTCGGTAGCCAGCTTCAATCTTTTAACACTTTTGAAATGTTGTATTAACGTAAGCATTGTTTTTTCGCCAATGCCGGGTATGCTTTCTACTGAGGAGTTAAGTGCGGCTTTGCTTCGTTTGTCTCTGTGAAACGTGATTCCAAATCGGTGCGCCTCATTTCGCAATTGCTGAATCACTTTTAAGGTTTCGGATTTTTTATCGAGATACAACGGAATCGAATCTCCGGGGTAAAATAATTCCTCGAGACGTTTCGCAATCCCGATGATCGCAATTTTTCCACGCAGTTCGAGGGCGTCGATACTTTTTAATGCTGCAGAAAGCTGCCCTTTTCCTCCGTCAATGATGATTAATTGTGGCAATGGTTCGTTTTCATCCAGTAATCTTTTGTAACGTCGGTAGACAATTTCGGTCATCGAGGCAAAATCGTCAGGACCTTCAACGGTTTTAACGTTAAAATGGCGATAGTCCTTTTTACTTGGTTTCCCGTCTTTAAAAACCACACAGGCGGCTACCGGATTTGTTCCCTGAATATTCGAGTTGTCAAAACACTCAATGTGACGGGGTTCAACAGGCAATCGCAGGTCCTTTTGCATTTGTGCCATGATCCGGTTGGTGTGTCGGTCAGGGTCCACAATCTGTAATTGTTTGAGCTGTTCGATTCGGTAAAATTTCGCGTTCCGAATAGACAGTTCTAATATTTGTTTTTTATCTCCTAATTGAGGAACGGTAGTTTTGATGTTTTCACCCAAATCAATTTCAAATGGAACGATGATTTCTTTAGACAATAACTGAAAGCGTTCGCGTAATTCTATAATGGCAAGTTCTAATAATTCTTCATCCGTCTCTTCCAGCTTTTTCTTCATTTCTAAAGTATGCGAACGGATAATCGATCCGTGTGAGATTTGAAGGAAGTTAACATAAGCCGCCGTTTCATCAGAAACAATCGAGAAAACATCAATGTTTGTAATCTTCGGATTGACAATGGTGGATCGCGACTGGTAATTCTCGAGAATTTCGATTTTTTCTTTTATTTTCTGAGCTTCTTCAAAACGCAAATCTTTCGCATATTGGGTCATCAGTCGTTTGAAGTCTTTCATGCTTTCTTTGAAATTCCCTTTTAGAATTTCTCGGATCGCATCAACCTGTCTTTGGTAGTCTTCCAGAGATTCAAGTCCTTCACAAGGACCTTTACAGTTACCGATGTGATATTCCAGACAGACTTTAAATTTTCCGGAATCAATATTGGATGGACTCAAATCAAAGTTACAAGTCCTCAAAGGGTACAATTCTTTGATTAGATCTAAAATAGTATGTACTGTTTTGAAACTGGTGTAAGGACCAAAATATTCAGAACCGTCTTTAACCATTCTTCGGGTAGAAAATATTCTGGGAAAGGGTTCTTTTTTAATACAGAGCCACGGATAGCTTTTGTCGTCGCGCAGCAAAACATTATAACGCGGTTGCAGTGTTTTAATTAAATTGTTCTCTAATAAAAGCGCATCGGTTTCTGTGGGAACTACGATGTGTTTTATGGTGACAATTTTCTTCACCAAAACATTGGTTTTGGCAGTATCGTGTATTTTGTTGAAGTAAGAGGAGACTCTTTTTTTTAGGTTCTTAGCTTTTCCCACATATAAAATCTTCCCGTCTTTGTCATAATACTGATACACACCCGGATTGTCAGGCAAGGTTAGGATTTGAAGATCTAAGGATGATGGTTTGTGCATTCTGTTTTGTTTCTGAAGATAGCTGTTGTACTTTTAAAAAACCTTTTGAGGTATTAAAAAGCTTAACATTGATTTAGTTTCAAATTTACGAAATCAAAAGAATAATTTCTATATTTAGATTTTATAATTCTACATGAAAAACAGTAAACCCCTGATTATTTTTGGAGAAGCAATTCTGCCGGGAGAGAGTAAAACAATAAACGTTGAAATTGCACGTCTGCATACTACTACAAAATTGAATATTCCGGTTATAGTACGCCGTTCAAAAATGGAAGGCCCGGTCGTTTTATTTTCGGCAGGAATCCACGGTGACGAGATCAATGGAGTTGAAATAGTCCGACAGCTTATCAGCAAAAAAATCAACCGTCCCGCTAAAGGAACCATTATTTGTATTCCCATTATCAATATGTACGGTTTTGTCAATAAATCCAGAGAATTTCCGGACGGTCGTGACTTAAACCGCGTTTTCCCGGGAAGCAAAAAAGGATCTTTGGCCAGCCGTTTCGCTTATCATATCGTAGCAGAAATTTTGCCAATTATTGATTATGCAGTTGATTTTCATGCCGGGGGAGCGAGCAGGTTTAATGTTCCGCAAATCAGGATTACGGAGAACAATTCGGAACTGAAAGAACTTGCCGATGTCTTCAATGCGCCTTTTACCTTGTACTCTAAAAATATTAGCGGTTCATTCCGCACTACCTGTGAAAAGGCTAATATAAAAATGCTGCTTTTTGAGGGCGGAAAATCTCTGGATATTAATGATACAGTGGCGAATGAAGGGGTAATGGGGGTGAAGCGTTTACTGAATTATCTGAATATGTTGGATCCTAAACATCTTGTCGAAACCGCAGAAGATCCTTCCATCTACATTAAAAATTCGGTTTGGCTGCGTGCGAAATGCTCGGGTCTGCTGCACGATTATAACAGGATTGGACGTTTTGTAACGAAAGGGACTATCTTAGCCATTATTACCGATCCGTTTGGTAAATTTGAACAAAAAGTAAAAGCACCGCATGACGGATTTGTGATCAATGCCAATCACTCACCCATCGTGTACGAAGGAGATGCGATTTACCACATGTCTAAAAACAGAGACGAGTATGCCGACGAATAAAAAAGAATTACGATTACACTATAAAAATCTTCGAAAAGAACTTTCAGAAAATGATCTCGAAGAGAAAAGTCTGGCTATTGCCAATAATTTAATCCAATTGTCTATTTGGGATAAAACCTATTATCATGTTTTTCTTCCGATTGAAGAACAGCGAGAAGTAAATACAGAATACATATTGCATTTGCTTTCCGGAAAAGATAAAGAAATAGTAGTTTCAAAAAGTGATTTTGAGACTCGTGGTATGACGCATTTTTTGTTGACCGATAATACCAAAATCAGAAAGAATGAATACAATATTCCTGAACCGGTAAATGGTTTGCAAGTTCCTTCTGAAACTATAGAGGTCGTTTTTGTACCGCTTTTAGTTTTTGATGTTTTTGGAAATCGGGTAGGATACGGAAAAGGGTTTTACGATAAGTTCCTGTCAGAATGCAAGCCCGAAACGATTAAGATTGGCCTTTCTTTTTTTGAAGCTGAAAATCAGATTGGGGATGTTTTTGAATCAGATGTGAAATTGGATTACTGTGTGACGCCTTTAAAAACCTACGCTTTTTAATTGCAAATTAAGAATTTGGCATAAGCAAATTTAATGACTTGGCAGTCTTAGATTTAAGTTTGCTTATAGCATTGATGCAATTTCGTAGTGATTGATACCCATACAAAAAATCCCAAACACCATTTTAAGATTGGTATTTGGGATTTTTTTATTTGATTTTTTGAAGATTTATTTTACTTCCCGAATGGTCGAAGCATCAATCCAGCCTTCCGTTCCATCGGTTAATTCTATTTTTTTCCAGCCCCCAACAGTTTCCAAAACATATACTTTGGCTCCTTCGTGAAGTAAAATAATTGCAGAACCTGCTTTTTGAGGTTCGCTGCGAACTTCACTTAATTCGGCAAAAACAATTGCAGGGCGGTCGTTGTCAAAATGATTTTTTTCAGACATTCCCGCTGAAACACTTAAAAGCAAAGCGATCAAAAGAACAAACATTCCAATGAAATAAATTCTTTTCGAAAGAGTAAGCTGTGAGAAATAATATCCGATAAAAGTCAGTAAGAAAGCAAATGCGATTGCGATAGAAATTATTGCCCAGGTGTTGTAATCGAAGATTCCGGTAAAATTCTGAATCAGTTTTGCAAAACCTACTTTTGGGACTTCTTTAATTTCATCGATGGTTAGTTTTTTGGCAAATTTTAAGTTGTTTAAGGTCTCTGAATCATGTGGTTTTAAAACCAGTGCCTTTTCATAATTATAGATCGAAGGAGCTACTTTGTTTAATTTATAATAACTGTTCCCTAAATTAAAATACAATTCTGCCGATTGCTGTTTGTCTTCTTTGATAATACTTTCATAAACATCAACCGCTTGCTGATATTGCCCTTTTTGATATAGCGCATTTCCTTTTTCAAAGCTGCTTTGAGCAAAGAAAATCTGAGTGATTAGTAAAAAAAGATATACTATGTTTTTCATCTTATTGTCGGTAAACTCGACAAGTTTTAAAAACCTGTCGGGTTTGATTTTTTAAGTTTAAACGATTTGTTTCTCTAAGTCCGAAATGATCAGAACAGCTTTGTCAAAATCCTGTTGGATTGATGTGCTTGATGCCGGAGCATATCTCGCAAATTCACAGTTTTCAGTAAGATTAATGAAACTTTGAACCGATTCGGGATTGGCATTTCTGGACAGCAGTAAGTCGCTAATATTATCTTTACTCATTTCTGAAGTTTCGATATGCAGTTTCGCTTTTAGGAAATTGTGCATCGCTTTTTCCAGAGCAATATAAAACGGTTCTTTGTTGTTAAGTTGTTTTTTAGCTTCCGATAGATATTTTTTCGCCAGCTTATTGTTCATTTTAATACGGTTTCCGGTAACGTCACCGTCAATTGCTTCTTTTCTTTTCTTAGCCAGAATAATGATTGGCAGAATTACGAAAGGCAGGAACAATAGCACGTAATATAAATTAGAACCGTAAAAATCATTTTTAGCGATCGAGACTAAAGTTGTTTTAGGTTTGATGTACTTAAACTGTTCTGCTTTTGCAATTGTATTTGTGGCTGCATGTGCAGGGGTATTCGCTGCAGATGGCATTGGACCGTCTAAAACGTCAATCATGATTTCCTGTGAAGTGATCGTTTTGTACGAACCTGTGCTCAAATCAAAATAAGAAAATTGCATTGGTTTGATTGCATATTTTCCTTTGTATTGTGGAATAATGGTGTACTTGTCGCTTATTTTTCCGGACATTCCCGAAAGTGATGTGGTTACTTTTTCATCGTGAACCGGATCGTACATCTCTAAGGCATTAGGAACGACAGGTTTTGGTAAAGTAAACAATTTCATATTTCCGTTTCCGGCTGCGCTCACAAACAAATCAAGACTTTCTCCGCTCTTCAAGGTCGTTTTAGAAGGGGTAACCGTAAAATTAAATTTACCCACAGCACCGCCAAAGCCTTCAGGTTTGGTAGCTTCCGGTAAAGGTCGAACGTTGATTGTTTTGGCTCCGGCCGAAACCACTTTATTGTCGTCGCTTACAATCATCTGGCCAAACATATCACGACGGTTGGTAGGCAATTGCACTCCTATGTCCAGTGAAAGTGGTTCAATAGTAAGTCTGCCTGATTTTTGAGGATACAAAATGGTCTTTTTCAAGACTACATAATAACATCTTTGTCCTTGATAACTTCCCTGTTCAACTGCAAGTTGTTTGATATCGATATTCTGATTCCAGAAGTCGTTGTATTTAGGTTTAGCCAACTCTTTGAACCCGGTTACATTGATATAGTTGAAATACAGTTTATAAACAACAGTTATCGGTTCGTTCAAATACGGATTTGTTTTTGAAATTTCGGCTACAAGGTGCAACATTTCATCACCTGTACTTGATCCTTGAGGTCTGTCATTAGGGTCTCTTTCCTGTGCAACGGCATTGGTTACCACAATTTTTAGAGGTGCCGTTTTGTAGATCTGACCATTGTATTCAATAGCGGCTTGTTTGATTGTTACCGTCCCTTTGTGGTCGGGCTGTAAAATATAAGAATAGATTTTTTGAAAAGAACTTCTTCCATTAATCCAGGACTGGCTTATTTGCTGGCTTGGTCCGGCTACAACTTTAAAACCATCAAAAGAAGGCTGGTCAAAGTTGTCCCCATCAACATTCATGATGAAGTCAATACGAAGCCTTTCGTTTACTCCAAGCGTATTCTTGCTTACTTTGGCTTCAAATTGAACTTGAGCCATAAGCCCCTGAAAAGTGAATAGTAATAGAATTAAATATCTTTTCATTACTTGTTTAATCTTTTTTTATGTTGAATCGTTTAATTGGTAATTTGTTTAATCGTTTTTCTACAGTTTTGCTGTTTGTCCGAATTAACAGTTAAACGAATAAACGGTTAACCTAAGAATTCTACCAGTCTTTTTCTGTTTTTTTCGGGTTACCTTTTACTTTTTGGGCGTTGACTTTGTCCTGAATTTTCTTTTCTTCGTTGTTCACGGCATCTAGCAAATTCTGAACTCTTTCTTTAGATATACCTCCAGGCATTGGTTTTGGCTCCCCTTTGTTGTCTGATTTGTCATCTTTCTTAGGGTCATTTTTACCGTCTTTTTTATCCTTGTCTTTATCGCCTTTGTCGTCCTTTTTCTGATCGTCTTTTCCGTCCTTTTTGTCTTTATTGTCGCCGTCTTTTTTCTGATCGTCTTTTTTGTCGTTCTTTTTATCTTTATCCTTGTCTTTGTTTTTGTCGTTTTTCGGAGGATTTTCTTTTAGTTTCTGTTTGGCCAAAGCATAATTGTAACGAGTCTCATCATCGGTAGGGTCGTTACGCAAAGCTTCTTTGTAAGCTTCAACGGCCTGTGTATAATTTTTCTCTTTCATAAAAACATTCCCTAAATTGTGAAATGCCTTGTGTTTATCAGGTCTTGCTTTAGCATTTTTTATCGCTTTAGCATAAGCAAACTTAGCCTCAGAAACCTGATTCTGTTTGTATATAGTGTTTCCCAGATTATAAGGAGCAGCAGTACGTTTTGGGAATTTTGATTCTGAAATTCTGTAATTGGCTTCTGCGTCCGTAAATTTATTCTGCTTATATTCTTCATTAGCCTCGGGCAATGTCTTGTCTTTCTCCTGAGCAGAAACTGCTAAAGAAAATGTGAGTAAAATATAAAGAAGTAAATTTTTCATTCTAATTTTTTTATGTTTTGTTTCCGGTTTTATGGGAAACAATTATTTCTTTTCGTTAAATAAATTCAACTCTTTAATCCAGTTTGTTTTTCTTTCCAAAAGGAAAATGTCTAAAAACAACAACAGAAAAGCAAATCCGATGAACCACTGAAATTGCGATTGAAAATCGGCCATTTGAGTTGCTTCGAATTCTGTTTTCTGAATGTTATTTAAGGCATTCTTGATGTATTCCAGCACTTCTTTGGTATTTCCGCCGTAAACATAACCACCTTTGGTCGCTTTTGCAATATTTTTTAAATCTTCCTGATTTAATTTTGTGGTAACGGTTTGCCCGTTTTGGTCTTTTTGATAACCTCTGACTACGCCATTTTCTTTTAATGGAATGGTGCCTCCTTTTTCAGTTCCAACACCAATGGTAATAATTTTCATCCCCATTTTATTGGCTTCTTCTGCAGCAGCGGTAGCACCTTCAGAGTGGTCTTCTCCGTCAGAAATCAGAATCAGTAATTTACTGGTTTTGCTTTTTTCGTCAAAATAAGTAGAAGAAAGTCTGATAGCCTCATCCAAAGAAGTTCCTTGTGAAGAAACCATATCAGGAGTCATGCTTTGCAGGAACATTTTGGCAACACTATAATCGGAAGTAATCGGTAAAACCGGAAAGGCGCTTCCGGCATAGGCTACGATCCCGATTCGGTCACTTCCTAAATTGTTGATGATTTGAGAAACCAGCTGTTTACTTTTCTCCAAACGGCTTGGTGCCACATCTTCGGCAAGCATACTTTTTGAAACGTCAACGGCAAAAACAATATCGATTCCTTCCCGTTTTACGGTTTCCATTTTAGTCCCAATCTTCGGATTTACCAATCCGATAATTAAACAGGCAAGTGCCAAAAGCAATACCGATAATTTTAGGACAGGTTTAAAAACAGAGCGTTCGGGGCTAAGTCTTTTTACCATTTCAAGATCACCAAATTCACGTTGTTTTTTCTTTTTCCAATACATATTGAAAAGGAAAATGCACGCCACAATTGGGAGTAAGAATAAAAGGTATAAATATTTTTTTTCGTCTAATTCCATAAATGTCTTTAAATTCCAATTTTAAAAATTCCTAAATTCCAATTTGTTATTTGGAACTTTATTATTGGAATTTTTTAATTTTTTCAAAATTAAATGAAGCTTCTGTAAACTGTATTTCTTAATCCTACTTCCAATACTAACAAAAAGGCGGCAAGTAAAACAAATACTCGGTACTTTTCGTCGTAATCGTAGAATTTTAGTTCCTGTATTTCGGTAGTTTCGAGTTTATTGATGGCACTGTATATTTCGGCTAATCGATCGTTACTGGTAGCTCTGAAGTAAGTTCCGTCTGTTTTACGGGCGATACTTTTCATCAATTGCTCGTCGATTTCTACTTTTTGCATTTTAAACAGGAAACCTCCGTTTGGTGCATATGCGTATGGGGACGGAGCCATTCCGTTGGTACCAATTCCGATCGTGTAGACCTTTATTCCGTATTGTTTCGCAATGTCAGAAGCAGTTTCTGGCTCGATAAAACCGGCATTGTTCACTCCATCAGTCATCAAAATAATCACACGGCTTTTTGCTTTACTGTCTTTTAAACGATTTACAGCGGTTGCCAATCCCATTCCAATTCCCGTTCCGTCTTGCAGAACTGTATCGTATTTGATTCCTTTTATAGCTTCTAAGATAATGGCTTTATCACTTGTAACGGGAGTTTTGGTATAAGCTTCTGAGGCATATAAAACCAATCCGATTCTGTCGTTAGGTCTTTCTCCAACAAAATCTGCCGCGACTCTTTTTAAAGCTTCCATACGATTTGGCTTTAAATCTTTGGCAAGCATACTTCCCGAAACGTCAATTGCCATTACGATATCAATTCCTTTCGTGGTTTTGGTCTGATTGCTGATGTCTACTGTTCTTGGTCTCGCTAAGGCAATAATTAAAGAGCTTAAAGCGATAATCCTGAAAACATATAAACAAGGTTTTAATTTGGTCAATAGCGATTCGCTGTTTTTGAAACCCTGAGTTGAACTCATTTTTAAAGTCGCCGATTGCTGGTTGCGTTTCCAGAAAAACCAAGCGATCGCAATTGGGATTAACAGAAACAACCAAAAAAATTCCGGATTTAAAAAAGTTATCTTATCCATTAGTTACTCGCTTTTCTAAGTTCTACAGAATTTAATATTCTGGTTGTAATATCATTGGCATAGGTGTCTCCTTCTTCGTGTAAGATCAAGATCTGTTGTAATCCCTGATCTTGTTTAAAAAGTAAAAGTTCATAATATGCTTTTGTACTTGTTTTGTCAATAGGATTGAAAACGGTCATGGTTCCGTATCCTTTTAGTCCCTGAACGCCTTCATTGGTTTGAAAATCTTCTTGTTTCACAATAATATTTTGTCCGCCCTGAGCTTCAATAACTTTTAAAGAACCTTCTAATGCTTTGGCTAAGTCAAGCTCTACAGGATTCTTAAACTTGCTGGTAGAAACGGTTACGTAGAAGTTTCCAACCATGCTTCCGTAGGCGAAAAGCTGCATTTCTTTGATTAGGGCCATGGTTTCTTTCGGAAGGACTTTTTGAGTATCCATACGTTTTAAAACTTTTGGGGTTTCAATCAGGATGCCCGGATTTCCGTACTCACTTTTTACCCATTCACCTTCTAATAATTCTTTTGAAGGATGTCCGATTACATTATCTTTTACATACTTAAAACCTTTTGTAATAATAAAGAAGGCGGTAGTAGCAATCAGTAAAAATAAAACAGATCCTACTGAGATCGCAATACGTTTGTTGCGTTTCTTTAACAACTGAAGTTTTATCTGTTTTTGTTTTTGTGCTTCGTTCAGCAATTGATCTTCTTCTTCTGCCGGAACTTCGGTTGGAATAGCATTATCAAGTGTCAGTATTACTTTCTGAATTTTATTTCGGTCTTCTGTGATTTCAAACTCTAAGGGTTTGGATTTTGCAAATTTCACTAAATCCGCCTGGCGTAAAACACGTTCTAAGTTTTCAACGGTTTCCGGTGTTAAAGTCATCTTCTTTTTGGTAGAAGCAGTTCTGATGGCTTGAATCAATTCAGAAGTGGTGCTTTCCATTGCCGGAATATGAATTGCCTCCTCGATGTAGTTTCGGGCAATATCCGTCAATTCACTGTAGTATTCTTTAATCTCTCCTTTTTGTACCAGTTCTTTTTGCTCCAGATTGTTCAATAAACTTGTCGCTTTTTCGATAGGAGTTTTGTAAACTTCCTCTTCTATCTTTTTCTTTTGATGTTTCTTAACGTACCAATAAACAAACGCTCCGATAGCAAGAATTACAATCAGAATCAAAACATAAATCCACCAGTTGCCAATCGAATTGTCAGCAGCTGTAATGTCCTTGATGTCGTACATTTTTTGCTGTAACGTATCGACTTTTACATTGGCCACTTCAACGCGAATAGAATCTGTTGTGTATGGTTTCTTGTCAATTAAAATTTTAATAGACGGAATGGTATATTTTCCGGAATCAAATTGGGTTAATCCGTATTTTTTAATCAGTTCGTAAGTGTCATTTTTCTTGACAGTGTCGATAGGATAGGATTGAATAACCTCTAAAGGACCAATGTTTTTTAGTTTGGGAAAAACAACCTTAGATTTTGAACTTACAACTGTTTTAAGAGTTAGTTTAAATTCGGCACCAATTTTATTTTTTGTAGTATCAATGCTTGTCTCAACTTGTTTTTGTTGCGCAAAAACAGCTGAGGAAAGTAAAAATAAAAATATGTAAAATTTTAATTTCATTTGGTTTTTGATTTCAGATTTTGGTCTAAAATGAATGCTTAAAAATGGAACACGGATGACACAGATTTAAACGGATTTTTTTATCTAAAGACTTTATAATTCGTGTAATCTAACAGTCTGACGATCTAAGAAGTCTAAATATTCTAAGAAGTCTGACAATCTAAATTATCTTGATTTGAAATAACCTAATAATTTGGTCACGTAATTTTCGTCGACTCTTGTATTTACGACACCAGCTCCGGATTTACTAAAAATATCCTTGAAATAATTCACTCTGTCCTGATAGTGTTTTTCGTAATTCAGTCGTACTGTTTTTGAGCCGGTATTCACCAATTGAATTTTCCCTGTTTCGGCATCCAGCATACTTACCATTCCTAAATTTGGAATTTTTTCCTCACGGATATCATACACACGAACACCGGTGATATCATGTTTTTTAGAAGCAATTTTTAAAGTCTGCTCATAATTTTCGGCCATGAAATCGGAAATCATAAAAACGATTGCTTTCTTTTTTTGTGTTCCGGACAGGAATTTCAAAGCTTGCGAAATATCGGTTTTGTGACTCTTTGGTTCAAATTCAATTAACTCACGAATGATTCGGAGTACATGAGAACGTCCTTTTTTTGGGGGAATATACAACTCTACATTGTCAGAGAATAATATTAAACCAATTTTATCATTATTTTGTGTAGCCGAAAAAGCCATCGTTGCCGCAATTTCGGTGACGATGTCTTTTTTAAACTGACTTTTTGATCCAAAACCTTCAGAGCCCGAGATGTCTACCATTAAAACCATGGTTAGCTCACGCTCTTCTTCAAAAACTTTTACGTGAGCTTCATTGTAGCGCGCCGTTACATTCCAATCGATGTTACGAATATCATCGCCATATTGGTATTGACGTACTTCACTAAAAGTCATTCCTCGTCCTTTAAAGGAAGAGTGGTATTCTCCCGAAAAGATATGATTACTCAGTCTTTTGGTTTTGATTTCTATTTTCCGTACTTTTTTTAAAAGCTCTTTTGTATCCATTTTATTTGTTTAAAGTTTAAAGTTTAAAAGTTTCAAGTTAGTCTTGCAACAACCTGAAACCTGAAACTTGAAACAAATTTTTAAGGTACCTCAATCTCGTTTACGATTTTGTTGATAATGTCTACAGAAGTAATGTTTTCGGCTTCAGCCTCATAAGTGATACCAACTCTGTGACGCAGAACATCGTGTACAACTGCACGAACATCTTCAGGAATTACATAACCACGACGTTTGATGAAAGCATAACATTTTGCTGCGTTAGCTAAATTGATACTTCCACGTGGTGATGCTCCAAAGCTGATAAGAGGTTTTAAGTCGGCAAGCTTGTATTTTTCCGGATAACGGGTAGCAAAGATGATATCTAAGATGTATTTTTCTATTTTTTCGTCCATGTAAACTTCACGAACAGCTTCTTGCGCACGCAAGATTTGCTCTACAGAAACTACAGGATTTACTTTTTCGTAACTTCCTTTTAAGTTTTGACGAATTACGAAACGCTCTTCGTCAATTTTTGGATAATCAATTACAGTTTTAAGCATAAAACGATCGACCTGTGCTTCAGGAAGCTGGTAAGTTCCTTCCTGCTCCACCGGGTTTTGGGTAGCAAGTACTAAAAACGGACGATCTAATTTGAAAGTGGTGTCGCCAATGGTAACCTGCTTTTCCTGCATGGCCTCTAAAAGTGCCGATTGTACTTTTGCCGGAGCACGGTTAATCTCATCGGCAAGAACGAAATTAGCGAAGATTGGCCCTTTTTTAATGGAGAATTCGTTGGCTTTGATGTTGTAAATCATTGTTCCAATAACATCGGCAGGTAATAAGTCAGGAGTAAACTGGATACGGCTGAACGATCCCTGAACTGCTTGCGACAAAGTATTAATCGCTAAAGTTTTGGCTAATCCCGGAACACCTTCAAGCAAAATGTGCCCTTGTCCTAAAAGTCCGATTAGTAAACGCTCGACCATATGTTTTTGGCCCACAATAACTTTGTTCATTTCCATTGTAAGAAGGTCTATAAAAGCACTTTCTCTTTCAATTTTCTCATTTATCGCTCTAATGTCTAAAGTCGTTGTATTTTCTTCCATATAAATATTTTTAAAACCTTGATTTTTATGCCTAACTTTTGAGAGTGCAAATTGAATATTTTTTGAGAAGTAAGATGTTAAAAAATGGTTAAAACTTCGACCAAAGACCTAATTTTAAGGACGAATTGGGAATCTATTTTTATATTTTTAAGAACTTTGGTGATTATGCTTCAGAAAAGCATATTTATTACCAAAAATAACGCAATAAAACCATGAGTAAAACAACATTATCGCCTATTATTTCGGGCACTATGAATTGGGGTGTATGGGATAAAAACCTAACGCTTAAAGAAATGGAAAACATGATACAGATCTGTATCGAAAACAAAATTACTACTTTTGATCACGCTGATATTTACGGAGCTTATACTACTGAAGCAGATTTTGGAAAAGCATTTCAGGCCAGTAAAATTTCACGTGAAAAATTACAATTAATCACCAAATGCGGTATTCAGATGATTGCCGAAAGCCGCAAAAATACAATCAAACATTACGACTACTCTAAAGAATATATTGTGTGGTCTGTTGAAGAGTCACTAAAGAAACTAAAGACAGATTACGTGGATGTTTTTTTACTGCACAGACCTAGTCCGTTGATGCAGGCCGATGAAATTGCGGAAGCCGTTGAAAAGTTAAAATCAGAAGGGAAAATTATTGATTTCGGACTTTCGAATTTTACGAGCTCTCAAACCGAATTGATTCGTCAGAAAACCGAAGTGAGCTATAATCAGGTGCAATTTTCGGCAACGAATTTCGAACCGATGGTTGACGGAAGTTTCGATTATATGCAAACTCACGGGATTCGTCCTTTGTCATGGAATCCGCTTGGAACGGTTTTTAGAGAAGACACTAAAAAAACACGTCGTTTGAAAAAGCTTTTTTCGGATTTAGTGAAGAAATACGGATTTGGTTCGGATACCCTTTTACTGGCTTGGATTTTAAAACATCCTGCTAAGGTAATTCCGATTGCGGGAACTGTTAATATTGCCAGAATTCAGTCGTTGATGAAAGCAGTAGAATTGGAAATGGATAAAGAAGACTGGTTTGCGATCTGGACGGAAAGCATGGGCGACGATGTTGCTTAAGTTTTTAAGTGTTCCGTATTCAGATTTGAGTATTCAGGGAAAATGCTAAAAATATTTTGCCACAGATTAACGGATTAGAGATGATTGATTAATCTGTGAAAATCTTTTAATCTGTGGCAAAAAAATAAAAATATACAATGAAAAAAACAGTTTTAATTACTGGAGCCACAAGCGGAATTGGAAAAGCAACCGCACAAATACTGGCCAAAAACAATTTTAAAGTGATCCTTTGCGGAAGACGTATGGATCGCTTAAATGAACTTGAAAAAGAACTTTCTGAGTTTACAGCAGTACATTCTTTAGCATTCGATGTTCGGGATAAAAAGGATGTTCTTGAAAAAATTGCTTCTCTTCCTGCATCCTTTTCAGATATTGATGTTTTGATTAATAATGCCGGAAATGCTCATGGTTTAGACCCGATTCAGACTGGTGATTTAGACGATTGGGATGCTATGATTGACATCAATGTAAAAGGACTTTTATACGTTTCAAAAGCGGTGATTCCGAAAATGACAGCCAAAAAATCAGGTCATATTATAAATATTGGTTCAACAGCCGCAAAGGAAGTGTATCCGAACGGAAATGTGTATTGCGGAAGTAAACATGCCGTTGATGCCATCACTGCCGGAATGCGAATCGACTTAAATCCTTTCGGAATTAGAGTTGGAGGAATTCATCCCGGTATGGTCGCAACCGAATTTAGTGAAGTACGTTTTAAAGGAGATACTGAGAGAGCTTCAAATGTATACAAAGGTTTCGATCCGCTACAAGCAGAAGATATTGCAGATATTATTCATTTTGTAGTTTCAAGACCGTATCATGTTAATATTGCTGATTTAGTGGTCATGAGTACAGCGCAGGCGTCATCGACCATTGTTAAAAGAGATTCTTAGATTGTTGGATTCTTAGATCTTTAGATTAATTTAGACTTCTCAGGTTTTTTAAACACTTAGTCAGTAATCTTAAAATAGAGTTGACGAACTTCTTAAATTTTTAGATTAATTTAGAGGTCTGAGAAGTTTAGCAATTTCGGCTTCTAAGATTGTTGGATTTTTAGATCTTTAGACTAAGCAATTATCCAACAATCTAAAAATCGGATAATCTAATAATCTAAAAAAAAATGATCAACAAACGCCTTTTGATAAAAAACCTGCTCGCTCATAACGACGAGAGCAGTTTTTATGATAAGAAAAGGCAACTGAATCTGCATTCGCGGGAAGGAAAAGGGAAATTCCTGAAACATATCTGTGCCTTATCCAATTCAAACCCGACCAATAATTCTTATATCGTGGTGGGGGTGGAAGATCACGACAACGAGATTGTTGGAGATGATTTTTTTGATGATAGTCGAATTCAGAATCTCGTGAATGCCTTTTTAGAAAATCCGCCTAAAATTCAATACGAGAATGTACCGTTTCCCAATCTTCCAAAAGATAAAGTAATCGGATTGGTGACCATTAAACCCAAAAGTAAAATCTCATATTTTAAAAAAGGAATTCATACCATTCTTGCCAATAGTGTTTTTATGCGGCGCGGAAGTAATTCTGTTCCTGTTGAAGGCGAGGTCGAAAAGAACTATCAAAATACAGAAACGGTCATCGGGATCGAAAACAGCTCAAGAAACAGTATTCAGTACACACTTGACGGGGTAATTGATTTTATGAATTTCAGACACAAAGACATGTCGCCTAAGTACCATGTTTTTAAAGAATTATTTGTGATCTGCTGGGCGGGAGTTCCTAAAAAATCAAGAGATAAAACCTTCTTATCCCGCGTTGATATTGAGTTGATAAACGAACAGATTAAGCTTTTTTACTCTGCTCAGGATGTGGTTACGATTGTTTATGATGAAGATAGTTTTACCATAACAGAATATGTTCCGTTGGGGTTAAATGACAAGACCAGTTATTATCCGTTGGAGAAGCAAACCATTCATTTTTTTGACAACGGTTATTATAAAATTGAAAATGAAATGCTTTTTCAGCCCCCGGAATTCAATCGAAAAATGTTGTATCATATTTACAATTCAAATATCGCACTACTCCAAAAACTCCAGAAAGGCATCGCTTTGTCAGAGCGTGAATTAAAAGATCTGGAAAATCTTCCTTCTACTTTTATGATCTGTCATCTGAATGGTTTTGAGGATGCCAAACAAAAATTGATTGATGCCAAACTGCTTTTAAAACCTTTTGGGAATATTTACCTGTCATTTAAAGAGGCGCTTCGAGTTTTGCGTAAGATGAAATACGATGTTCAGGAAGGGGCTAAATAGAGGTTCTGAGTTGCTAAGGTTCTGAGATTCTAAGGTTATTTTTGAAACGTGTAACTTTGTTTGAAATTATTGGTACTTTAGATACTTGCTGACTTCATCGTATGGAAATAATAGCTCTTTAGGCCCGTCGGCATAAGAAGCGGCTTCGTAGGAGTTGTAATACAAGAGTAATCCTTCTTTCGTATAAAAAATATTCTGTGGCAGATGGAATTTGTCATTTTCAAACATTAGACCAGTTGCATTGATATTTGATTTTTCAGGGATTTTATATTTTTTGCGGAATTCCTTTTCGGCATAAGCCATAAATTCTTTTTCGTTTTTAAAGATCTGATCGATGAAAATTGTTTTTCCGGTTTTGGAATGAAACAGTAAGGAGCGGTATCCCTGATAACCGTGTGCACCTCCGGTAAAAGTATAGTGATCAATTTTGATATTGATAATCTCATCAGATTCAAATTCGACATTCCCTTTTACGGTTGCTTCCCATCCGAAAGTTTCTGTTGGGAATTTTTTGTGCATTTCTTCATAAGAAGCTATAAAAGAGGCTGCCAAAGATTTGTAGTCGTTCGCTTTTTTGGGATCTTCTTCAAAATAGACGATCTCTTTTATCACAGAGAAAACTTTTTTATTAATACTGTCGGCAACAACAGGAATATTTTTTGCAATAGGAACGTCGATCGTTATTTTCGGGCAGTCCTTTTCGCAGGGGATTGTAGATTCTTTTTCAAATGACTCATTTTCAAATGAAAGTTCTTTGCTGCAGCTTACAAACGTTAAAAGCAAAAAGAGTATAAAAGGATAATGTTTCATGTCAAAAAATGTTAATTATATACAAAGGTAAGAAGTTGTGTCAGGATTAAAATAAATTAAACGGTAAATTTGTAGCAGAATTAAGGATTTAAAATTTATAAACATATGAAATTCAATACTAAAGTAATACATGGGGGTCAGCATCATGATCCGGCTACAGGAGCAGTTATGCCTCCGGTGTATCAAACTTCAACTTTTATACAAACCAGTCCGGGTAAGCCTTTGGCGGATTATGAGTATAGTCGTGCTTCAAATCCAACACGTACAGCTTTAGAAAATGCTTTGGCCAGTATTGAAAATGGTACTCGTGGATTGGCTTTTTCATCAGGCTTGGCAGCAACTGATTGTATTTTGAGATCGTTTAAAGCCGGTGATGAGATTATCGCAATGGATGACTTGTATGGAGGAACGTACAGAATGTTCTCCAGAATATATAAAGATTCAGGAATTAAGTTTCACTTTGTGGATATGACAGATATCGAAAAACTGAAATCATTAATCAATGAAAATACGAAATTGATCTGGGTGGAGACGCCAACTAATCCGTTGATGAAATTAGCAGACATTCAGGAAGTAGCCAAAATTACGAAAGCCAATAATATTTTATTTGCTGTCGATAATACATTTGCGACTCCTTATTTGCAAAAACCTCTTGATTTGGGTGCTGATATCGTAATGCATTCTGCAACAAAATATTTAGGAGGACACTCAGATGTAATTGCGGGTGCTTTAATTGTAAAAGATGAAGCTTTAGGAGATCAGCTGCATTTTCAGCAATTTGCGACCGGAGCGACATTAGGGCCAATGGACAGTTTCCTGGTTTTAAGAGGCATCAAAACACTTTCGTTAAGAGTACAGAGACATTGTGAAAACGGAGAAAAAGTGGTTCAATATTTAAGTAAGCACCCTAAGATCGATACGGTTTATTATCCAGGCTTAGAGAGCCATCCTTTTCATGAAATTGCCAAAAAGCAAATGAAAGCTTTTGGAGGAATGGTATCTTTTACTTTTAAATCAGGGAAAAAAGAAGACTCAATTGCCTTTTTAGAGAAGCTGAAAGTTTTTACTTTGGCGGAGTCTTTAGGTGGAGTGGAATCTTTGGCCAATCATCCGGCTTTGATGACACACGCATCGATCCCGGCAGATAAAAGAGCCGAAGTGGGTATTACCGATGACTTAGTTCGATTGAGCGTTGGTATTGAAGATGCCGAAGACTTAATTGCCGACTTAGAGCAGGCTTTAGCATAAAAAAAGGAATAAAAAAAATCCAATACT
>NZ_AMYW01000022.1:0-89600 GCF_000335775.1 Flavobacterium sp. WG21
CTTTTTTATTATAGTGAGAATGTACTTTTTCTCTTTTCCGTCGAAATGACAATTTAGAATATCTTTATTAGTGACCAATCGTAATATCATCTTCCGCAGACAATTCTACCTTTTGTTTGATAGAACGTTTGCTAATATTTAAAAAGATAAAAGCTGTAAGAGTAGTGGTGGTCATAATAGCCACCATTGGAGCTACAGAATCTTTAACGAAAACTCCAACAGCAAACGAAGCCAAAGCCCCAATACCCAACTGAATAGCCCCCATTAATGCTGAAGCACTTCCTGTGTTTTTCGCAAAAGGCGCCAGGGTAAGTCCGGCGGTATTTGGATTTGAAATTCCCAGACAAGCTAGAAATAAAAATAACATTCCGATAGTTTGATACAATCCTAAAAGGTCATTTAAAGCCAGAATTAGAAAAAGGATACTAATAACAGACTGTGAAATCAATGCTCCAAAAATCATCTGTTCACTAGAATATTTCTTCAATAATAGGGAGTTTAACTGACTTGAGCCAATAAAACTTAACGACATAAAAGCAAAAATCCAACCGTAAGTCTTGGCATCAACGTGGTAAATGTCCATAAAAATGATAGGCGAGGCCGCAACGTATGAAAATAAGCCAGAAAAAGCAATTGCACCTGTAAAGGCATAAGTGTAAAACTGAGGCTCTTTAAAAACGCTGATAAAATTAGTGATAATCGGTTTTGGCTTCAAAGATATTGAAGTATCAGGCTTATAAGTATTTGGTAAACCAATTTGTGATGCAATTAATATAGCAATTCCCATACACATTAGGATAAAAAATACGGTATGCCAGCCATAATCTTCTGTAACATAACCTCCAATTGTTGGTGCCAGCATAGGAGAAAGTCCAACGACAAGCATTAATAAAGAAAATACTTTTGGAATGTCTTTTACAGGAAACAAATCACGAACCATCGCTACAGAAGCCACCGTGGCAGCACAACTACCAATAGCCTGAACAAAGCGTAAAAGGATAAACGAATCAATATTAGTAACATAAATACATCCCAAAGAAGCCAGAATATAAACCATCAAACCTATAAACAAAGGTTTTTTTCGACCAAAACGATCCAATAATGGTCCGTATAATAATTGTCCTGCTGAAATTCCGATAAAATAACTGGATAAACTCATGGATACTTTTGCTACCGAAGTGTGCAAATCCTTTGCTATACCTGAGAAACCAGGAAGATACATGTCTATTGAAAATGGGCCGAGTGCTGTTAAAGAACCTAAAATAAGGATAAGGGTAATGTATTTTTTTGTTGTCATTTTCTTAAAAAAATTGCTTTTCATTTTTTGCAAAGGTAAAGATTTCATATCTTGTAGTGTAATTTAAACGTTTTTTAATAAAACGTTTGATTAGGTTACGCATTAATTGAACTATAAAAAAGCATTATTAACACTAATCTTAAATCAAAAATTATGAAAAATTACATTTTAGTATTCGCGCTTATTTTTACCACAATTTCATTTGCACAAACCATTACGTCCAAAAAAGAAGAAGCAAATGTAGAGCAGTACGCATTACTGCAAAAAGTAAACAAATATTACCCGGACATTACTTTAAACAAAACCGTTACCAATTTTTATGCAGATGGCAATATCATTGACACGCATCAGGAGTTTGATTTGACAACTTCAAAATTTTCAAGCTACAAAATCGGACTTGAACCTGATAACAAAAAATTGCTGTTTGAATACGTTTCTGATGAAACCGGAAAAGTTTACGGAGACGTAACCATTTTTAAAGGAAATGCATTGCGAACTACTTTCAATGAAAAAAATAATGAAATTAGCGTATCGCTAAACGGAAAACCAGTTTACCTGAAAAAGATAAAACAAAACTAAAACAATAGATTTTAGACTAAAAATTGAAATCAAACAGAAGCATTCGCTACGGTGAATGCTTTTTTGTTTTATAGAGGCTGTCCCAATACCAAGTCACTAAAATTAGCCACAGATTAGAAAGATTTTCACAGATTTTATTTTAATTGCGTATAAAACAGGTGCGAATCTGTAAAATCAGTGGCAAAAAAACATTCTTAATACGTGTAAAGGATAGTCATATTGTTTTATATTTGAAGCTGATTGAATGACAAATACTTTTAAATCAAAATGAAGAAAATTTTCGTATTCTTATTAATGATTGTTTCTATAGCATCCTATTCGCAAACCAATCGATTTACCGGAACCTGGAGCACTGAAAATTGTAAAACCTGCAGCAAAGATTATGTCCTGAAAATTAATATGGCGCAATCCAATAATAAAATATTCGGAACGGCCGAGATTACGAGCGACAATCAGAAATTTGTCAGCGGTGTTATGGAAGTTACGGGTAATGTATACGCGCTTGGCGAAAAAGCTCAAATTACCATTAAAGGCAAAGACGGTTCCGCAGGTGCCGTTTTATTTGCAAAGGATGATGTTTTACAATTCGCTAAAAGAGGTGGTGACGATTTAGTTCCTAAAGAAACAGTTCTGACGAAGTTGTACGAGTAGAACTATTTACTACATAGTCCCGATGCATCGGGATATTTCTATAAAAGAGTATAAAAAGAAGCATGTTTCTTACACATAGTAGTCTCTCTATATTTTAAATAAGAGAAATGTCTTTTATGAGAGTGTTAAACCTATGTTTTTTTGGGTACCATGAGGTGGAAGAGAATAATATTATGTAAAATAGAAAGCGTAAAATTATTATGATACAAGAATTACGCAATTGAAAAAGTTGGAATTTCAAGATCGATATTTTATAGAAAGTTGAAGACAAAATCCTTTGCGCCGAATGAAATCCTGGAGATTGCCAAAATTCTTTTTCCGGATGAGTTTTATATGCTGGAATTAAAAACGGAAATTGAACAAGCTAAAAATGATATTGATGCTGGTCGAATAATTGCACATGACAAAATACTTCTAAAAATAAATGAAAGAAATAGTATTTTTTAAAGGAATGTAAGGCTGTAAATTCAGTTTATAAAATTTAGAAGTTTAGTTGAGATAATCCTGTCAAATATTATGAATTGAATTTTGCTGTATTTGAAAAATAATTTTCAAAATAATTTTTTACGAGAATCTCAGCAAACAGAAATAAGCATGATATTTTTTAAACGACGTATCACAGGCTAAAATTAAGTTATATAGAATTTGCAAGTTTATCTAATAATCTTGTTGAACATTATGGATGCAATTTTGCAGTATTTGAAAAATAAATTTCAAAATAATATTTTATGAGAATCTCGGCAAACGGGGCTTAGCATGATGTTGAAATTTTAATTTCTGAATGTTTACAATATTTACTAATAGGTATTAGAGTATGGCAACAAAGCAATTCATTAAAGAACCAACAAAGGCTTTAAACGCCAATAAATTAGTGATTATTTATCCTATACAATTTGACCTATAATTTATATTATGTAAAATAGAAAATTCAAAGAATTGCTCTACTGTGATTCATTTTCCTTCGAATATTTTCGATAAAGATTATTCTAATGCAAAAGAATCGATTCTCAGTGCTACTCTGTGTCTGTACTTTCACCAATCCATATCAATAACTAATTTAAATTGAGTTTCAAAATTGCAATGAGCTGTTTTAAAAGCTTTAAAATGGTTATATTTAAGATTTCTTTAAAATAATTATATTCTGTATGGGATGCTTTCATTCTAAGACATAATTTTCTTATTTTTACATTCGATACTTTAAAAAAAATATCAACCGTATGAATACAATTGCTGAGCATATTGCAGATTTTTTAAAAGAATACCCGCCATTTGATAATTTAACTTTTCAGGAATTATCAGATATTGCAACTAACATTCGTGTGATCAATTTAGAAAAACATGCAGTATTATTTCAAAACAATGACCTGCTTCATGACAGCTTTTATGTTGTTGCTTCAGGTATTGTAAATCTGACCACAATTGCTGATGCCGAGGAAACGATTATAAACAAATGTCATGAAGGAGATATTTTTGGCTTACGTCCGTTTTTTGCCAAGAATAACTATATGATGACGGCTAAAGCTCGTGAAGAAAGTATTATCTATGCTATTCCAATTGCAGTTTTCAGACCATTCGTAGCGAATAATTCGGATGTTTTGAATTTTCTGTTGGAGAGTTTTGCTGTAAATTCAAGACATGCAAAGGACAATGTACATTCTAACGGAAAATTGATTTCTGATACTGCTTTTTATGTAGATCAGCAATCTGAAATGCAATACATTCAGTCTTTGGCTTACAATAATTCGCCGTTAACAACTGAGTCCAACCACATTATCAAAGATGTGGCTATTTTGATGACCGAATCATTGGTAGACAATATTGTGATCTGCGAAAAAAACAATCCAATTGGTATTGTAACCAATGCCGATTTATCCTCAAAAATTGCTACAGGCCGCTATCCGATCACTGAAACGATTGATAAGATTATGTCTTCGCCGGTAGTTACGGTTATTGAAAATGTTTCTTTGGCCGAAGCACAATTACTAATGTTGAAACACAACGTTACTCATTTATGTGTTACCAAAGACGGTACAAGTAAATCTGCTGTAAAAGGAATTATTTCCGAGCATGATCTAATTGTCGCACAAGCCAGTAATCCGGGTGTTTTGATTAAGGAAGTAAAACGTTCTCAATTACCAAAAGATCTAAAACAAATCCGTGATCGTTTGTCTGATTTAATTCAGAATTCGATTCAAAAAAATATTCCAATTTCGCATGTCAGCAATATTGCAAGCGAAATTAATCTGGCTATTATTAAACGTGCTGTCGAGTTGTCTATTTTAGATTTAGGCTCCCCTCCTGCTCGTTTTGCGTGGTTAAGCATTGGTAGTCAAGGGCGTAAGGAACAGCTTTTGCTTACAGATCAGGATAGTATTCTGATTTTTGAAGACGTAGCACCGGACAAGTACAGAGAGGTAAAAGATTACTTTTTAAGACTGGCTAAAAGAACAACTTCAATCTTAGAAAAAGTGGGTTACGAGCTTTGCCCAAACGGACATATGGGGAGTAATATGCTTTGGTGTAAGTCATTGACAGACTGGACGAAACAATACAACAGCTGGATGAATACTCCAGGTGAAAATAGTAATGATTTGAGTAGTATTTTCTTTGATTATGAGATTGTTTTTGGAGAACCAAAAATTGAAGAAGTGATCGAAAACGTGATCTTTAAGAATGCGGTAAACAATACTTTGTTTTTTGATTTCTTAGGGAATGATGCTTTAAAACGCAATTCTCCATTAAGCTTTTTCAAAAAGTTTATTATTGAAGAAGAAGGACCGCATAAAACAAAATTTGATATTAAAACCCGTGCATTAATGCCTTTAATTGATTCAGCTCGTTTGCTGATTTTGAATGCTAATATAAAGGGAATTAAAAATACTTATTTGAGATTTAAACAATTAGCGATTACAGATTCTAAAAATGCAGAGATTTATTTAAGCTGTGCTGAAGCTTTTCTAACTTTGTCTAAATTTAGAACTGTTGAAGGTTTGAAAAATGACGATTCCGGACAATATATCAATTTGAGGGAAATGTCGAAAACAGACAAAGAAAAGTTAAAAAATGCCTTAACCCCAATGAAAGACCTTGAGGAATTAATTAAGAGTAAATTTCAACTTACACAATTCTCATAAGTATGCTAGACTGGATTAAAAATATCAATAAAGAGTATCCTGATTTTTGGAAGGAATACTTAACGAAATTTGAAGTTAAACCTAATAGATTTGTGGTGTTATCTACAGAAACTTCAGGTTTAAATCCGAATAAAGATGTTATTTTGTCTTTAGGCGCATTTTCGGTTACGGATGACAGCATTGTGATTAAAGACAATTTTGAAGCTGTTTTGCTGCAGTACAAATTTTTGCAGGATAACGGTCTTTCTAATGAGTTCATCATCGAAAGCAAAATGATGAAGATGCCGGAACCTGATGCGATAGAAGCTCTGATTAATTTTATAGGAAACTCTGTTCTGGTTGGGCATCATATTAATTTTGATATCGAAATGTTGAATGCAGCATTGGAACGTCTGGATTGTGGAAGATTGAAAAATGAAGCGCTGGATATCGATATGATGTACCGAAAATTGATGGACATTAATGACAAACAGTTTTCTCTGGACGATTTAAGTGAAATATTTAAAATTCCGAAAAGCGATAGAAATTCGTCTGCAGAAGATGCGTATAAAATTGGCCTATTATTCCTTAAACTGAAATCGAGATTAGGAATTAAATAGAATGAATGAATCAAAAACATGTTAAAAAGAAGTAAGGAAATCACTGAAAAGTATTTCCTTTTTTTTTGGCTAAACATATTTGATATATCCGAAATAAAGGATCACTAATGAATGTTATAAATCCGATAATCTCAAGGCTTTGGGGTTGTCGGATTTGTTGTTTTAAAGGTTTTTTGTTAGGTGAATAGCTGTTAGACTAAGCGCAATCAAAGTTTTTTAGTTTTGCAGGCCTTCGATTTTGCTTGTTTTTTGTAGCGGCAGAATGAAATGACGTAAATCCCCCTATTGTTGTCATTTACGTACAGTATTGCCTTTTGTAAGTAATCGCATCTTTGTCTTGTTAGTATAATTAAAAATTAACAGAAAAAGTAAAACAAAATGACAACTATAAATTCTCATCTGGCTTTTAGCGGAAATTGTCTTAAAATAAAGACGTTCTGTAGAAAATGTCTGAACAGTCAGATTATATTTCAGACCATTGGTGAATCCCCCGGATGTTTAGCGTCACCGCAAATCAAAATAACAAATAAATATAAAGACTTTTTTAATTAACCAATTTAACAAAAATGAAAATGATATTCGTAAAAATAATAACGGTGTTGGTAGCTATAGTTTCAATAGCTTTAGTAGTAGCAATGTTTACTAAAAATAAATATACTATCAGGAGAGAAATAATTATTCATAAACCCAAAGCGGAAGTTTTTGATTTTATAAAACTGAACCGAAATCAAAAATTGTACAGTAAATGGCTATTGCTGGATCCTGATACAAAAATCGAGATAACAGGTACTGACGGAACCGCGGGTTCTGTTCTGACTTTTGAAAGCAAACACCATAAGACTGGTAAAGGAGAGTGGGAAATAAAAAAAGTAGAAAATAGCAGAATCGATTTTGAACTTCGTTTTTTAGCACCTTATGTATTTACGGCAAATGGACATATGGAAACAGAAACTTTAGCCGGAAATCAAACAAAGCTTATCTGGATTTATAATAGCGGAATGAACTGGCCTAAGAATTTTATGCTTCTTTTCTTTGATATGGATAAAATAATTGGAGCTGATGTAGAAGAAAGTCTAACGAACATAAAAACGATTGTCGAGAAATAAACTATAACCTTTAAAACTAAAAAATTATGTCATTTCAAGCTTATTTAACCAATATTAAAACAAAGACAGGAAAAGGTCCAGATGATTTTAAAAAACTTTCAGATGAAAAAGGATTTTCAGTCAGTGGAGAATTAAAACCTGAAGTAAAAGCAACCGAAATTGTAACCTGGCTGAAAGCAGATTTTGATTTAGGTCACGGACACGCAATGGCTATTTATGCACTTCTTAAAGGATTAAGGAAAGTAAAAAAAAAGAATAATAAAAAAAGCTGTCGAATGGACAGCTTTTTTTATTTTGTAAAGATACTAGATTCTCCCTTTTGTAATTTCGTCAACAATTTCAGGGTTTAGCAAAGTTGAAGTGTCTCCAAAATTAGAAAAATCACCTTCTGCTATTTTACGTAAAATTCTACGCATAATTTTTCCTGAACGTGTTTTTGGCAAGCCTGAAACAAACTGAATTTTATCGAGTTTTGCAATTGGTCCGATGTGGTCAGAAATATATTGATTGATCTCACGACTAAGATTCGATCGGTCGCGGACTTCTCCTGTTTCTTTTAAGATTACAAAACCGTATAGTGCATTTCCTTTAATATCATGTGGGAATCCAACGATAGCAGATTCGGCTACTGCAGGATGTTCGTTAATGGCATCTTCAATAGGAGCTGTTCCTAAGTTGTGACCGGATACAATTACAACATCATCTACTCTACCGGTAATTCTGTAATATCCTACTTCGTCTCTTAAGGCACCGTCTCCTGTAAAATATTTTCCCGGAAAAGCAGAGAAATAAGTGTCTTTGTAGCGTTGGTGGTCCCCCCAGATTGTTCTGGCGATTCCCGGCCATGGAAATTTAATACATAAACTTCCAACAACCTGATTTCCTTCAATTTCATTTCGTTTTTCATCCATTAAAACAGGTTGAATTCCCGGTAATGGCAAGGTCGCATAGGTTGGTTTAGTTGGGGTTACAAAGGCAATTGGTGAAATCATAATACCACCGGTTTCAGTCTGCCACCAGGTATCTACAACCGGACATCTTTTATCTCCAACGTGATCGTTGAACCAGTGCCAGGCTTCTTCGTTGATTGGCTCTCCAACGGATCCAATTACTTTAAGTGATTTTAGCGGATACTTTTGGATATAATCTAAACTTTCTTTTGCAAGTGAACGAATTGCAGTTGGTGCTGTATAAAATTGTGTGATTTTATGTTTTTCAATAATGTCCCAAAAACGGCTAAAGTCAGGATAAGAAGGAACTCCTTCAAAAATTACGGTTGTTCCTCCATTTAATAGAGGTCCGTATAAAATATAAGAGTGACCTGTAATCCAACCTATATCAGCAGTACACCAGAAAATATCATTTTCTTCGTGATTGAAAACATTCTTAAAGGTATAAGCCGTATAAACCATATATCCGGCTGTGGTATGTACCATTCCTTTTGGTTTGCCTGTAGAACCAGATGTATACAGAATGAATAACGGATCTTCAGCATCCATTATTTCCGCAACACTATTATCTAAGGCTTTATCTAATAGAGGCTGTAACCATTCGTCACGGCCGTCTTTCATTTTAACTTCGTTATTAGTTCTTTTTACAACTAAAACTTTAGTAACAGACGGGCAAGTTTCTAATGCCTCATCAACAATTCCTTTAAGATCAATGTTTTTATTACCTCTGTATCCTCCATCAGAAGTAATAACCATTTTACATTCGCAATCAATTATTCTGGCAGACACAGCAGAAGCTGAAAATCCTGCAAAAACAACAGAATGAATCGCTCCTATTCTGGCACAGGCTAATACAGCTACAGCCAATTCAGGAATCATAGGTAAATAAATACAAACTCGGTCTCCTTTACGTACACCTTGCTCGCGCAAAACATTCGCCATTTTGGAAACTCTTTCGTATAATTCGTTATACGTTATATGTAAAGCGCTTTCTGAGGGATCATTCGGTTCAAAAATGATAGCCGTTTTTTCTCCTCTTTTGCTTAAATGTCTGTCGATGCAATTTTTTGTGATGTTAACTTTTGCTTCTGTAAACCATTTTACTTCCGCATCAGCCATATTAAAATCAACTACTTTTTCCCATTGCTGGTACCAGGTAAAATTTTCCTCAGCTATTTTTCCCCAAAACTTTCTAGGCTCTCTTATTGACTTATTGTAATGTTTAAAATACTGTTCTAAATTTTCAATTTTATAATAACTCATACGTTTTTAGAATTTTTTTTTATAAATGTATTAAATATCAGTCTATTCTTAAAATTATTTAATTCATAAATAACAGGAAAAAAAACAGATATTGAAAAAAATATTGCTTTTTAATGGGTATAATATAAAAAATGGCTTTTTGATGAAAAAAGACATATTTGCAAAAAAGGCACGATAAATGAATACCATGCCTTTTTAATTTTAACAATTTCAATAACAATTAATTTTGTAATTCTGTATTACAATCTTCCGCACTATTTTTGAAAATAGAAGCAACTTTATTAATTAAAATGAAACTTCAACAAGTACATTTATTGCTAAATATACCCCCTTCATTAGGGATTAGCTTCACTTAACTTACAGTCTTACTTTCAGAAGTTAAGTGAATGCAATTTGCATCTATATCCATTTTTCTTAATAAGTGCTTACTAATTCAAAAATATTACATCAAACGGAGATACAGAGCAGATTCCACAACCGTATGTGTGGTAATTCCCAATTTATTATCCAATTTTTTTCATTGCTGTCATTGATTCTCTCAACCATGCTCCTACTTCTTCGATAGGGTGTTGACGAACTTCTTTGTTTACAGCAATTAAAGTAGCATTGTCAACTCCATTTGAAGTAGAAAATGGTTTACCTATTACATTTGTTTCCACTGTTTTCATAAATTCTGTTAACAACGGCTTGCAGGCATGGTCGAATAAATAACAGCCATATTCAGCAGTATCCGAGATCACACGGTTCATTTCGAATAATTTTTTTCTTGCAATCGTGTTTGCAATCAAAGGTAATTCGTGTAATGATTCATAATATGCTGATTCTTCGATAATTCCTGCCTCTGTCATGGTTTCGAAAGCCAATTCTACCCCCGCTTTTACCATTGCAATCATCAATACTCCGTTATCAAAATATTCCTGCTCTGAAATTGGAGCTTCTTGTGGAGCTGTTTTTTCGAAATTAGTTTCTCCTGTTGCAGCTCTCCATTTTAATAAGTTTGCATCATCATTTGCCCAATCAATCATCATGGTTCTGGAGAATTCTCCTGAGATAATGTCATCCTGATGTTTTTGGAATAACGGTCTCATAATGTCTTTTAATTCTTCAGCAATTTCGTAAGCCTCAATTTTTGCTGGGTTGGAAAGACGATCCAGCATATTGGTGATACCTCCATGTTTTAAGGCTTCAGTAATAGTCTCCCATCCATACTGAATCAATTTTGAAGCATAAGCTTTGTCGATTCCTTTTTCCACCATTTTATCGAAACATAAAATAGAACCGGTTTGTAATAACCCGCAAAGAATGGTTTGTTCTCCCATTAAATCTGATTTTACTTCGGCTACGAATGATGATTTCAGAACTCCCGCTTTATGTCCTCCGGTGGCTACAGCGTACGCTTTAGCCTGATCTAAACCAAAACCGTTTGGATCATTCTCCGGGTGAACAGCGATAAGTGTCGGAACACCAAATCCTCTTTTGTATTCTTCGCGAACCTCAGAACCAGGGCATTTTGGTGCGCACATAATTACGGTGATGTCTTTACGGATTTGCATTCCTTCTTCGACAATATTAAATCCGTGAGAATAAGATAATGTTGCTCCGTTTTTCATTAAAGGCATTATGGCGGTAACTACAGCAGTATGTTGTTTATCAGGAGTTAAGTTACAAACTAAGTCGGCAGTTGGAATTAATTCTTCATATGTACCTACTTTAAATCCGTTTTCAGTGGCATTTTTATATGATGCTCTTTTCTCTGCAATTGCATCTGCACGTAATGCGTATGAAATGTCTAAACCGGAATCTCTCATGTTTAAACCCTGATTCAGACCTTGTGCTCCACAGCCTACAATGACAACCTTTTTTCCTGCCAGAGCTGAAATTCCATCTGCAAATTCTGATTGCTCCATAAATTCGCAAACTCCTAATTGTTCTAATTGTAATCTAAGTGGTAATGTGTTGAAATAATTTGCCATTTTTTTTAATAATATTTAATGAATGTTGTATTTAATAATTGGTTAATAGATGAAATAATCCTATTGGAATGCTTCTAACATTGTTGAAATTTCCATTTTTTCTTTTGAAACAGATATTCTTCCTGAGCGAACAAACTGCATAATGCCATAAGGCTTGAATTTGGCATACAAATCTTCGATTTCAGAACGTCTCCCTGATTTAGAAATCACAAAGAAATCGCGGGAAACCGTGACAATTGTAGACTGACTGTCCTTGATGATGTTCTGAATTTGTTTTTCATCAAACAACAGGCTTGAAGCAATTTTAAATAGAGCGTTTTCCAGATAAATGGTTTCTTCATCTGTGTGATAAAATGCTTTTATAACTTCAATTTGTTTTTCGATTTGCCCAACAATATTTTTGACCCATTTCTCTGTTGTTTCCACAACAATAATGAATCTGGAAACACTTTCTATTTCTGATTCAGAAACGTTTAGGCTTAATATATTAATGTGGCGCTTTAAGAATATTCCTGATATCCTGTTTAACAATCCTACATTATTTTCTGAGTATACCGATATGGTAAATGTTCTGTTTTCCATTGTTTTTAGTTTTTTTTGTTCCAAGTTTCAGGTTTCACGTTTTGCAACTTGAAACTCAAAAAACTTGAAACATGAAACTTTAATTTTAGCTTAATCTAATTTCAGAAACACATGCTCCCGTTGGAATCATTGGGAATACGTTGTTTTCTTTCTCTACCATAACTTCTAAGAAATAAGAATCTTTTGAAGCCAGCATTTCGGCAACGGCTGCATCTAAATCTTCCCTTTGTGTTACTTTTTTAGATTTAATATAATATCCTTCAGCTATCGCTACAAAATTTGGATTGATCATTTTGGTAGAAGCATATCTGTTATCAAAAAACAGCTCCTGCCATTGACGTACCATTCCCAAAAATTCATTGTTTAGAATGACAATCTTTACAGGCACCTTAGTCTGAAAAATGGTTCCCAATTCTTGTATGTTCATTTGAAAACCGCCATCACCAATTATAGCTACTACTTCACGATCCGGTTTTCCCATTTTGGCTCCGATGGCTGCGGGTAAAGCAAATCCCATCGTACCTAATCCACCTGAGGTAATGTTACTTTTGGTAGAATTGAATTTTGCATAACGACAGGCAAACATTTGATGCTGCCCAACATCTGAGACAATAATAGCATCCCCTTTTGAGTGTTTGTTTATCATTTCTATGGTTTCACCCATTGAAATTCCTTTATTATTGGTTGGATTTAATTCTTCTTTTATAACGGAATCGTACTCGATTCTCTTTAGCTCTTTAAATTCGTTATGCCATAAATCATGTGATTTTGCTTCGATTAATGGTAATAAAGCGGTTAAGGCTTCTTTTACATCTCCAAGAACAGCTATTTCTGTTTTTACATTTTTATCGATTTCGGCAGGATCAATTTCGAAGTGAATTACTTTTGCCTGTTTGGCATAAGTATTCAGGTTTCCGGTAACACGGTCGTCAAAACGCATTCCGAAAGCAATTAAAACATCACATTCGTTGGTTAGCAAATTTGGGCCATAGTTCCCGTGCATTCCCAGCATTCCCACATTTAAGGGATGGTCTGTTGGCAAGGCTGAAAGTCCTAAAATGGTCCACGCAGCTGGGATTCCTGATTTTTCAAGTAAAGCTTTGAATTCGGCTTCCGCTTTTCCCAGAATAATACCCTGTCCAAAAACAATAAAAGGTTTTTTAGCGCTATTGATTAAAGCAGCAGCTTCGGCCACTTTATCTAATTTTAGTTTCGGAACCGGAGTATAACTTCTGATTCCGGTACATTTTTCATAACTAAAATCGAATTGGTCAAACTGAGCATTTTTTGTAATGTCAATCAATACGGGTCCTGGACGTCCGGAACGTGCGATGTAAAATGCTTTTGCAATAATTTCAGGGATTTCCGAAGCTTCAGTTACCTGATAATTCCATTTGGTTACCGGAGTCGAAATTCCGATGATATCCGTTTCCTGAAAAGCATCAGATCCTAACAAGTGCTTCCCTACCTGACCTGTGATACAAACCATTGGGGTTGAGTCGATTTGAGCATCTGCAATTCCGGTAATTAAATTGGTTGCTCCCGGTCCTGAAGTTGCAATGGCTACCCCTACTTTTCCTGTAGCGCGGGCATATCCTTGTGCGGCATGTGTAGCACCTTGCTCGTGACGTACCAATACATGGTGCAACTGATCCTGGAATTTATATAATTCATCGTAAACCGGCATGATCGCTCCTCCCGGATAACCATAAAGTAAGTCTACTCCTTCTGCTAACAAACATCTTATAACGGCTTCTGCCCCTGATATTTTCATAGTATATTGTTTTTTCAATGTCAAAAATCAATTTCAAAATTCAATGGCAATGTTAAAATCAATTTCAAACTGATTCTTTATATTTCTACTTTTTATTGCAATTGAACTTTGCTATTTTACTGATATTGTCATTGTTTTTTGAAATTGTTATTGTAAAATTATTTATCGGTAACGCAACCTGTTGAAGCGCTTGATACTGATCTGGCGTATTTCAGTAAAACTCCTCTGTTTACTTTTAAAGGAGGCTGAATCCAACTCTCTTTACGAGCGGCGAATTCTTCGTCAGATATTTTCAGGTTGATTGTATTTTTTACAGCATCAATAGCGATTAAATCACCATCTTTTACCAGTGCAATACCACCACCATCATAAGCCTCTGGTGTAATGTGTCCTACCACAAAGCCATGTGAACCTCCGGAAAACCTGCCGTCTGTAATAAGAGCACAGCTGCTTCCTAATCCTGCTCCAATAATGGCTGATGTAGGTTTTAGCATCTCAGGCATTCCCGGACCACCTTTTGGTCCACAATACCTAATGACGACTACATTACCGGGTTTAATTTTTCCGGCTTCAAGGCCTGGAATCACTTCAAACTCACCTTCGAAAACAACCGCGGGACCTTCAAAATACTCTCCTTCTTTTCCGCTGATTTTGGCAACAGCTCCTTCAGAAGCAAGATTTCCATATAAAACCTGAATGTTTCCGGTTGGTTTTAAAGCTTTTTGTATTTCATGAATTACTTGTTGTCCGTCTTGTAAATCTGGAGTTGAAGCTAAGTTTTCGGCCACTGTTTTTCCAGTTACAGTTAAACAATCTCCATGAATTAGTCCTACTTTCAATAAGTATTTCATTACTGACGGAATACCTCCTGCTTCATGAATGTCTTCCATCATGTATTTACCGCTTGGTTTCATATCTGCAAGTACAGGAGTTCTGTCATTTATCGCTTGAAAATCATCAAGTGTAATTTCAATACCAACGGAATGTGCCATAGCGATCAAATGCATTACGGCATTGGTTGAACCTCCTAAAACGGCTACAATTGTAATGGCATTTTCAAAAGCCTTACGAGTCATAATGTCTCTAGGCTTAATATCTTTTTCCAATAATGTTCTAATGGCTTTACCAGCAGCAAGACATTCGTCTCTTTTCTCCTGACTTAAAGCGGGATTTGACGAACTGTATGGCAAGCTCATTCCTAGGGCTTCAATTGCCGAAGACATAGTGTTAGCCGTATACATTCCTCCACAGGCACCTGCTCCGGGACAAGCATTTTGAATAACTCCTTTAAAATCCTCCGGAGTAATTTCATTTTTTACTTTTTTTCCTAAGGCTTCAAAAGCTGAAACTATATTCAATGTTTCTCCTTTCCACTTTCCGGAATGGATAGATCCTCCGTACACCATCAAAGACGGACGGTTCAAACGTCCCATGGCGATCAGAGCACCAGGCATATTTTTATCACAACCTGGAATTGCAATGATGCTGTCGTACCACTGCGCACCCGCAACTGTTTCGATAGAATCGGCAATGACATCTCTGGAAACTAAGGAATAACGCATTCCTTCTGTACCGTTCGAAATTCCGTCACTTACACCAATGGTATTAAAAATAAGTCCGACTAGATTTGCATCCCAAACACCTTTTTTAACGTCTTTTGCTAAATCATTCAGGTGCATGTTGCAAGTGTTACCATCGTACCCCATGCTCACAATACCTACCTGTGCTTTTTTCAAATCTTCTTCAGTTAAACCAATACCGTACAACATGGCTTGCGCTGCTGGTTGTGTTTGATCTTGAGTGATGGTTTTGCTGTACTTATTTAATTCCATTATTGTGTTATTTTTTTAATTTTAATTCAAAAAAAAACCTTCCAGTATTTGGAAGGTTTATAATATAGTTTTTCAATTATATTTATACCATTCCCCGTGCATATGTGATAATCACATTTACAATAATGACAGAAATAGTAATAATAATTGAGATTTGCATCTTTCTTTTTTTTAGTGAGACAAAAGTATGAAAACTTAAAGGACTAAAAAAATAAAATCTCAACATTTTACATACTTCTTGTTATTTATTCAATTTTTAACAAAAAATATTAAACAATTGTTGATTGTCCAATGTGAACGTTGTCATTATTAAAATAGAGTAAGTCGTCTTTACTGAAGATAAAATTGGATACAAAGTCCCCTACTTCGTTTGTGCCGAACTTTGAATCCGGTTTTAAATCGACAGTTACTACTTTAAATTCGATTGCTTTTTCGACTGCTTTATAGATCATGGCAGCTTCTTTAAATAGACCAAAATGTTCCAATAACATCGCCGCTGATAAAATGGAAGCAATCGGATTGGCGATGTTTTTTCCTTTCGCCTGAGGATAGGAACCGTGGATTGGCTCAAACAAAGCATTCTTTTCTCCTAAAGACGCTGAGGCTAATAAACCAATAGATCCCGTTATTACACTTGCTTCATCTGATAGAATATCTCCGAACAAATTTTCGGTCAAAATCACATCAAATTGTTTTGGATTTAAAATCAATTGCATCGCTGCGTTATCTACGAACAAAAAGTCTAAAACAACATCAGGATAACTTTGACCTACTTTCTGAACGACTTTTCTCCATAAACGGGAAGTTTCCAAAACGTTGGCTTTATCGACCATGGTAAGTTTTTTGCGTCGGTTTTGTGCTGATTTAAAAGCCAAATGTGCAATTCTGGTGATTTCTTCTTCTGAATATTCACATAAATCTGAAGCGTGTGTACCTTCCTCATTTAAGGTTTTAGCTCCAAAGTATGCGCCTCCGGTTAATTCTCTGAAAATAGTAAAATCAGCACCATCGATAATTTCTCTTTTTAACGGAGAAGCATCAATGAGTGATTTATAAGGTTTTATCGGGCGAATGTTAGCGAACAATCCCAACTCCTTACGCAGTTTCAATAATCCTTGCTCCGGACGTACTTTTGCTGATGGATTATTATCGTATTTAGGGTCTCCAATGGCTCCAAACAATACAGCATCTGTATTTAAACAAAGGTTTAATGTCTGCTCTGGCAAAGGATTTCCTGTTTTATCAATGGCAATGGCTCCCATGAGCGCCTCTTCAAAAACAAATTCATGATTGTACACCTCACCAATAGCATGTAAAGCTTTCTTGGCTTGTAAAATTACCTCTGGTCCAATCCCGTCTCCTGGTAAAACTGCTATTTTCAAATTCATAACGTCTCGTTCTTTATGTATTTAAACCCTTTTTTCTTTGTTCTATTCTCTTTATTCTATTCTCTTTATTCTATTCTCTTAGATCTTTGCTCTATTGAACTAGTTTCTAATTAATTCTCCCTGAATTTTTGCAGCTTCGATGATTTGGTGAATATCAGCATCAATTACTTCTTTTTTAATATCGGCGAATTTCAAAAATTCAACGTATACGATATCCAGTTGCACTTTAGTAAGCTCATAACCTACTTTTTTAGCACGGTAAGCCAAAGCAGCTCTTCCGCTTCTTGCTGTCAATATAATAGAGGACTCATTTACACCTACATCCAGAGGATCCATGATTTCATAAGTGGCTCTGTTTTTAATCACTCCATCCTGATGAATTCCGGAACTGTGCGCAAAAGCATTAGCTCCTACGATGGCTTTGTTTGGTTGGACAATCATTCCCATACTTTCAGAAACTAAACGGCTCATTTCGTTTAATTCTCTTGTATTGATATTGGTGTCCAGATTTAGGTAAGGATGTTGTTTGAAGATCATTACAACTTCTTCTAAAGCTGTATTTCCAGCTCTCTCCCCTATACCATTTATAGTACATTCAATTTGTCTTGCTCCGTTGATGGCTCCTGCAATGGAGTTTGCTGTAGCCATTCCTAAATCGTTGTGACAGTGACAGGAAAGGGTTACGTTTTCAATACCTTTTACATTTTCTTTTAGGTATTTAATTTTTGCTCCATATTCTTCAGGCAAACAATAGCCTGTTGTATCCGGAATATTTAATACTGTTGCTCCTGATTTTATTACTTCTTCACAAACTTTCGCAAGGAAGGCGTTGTCGGTTCTTCCGGCATCTTCGGCATAGAATTCTACATCTTCTACGTAAGATTTGGCATGTGCTACAGCAAATTTTGCTCTTGCAATGATGTCTTCCGGAGTTGTGTTTAGTTTATGGAGTATGTGAGATTGAGAGGTTCCGATTCCGGTATGGATTCTAGGTTTCTTAGCGTGCTTTAAGGCAGCTGCAGCAACATCAATGTCGTTTTTTACGGCTCTTGTCAGACCGCAAACAGTTGCATTTTCTACAATTTTACAAATCTCAGAAACCGATAAAAAATCGCCTGGACTTGACACTGGAAAACCTGCTTCGATAATGTCAACTCCCATTTTATCAAGTCGTTCTGCGATAACTAGTTTTTGTTTCGTATCTAACTTACATCCCGGGACCTGCTCTCCATCGCGCAAAGTGGTGTCAAAAATTTGAACTTTCTCTCTATTCATATTCGTTTATTTAATGTAATTTCACATCTTGATAACAAATATATATTGTACTTTGCCGGCACGAAATTCATTTTAATGAAATTATACTGTTCATAAAACATTTTAAAGCAGGTTAATTAACTAAAAATCAATAAGTTATATTATTATATTTTACAATGGCTAACCATCAAAAAGATTTCTTATTTGTATTAATAAAATCACTTTCTAAATCCGAAAAAAGGCAGTTTAAGATTTTTGCAAGTCGTTTAGAGACGAGTTCGAATACCAAATTCATCGAATTATTTAACATTTTGGATAAGTCTGAAACTTATGATGAAAAGCTGATTCTCAAGAGTGGTATTATTAAAAAGGTTCAGCTATCTAATTTAAAATCATACTTATACAAACAGATTTTAGTAAGTATTCGCTTGAATATTCCGAGTCAGAATATTCGTTATCAGTTGCGGGAACAAATCGATTTTGCGGTTATTTTATACAATAAAGGTTTGTACAAACAGAGTTTGAAGATTCTGGACAAAACAAAACAACTGGCGCTTGAGAATGATGAGAAATACATGGCGTATGAAATTGTAGAATTCGAAAAACTAATCGAATCACAGTACATTACGCGAAGTATTCAGGGACGTGCCGACGAATTGGTAATTCAGGCCAAAGAACTGAATTATCGCAATACCATTTCAAGTAAATTATCGAATTTATCGCTGCAGTTGTACGGAATCATGCTAAAAACCGGCTATGTAAAAAGCGACGAAGAGTACAAATACATTGACGATTACTTCAATAAGCATATTTCAAAACTGGACGAGAGTAAGTTTGGTTTTAGAGAAAAGTATTGGTTTTACAATGCTAATCTTTGGCGTAGTTTTCTGGTTCAGGATTTCTTAGCGAGTTATAAATATGCCTACAAATGGGTAAGATTGTTTTATGATAATCCTAATATGATTTACCTAAATCCAGTCTTTTTCTTAAAGGGGAATCATTATTTTCTCGAGTCGTTGTATATGTTGAAATACAAATCGAATTTCAAAAAATACCTGACGCTTTTAGAAGAAACCATTGCTGATCCAAGGTTTCCGGTAAATGATAACATTGCATCGCTTTCTTTTCTGTACGTTTATAATAATAAATTGAACCTTCACATACTGGAAGGAACTTTTGCTGAAAGTGAATATCTTATTCCGGAGATTCTGCAGAAAATAAAGCTCCACAGCGAACATCTTGATGAGCATCATGAGATGTTGTTTTACTATAAAATTGCCTCTATTTATTTTGGTACTGAAAAGTACAATGAATCGATTAATTATTTGGATAAAATCATCAACAATAAAAATCTGTCGATGCGTGAAGATTTAATGTGCTTTGCCAGACTTTTGTCCTTGATTGCACATTACGAATTGGGTAAGGATTATTATTTGGAAAATCATTTGAAGAACACGTATAAGTTCCTCTTAAAAATGAATGATTTACATGAGGTTCAGAAAGAGATTATCAAGTTCATGAAAAACCTGAATAACTTCTACCCTGCCGATATTAAAAAGGAGTTTATCAAGATGAGGGCTCGCTTTATCGAACTGGAGAAGAATACTTATGAGAAAAGAGCCTTTTTATACCTTGATATTATTTCATGGCTGGAAAGTAAAATCGACAACAAAAAGATCGCCGATATTATTAAAGAAAAGGCGAAGTTGAATAGTCGATAATAATTAGATGATTAGTCAATTTGATAATCATTTTATACTGACAAACTGGATAGGTTCTTAAAACTTATCCGCTTAATTTTAATTAGATACAAAAAATCCCAAATACCTTTATATTGGAATTTGGGATTTTTTATTGAAATTTATCAATCTTTTATTCGACTATGTTCGAAGTTGTTACATAGAAATCTTTATCTACTTCCACCTTTCTGTCTTCATTAGTAGTTTTTTCAGACTGCCATTCGGTTGTTGGTTTTAACCATGTTTCAACTCCGTTTAATTTTACTCTTACGGGCATATCAAATTTAGAAACGCAATTGGTCCAGTGGTAACCGAAAGTTCCGTTTTTAAACATATACTCAAAAACCGGGATTTTTGTTGTGGTCAAATATTGAGCAAATACTCTATTAAAATTAATTCCGGATTGTGTGTTGATGTAATCCTCGATTTGCTTGCTTGTCACAGTTTGGTGATAAAAAGTCTTATTTAAACCTCTTAAAATCGATTTCCATTTGGCATCATCATTTAAAATCTGACGCATCATGTGCAGCATGTTGGCTCCTTTTGGATACATATCACCTGATCCCTCGTTGTTTACGTCATAATTACCAATGATAGGTTTGTCGTTCTGAATCCCTTTACGGCATCCAATTACGTACTCTGCAGCGGCATCTTTTCCGTAGTAGTACTCCAGGAAAAGGCTTTCAGAGTAATTAGTAAAGCTCTCGTGAATCCACATATCCGCAATATCCTTGTACGTGATATTGTTGGCAAACCATTCGTGACCTGATTCATGGATGATGATAAAATCAAATTTTAATCCCCAGCCTGTTCCGCTTAAATCACGTCCTAAATAACCATTTTTATAGCCATTCCCGTAAGTCACACTGCTTTGGTGTTCCATTCCCAGATAGGGCACTTCGACCAATTTGTAACTGTCTTCATAAAAAGGATAAGGTCCAAACCAGTTTTCAAAAGCTTTTAGCATTTTTGGCACGTCTTTGAACTGTTCTTTTGCCAAAGCTAGATTGTCTCTTAAAACATAATAGTTACAATCTAAATCTCCTTTTTCGCCTTTGTATACTTCTGAGAAATTAACATAATCCCCAATATTGATGTTTACACCATAGTTGTTGATGGGATTTGAAACATACCAGTTGAAGGTTTTAGTTCCATCCTTTTCCTTTTTAACGCTTTTTAATCTTCCATTCGAAACCTCGGTAAGATCTCCCGGAACATTTACGCTGATCAACATGTTTTCGACTTCATCATACATATGATCTTTGTTCGGCCACCATACACTTGCTCCCAATCCCTGACAGGATGAAGCGATAAAATCTTTACCATTTTTGTCCTTTTTCCAGCTGATTCCACCGTCCCAAGGTGCCTTAACGGCTTCTCTTGGTTTTCCTGTAAAACTCACTACCACTTCTTTGGTATCACCCACTTTTTGCTTTTGAGTCAGCGTAATGAAAAAGGCATTTCCATCTCTCTTAAACTGTAATTCTTTCCCATCCTGTGTTACTTTCGTAATTTGCATTGGTTCCTGCAAATCAATCTGCATCTTATCGTACGGAGTTAAAACAGTATAACGGATTGTATTTGAACCTGAAATTGTTCTCTCTTTTGGACTCACTTTTACATCAAGATGATAGTATTTTAAATCCCACCAGGCTCTTTCTTTTGTGATGCTTCCGCGTAAAGTGTCCTGATGTGTAAAAATAGTTTCTGACTTATTCAAAAGTCCTTGTGCATTGGCAGTAAAGCCAAATAGAAAGGCGATACAAACGCCACCGAAGTATTTTTTCATATGAAACAGATATTTTCTTTTAGTCGAAATTAGGAAGGCTTTTTGAGCCGTTTACACTTCAACAAATGTAAACATTCGAATCAAGTTTTGACTGATTTAATAGAGAGGATTCTAAAAATTAATGTTAAAATTCGTTTATTCTTCTGTATTTTAGCAAATCAAATTCATATACGCTATTTATGAGAATTCTTAAAATTGCTATCCTTTTTTGTTTGATGTGCTCGATCACAACTTATTCGCAAAATATTCTTATTCCAAGAACAATTCAAAAAGTTAATATTGATGGCAATTTATCAGATTGGAAGACTCCTTTTTTGGGACCATTTGTGGTTCATGATTCTGGAAAAAAGGCGACCCAGGATACGTATGTTTCTTTTGCATGGGATACTGATAACCTATATATTGCCTATCGTTCGATTGATTCTAAAATTATGGGTAAGGCACAGCAAAAAGACACTGAAATTTTTAATACTGATGATTTGGTTGAGATTTTTATAGATCCGGACGGTAATGGGGAAAACTATCTCGAAATTGGCGTGAATGCCTACTCTTCTTATTATGATTTACTTCTAAAATGTATCTCACCAGCTTGTGGCGGATGGAACATGAATATAGCATTTGATGTTTTGGGATTGGAAACACAAAGTAAAATAACAAACGAAGGATTTAATACCGAAATTAAGATTCCCTTCTCGAGCCTGAATACGATTAAAAACGGTAATTTTTCAACACCAAAAGTGGGAACTAAGTGGCGAGGAAATGCTTTTAGAATTGATTACGGTAATACCACTGAATACCTTGCTTTACAAGCTTATAAAAGTTCTAGATTTGGTTTTCATCAACCACAGGAGTTTGCCGTTTTTGAGTTTGTAGAGTAACTGTCGGCTAATTTGTTTCAAGTTTCAGGTTTCAGGTTACTGCACACAACTTGAAACCTGAAACTTAAAACTTGAAACTAAACTTTTTACTTCTGACGCTTTTTCAGAACATCAACAACATCATTAAGCTGATAGCCTTTGGCTTGCAATAAGATTAGGTAATGAAACAGTAAATCGGCGCTTTCGCTAAGAAATAAATCATCATTATCATCTTTAGCTTCGATTACTACTTCAACCGCTTCTTCACCCACTTTTTGGGCTATTTTATTGATGCCTTTTTCGAATAGTGAAGCAACATAACTTTTCTCGGAATCAGCATTTTCCCTGCGAGTTTTGATGGTGTTTTCTAAGGTAGAAAGAAAGCCATAATTCTCTTTGTTTTCTTCCTGCCAGCAGGTGTCTGCTCCTGTGTGACAGGTTGGCCCTACAGGGTTTGCCTGGATTAAAAGTGTATCTCCATCACAGTCATTTTTAATGCTTACCAGATTTAGAAAGTTACCGCTCTCCTCACCTTTTGTCCAAAGTCTTTGTTTGGATCGGCTGAAAAAGGTTACTTTTTGAGTTTCTATTGTTTTTTGAAGTGATTCTTCATTCATATATCCCAGCATCAGCACATTCTTGGTTTCTGCATCCTGAATGATTGCCGGAATTAATCCGTGTGCACTTTTTATATCTACGTTCATAGTTATTTTAGATTTTAGAGTTCAGATTCTAGATTGCTGAATTCTTTTTGTTTTTTAATTATATCCTGCTCTTTTTATTTTAGACTTTAGATTTTAGAGTGCCGGTATCTTTTTTCTTTCTTCTATTTTCTTTCTTCTATTTTTCTATGCTCTAAATCCTGACTTCAACACCATTATTTCTAAGCTCTTCCTTCAAAGTCTTAATCTCAATCTCTTTAAAGTGAAAAACACTTGCGGCTAAGGCTGCATCGGCTTTGCCTTTCTTAAATGAATCTACAAAATGCTGAATATTTCCTGCACCACCCGAAGCAATTATCGGAATATTAACAAGTGCTGAAAGTTTAGCAAGTGCCTCATTGGCAAATCCGTTTTTAGTACCGTCATTGTCCATCGAAGTAAATAATATCTCTCCTGCTCCACGTGCTGCCACTTCAACTGCCCAATCAAATAAGTTGAGTTCGGTTGGTACTTTTCCTCCTACCAAATGTACGATCCATTGTCCGTTAATTTGTTTGGCATCTATAGCGACGACCACGCACTGACTTCCAAATTTCTGAGCCAATTCATTAATTAACGGTGGATTCTTGACCGCTGAAGAATTGATCGAAACTTTATCTGCTCCATTGTTTAGTAATATTTCAACATCTTCAACGCTCGAAATTCCACCTCCGACGGTAAATGGAATATTGATCTTCTCTGCGACATTTCGAACCATATTAACAAGCGTTTTACGGCGTTCTTCGGTCGCTGAAATATCTAGAAAAACCAGTTCATCGGCACCTTCTGCTGAATACAGTTCTGCCAACTCAACAGGATCCCCTGCATCGCGAAGATCAACGAAATTAACCCCTTTTACGGTTCTCCCATTTTTTATATCCAAACAGGGTATGACTCTTTTTGCTAACATTTCTTTAAAGTGTTAATTAGAAAATTAGTTAATTAGATAATTATTCTATGTCACGTAATAAATTATCTAACTATCAAATTTTCTCATTTTCTATTTTATACTATTCGAATACTGGGCGAAGAAAAGTTCTCTCGTAACTTAGTATACAGCGAGAATCTTCTGCAATTTTAAAAGTTTCAATACATTCCTGATCTTCCAAAATTAACCTTCTATAGTTTTCGTATTCAGCTAAACTGGGAAAAGAAAACATTGCAAACGCAATATTATTAGCTCCTTCAGAAGGCATGAAGTAACCATGATGCTGACCACCAAATCGGTTTACTAATTTAATCCATCTTTTTCCGTAATCTTCGAAAACAGCCAGCTGGAAAGGATCTATTGTGTATTTTAAATGACAAGTAACCATATGTTTTTATTTTCTTATTATAAAATTCTCTAATTGTTTTAAGCTAATGCGTCCTTCGTAGATAGCTTTCCCGATAATTGTTCCTTCACAACCCAGTTCGGCTAGTTTAGGCAATTCGTCAAACGTTGAAATTCCCCCTGATGCGATTAGTTTAATCTCGACTCCGCTAGATTTGACATTACAGTTTTTAAAATTTTGCTGTACAAGTCAAAACTTGGACCTTCTAACATTCCATCTTTTGCAATATCCGTACAAATAACATATTGAATTCCTTTGTTTTGATACTCCTGAATGAACGGAATTAAATCTTCGTCTGAATTTTCTAACCAGCCTGAAACGGCAATTTTTTCGTCTTTGGCGTCAGCGCCTAGTATAATTTTCCCGGAACCATATTGAGTGATCCATTTTTGGAATATTTCTTTATTTTTTACAGCAATACTTCCGCCTGTAATTTGGTTTGCGCCACTTTCAAAGGCAATTCTTAAATCTTCATCTGATTTTAAACCGCCTCCAAAATCAATTTGCAAGCTCGTTTGTGTCGCAATTTGCTCTAAGATTTTGTAATTGACAATTTTGCTTGACTTCGCACCGTCTAAATCTACTAAATGCAGGTATTCGATTCCGTGAGCTTCAAATGATTTGGCAACTTCGATAGGATTTTCATTGTAAATTATTTTAGTGTCATAATCGCCTTTCGATAAGCGAACACATTTTCCGTCTATAATATCTATGGCGGGTATTATTCTCATTTTTCTAAATTTTAGAGTTCTGATTTTAGATTTTTTTACGTGGTTGGAATTTGGAATTTATTCTTTGTTATTTAGTTTAAGAAAGTTTCCAAGGATTTTCTCCCCAACGTCACCACTCTTTTCAGGGTGAAATTGCGTTCCATAAAAATTATCTTTTTGTAATGCCGATGCGTACTCTACATCATAGTTTGTGGTTGCGATCATATGTTGGCAATTTGGTGCGTAGAAACTGTGTACGAGGTACATAAATTCATTTTCGGCAATGTCTTTGAACAGATCAGATTTTAGATTATAAATCTGATTCCACCCCATTTGTGGTACTTTTACATTAGATGTAAATTTTATGACATCTACATCAAAAATTCCTAAACCTTCCGTATTTCCTTCTTCTGTTGCATTACACATTAATTGCATTCCGAGGCAGATTCCTAAAACGGGCTGCTTTAAGTTCGGAATCAAACGATCCAAACCGCTTTCTTTCAGTTTTGTCATTGCTGAACTTGCTTCCCCTACTCCCGGAAAAATTACTTTGTCGGCCTTTTGAATTTCATCAGGGTTATTGCTCAAAACTGCTTTAAAGCCGAGTCTTTCCACTGCAAACATGATACTCTGAATGTTTCCTGCTCCGTAGTTTATGATTACTATTTTCATTTCTTATTTTGTTTGTTTTGTTTCAGGTTTCAAGTTTTAAGTTCTCTTGAGTAACCTGAAACTTGAAACCTGAAACAAACGTTTAAAGCATTCCCTTTGTCGAAGGCAAAATCATTTTCTCCGTATCTCTTTTCACTGCCACTTTTATCGCTTTTGCGAAAGCTTTAAAAATTGCCTCGATTTTGTGGTGCTCATTAGTTCCTTCAGCTTTGATGTTGATGTTTGCTTTTGAGCCATCTGAGAATGATTTAAAGAAGTGAAAAAACATTTCTGTTGGCATTTTACCAACCATCTCACGCTTGAATTCGGTTTCCCAAACCAGCCAGTTTCTTCCGCCAAAGTCGATTGCGACCTGTGCCAGACAATCGTCCATAGGTAAACAAAAGCCATAACGTTCGATTCCCAGTTTATTTCCCAGTGCTTTGGCGAAAACTTCTCCCAAAGCAATTGCGGTGTCTTCAATGGTGTGGTGTTCATCAACTTCCAAATCACCTTTAACCAGTATTTCTAAATCCATTTGTCCGTGACGGGAAATTTGATCTAACATGTGGTCAAAAAATGCAATTCCGGTTTCAATTTTACTTTTTCCTGTTCCATCCAGATTCAAATTAATAAAAATGTCTGTTTCATTCGTTTTACGTGTAATCGAGGCTGAACGAGCTTCTAGCTTTAAAAACTCATAGATCGTTTTCCAATTCATTGTCTGAAGCACAATCGTTTGGTCTAATTCTTCCCGTTTTGAAGAAATTTCATTACTCCCGATTCCGTCATTATTATTGATAAAAATAGCCTTCGCTCCCAGATTTTTAGCTAGTTCCACATCCGTCAAACGATCTCCTAAAACAAAGGAATTTTCTAAATCATATTCCGAGTTATCGATGTATTTTGTCAGCATTCCGGTTCTTGGCTTTCTTGTTGGGGCATTATCTTCCGGAAAAGATCTGTCGATGAAGACAGCATCAAACTTAATTCCTTCATTCTCAAAAGCTTTTAAGATAAAATTTTGTGTTGGCCAAAACGTTTCTTCCGGAAAACTATCCGTTCCCAGACCGTCCTGATTGGTAACCATTACCAATTCGTAATCTAGTTCGTTGGCAATTTTAGCTAAGTATTGAAAAGCTTTTGGATAAAATTCTACTTTCTCCAAAGCATCTAGTTGGTAATTTTCAGGTTCTAAAACAATCGTTCCGTCACGATCGATAAAAAGTACTTTTTTCATAGTCTATATTTTTAGTCTGCCACAGATTTAGGTGATTTGAAATGATTTTTTTGTTCGTTGCCGTTTAAAAATCATTGAAATCTGTGGCTTAAATGTTTATTACTTCAACAGTTTTAATTCTTTAATCAAAACAGCATTTTCTTCCGGGATCCCAATCGTCAAACGAAGACAGTTTTCACATAAAGGCTGATTGGTTCTGTTTCGGATTACGATTCCTTTTTCAATTAACTGATCGTATCTTTTATTGGCATCGTCTACTTTTACCAAAACAAAATTAGCTTCTGTTGGATATACTTTCTCTACAAAATAAACCTCAAGTAAAACTTTAACTAACTCTTCTCTTTGTTCGATAATTGAAGCTATTTCAGTCTTTATTTTTTCAGGATCATTCAAACGATTTATAGCTCTCTGCTGGGTTAATTCGTTTACGTTATAAGGAGGTTTTATTTTGTTGAGAACCGAAATCACAGCTTCGGACGCATAACAAATTCCTAATCGGATTCCTGCTAATCCGTAGGCTTTTGAAAGGGTTTGCGTGATGATCAAGTTTGGATATTCGTCTATCTCTGTCAACCAGCTTTCCTTTTTTGAAAAGTCAATATAAGCCTCGTCAATTACGACTAAACCCTTAAAGTTTTGAAGTAGTTTTACAACGCTCTCATCTGAAAATGAATTTCCCGTAGGATTGTTTGGAGAGCATAAAAAGATAATTTTTGTCTGCTCGTCAACAGTATCTAAGATTTGATCTACTTGTGGCTGAAAATCAGTTGAAAGTAGAACTTCTCTGTTCTCGACTGCATTTATATTCGCCAAAACGCTGTACATCCCGTATGTTGGCGGAAGCGAAATAATATTGTCTGTATTAGGTTCGCAGAAAGCTCTGAAAAGTAAATCGAGAACTTCATCACTTCCGTTTCCTAATAAAATCTGGCTTGTTTTACCTTATTATTCTTTGCCAAAATGGCTTTAATCGAAAGTTGTTGCGGATCAGGGTAACGATTTACTCCAGTTTGAAACGGATTTTCATTCGCATCCAGAAAAATCATCTCGGCAGTATCAAAGTCTTCAAACTCGTCACGAGCTGATGAGTACGGCTTCAAAGATTTTACATTCTCTCTTGTTATCGTGTTTATATCGAATTTCATTTTTTTTGTTTTTTTTCTTAGAGAATAGATAATAGAGCCAAGAGTCAAGATAGTAGACTTTTTGTCTGGTCAGTAGCTACCGTATCCTTTACTTGTATGTTCTATAGTCTTTGCTCTATATTCTTGCTTCTATATTCTTGACTCTTTGCTCTATCCTCTTTCCTTCAAACTCTTTAATCGCAATGTAACCGCATTCTTGTGAGCTTGTAATCCTTCAGCTTCAGCCATAATTTCAATGGCGGCGCCAATATTTTGAATTCCTTTTTCGGAAATTTTCTGAAAGGTCATTGATTTTACAAAACTGTCCAGATTTACGCCACTATAATTTTTGGCATAGCCGTTTGTTGGTAAAGTATGATTGGTTCCTGACGCATAGTCTCCCGCACTTTCAGGGGTGTAATTGCCTATGAACACAGAACCTGCGTTGATAATACCGTTACAGTAGAAATCATCGTATTGAGAGCAAATTATAAAATGTTCCGGTCCATACTCATTAATTAAATCTAAAGCGATTTGATCGTTTTCTACATAAATTAGCTTTGAATTTTCAATGGCTTTTTTAGCGATGGCTTTTCGGGGAAGTTCTTCAATTTGAATTTGGATCTCCTTTTCAACGGCTTCAATTAATCTTTTAGAAGTCGAAACCAGAATCACCTGACTGTCTGTTCCGTGTTCTGCCTGAGACAGTAAATCGGAGGCAACAAAGGCTGGTACAGCGGTGTCATCAGCTAAGACCAGTAATTCTGAAGGTCCGGCTGGCATATCGATGGCTACTCCAAATTGAGTTGCCAACTGTTTTGCTACAGTTACAAATTGATTTCCTGGTCCAAAAATTTTATATACTTTAGGGATTGACTTTGTTCCGAATGTCATTCCGGCAATGGCTTGAATTCCACCCACTTTTAATATTTTGGTTACACCACATAAAGTAGCTGCATATAGAATGGCAGGGTTTATTTTTCCGGATTTATCAGGCGGAGAACATAGTACTATTTCTTTACAGCCTGCAATTCCGGCAGGAACAGCCAACATTAGAACGGTTGAAAACAAAGGTGCCGTTCCTCCGGGAATGTATAAACCAATTTTTTGAATAGGTCTCTTTTCCTGCCAGCAGTTGACTCCCTCAGTTGTTTCAATTGAAATCTTATCTGTTTTTTGGGCACTGTGAAATTTATATATGTTTTCTTTTGCTAACTGAATAGCCGCTTTTAGTTCCTCTGAAATGCTACTATTGGCTTCCTGAATCTCCTCAGCTGAAACTTCATAGTTTTCCAGAGCAATTCCGTCAAAAATAGAAGTGTATTTAGCAACAGCTTCATCCCCTTTTTTCTGTACTTCTTTAAAGATTTCTTTTACTGTAACTTCGATATCATCGATCGTTTTAGTTGGTCGTTTTAGTATTTCTGACCAGGTATCTGGTTTCGGATTGTTTATTTTATTCATTTTTTTTTATGCTTTATGCTTTAAGCTTTAGGCTATAAGCAGTTTCTTTTTTTAATTTTTCAAAGCATTTAGCTTACAGCCTATTGCTTAAAGCGTGCGAAGCACACTACAGAACCATTTTCTCAATTGGACACACTAAGATTCCTTCTGCTCCTTCCTCTTTTAATTTGTCAATTACATCCCAAAAGGTGTCCTTGTCAATTACCGAGTGAACGCTGCTCCATCCTTCTTGTGCAAGTGGCAAAACGGTAAGGCTTCGAAGCACCGGCAGAATTTTTCCAATTGCTTCGATTTTATCATTAGGTACGTTCATTAGGATGTATTTGGAGTTTCTTGCTCTTAAAACGGACTGGATTCTGAATTTTAAAGTATCAATATGTTTTTGAATTTCGGGAGACACTTTTGGCGAAACTGCCAGAACAGCTTCACTTTTAAGAATTACTTCAACCTCTTTTAAATTGTTTTTGAATAAGGTGCTTCCGCTGGAAACAATATCAACAATGGCATCTGCAAGTCCGATATTAGGGGCAATTTCTACAGAACCCGAAATTTGGTGAATATCAACTGTCAGTCCGAAAGAATTAAAATACTCGTTAACAGTATTTGGATATGAGGTTGCAACACGCAAACCTGATAAATCCTGTATCGAATTGTATTCAAAGGTTTTAGGGACTGCAACAGAAACTTTGCACTTAGAAAAACCCAGTTTTTGAATTACTTCGATTTGTCGGCCTTTCTCCACAAGTAAATTATCCCCAACGATAGCAAGATCTACCACTCCATCAATTAAATATTGCGGAATGTCTGAGTTTCGAAGGTATAAAACTTCTAAAGGAAAGTTGGAAGCTTCGGCTTTAAGCTGATCGTTTCCGTTGTTGATTGAAATACCACAATCTTTAAGAATTTGAATGCTGTCTTCGTTTAATCGACCTGATTTTTGAATTGCAATTTTTAATGTACTCATTTTTTTAGTTTTTTTGAATTAAATAGTCTGAGTACAAAGAAGTGGTATAAAAAAACCCGTTTGATGTACTCAAACGGGTTTTAAAATATGATGATTTACACGCATACCATTAACACATCGCCTGAGAGCAATAATGAAAATGATGATGATGTAATTGATTAGAAATCATGTCTTGTTTTATTTTTTAATTCTTTGATTCGGTTGCAAATATAGTAGTTATTTTCATAAAAAAGCATTTTTTATTTTAACTTAAAGGTATTTTATTGTTAAAAAAACTTTCAAGGCTTAGTTTTAAAGGCCTTTCAGAAGCTATAATAGTGCTTTTTTATTATGATCAAAGTATAGAATGACAGTGGTACCTACCCCTATTTCGCTTTCCATTTTAAACTTGATATGAAGTAATTCAGTTACCCTTTTTACGATGGAAAGTCCTAATCCGGTTCCTTTAATTTCGGGATGTTCCGTAGAATTGGATCTAAAAAATGGGCTAAAAATAGCGTCTAAATCTTGCTTTGCAATACCAATACCGTTATCCGAAATTCTGCAGATTGTCTTTTCATTCTCTTCGGAGAGCAGAACAGTTACCTCGCCTCCACTGTGGGAATATTTAATAGCATTGGAAATTATATTTCTGAGTATCGTAATCACTAGAAAATTATCCGACTCAATATAATAATCCTGACGGGTATCAAATTTAATTTTGATCTGCTGATTGTTAATTCTTTCGGAGTTTAATCTGAAAACGTCTAAAATTACCCCATTTAGATAAACAGATTCGGTATTTATATTTTTCTTCTGATTTTCAAAACGAGCCATCAACAACAGTTGATCTACAAGCATATTCAAATGATCGACTTCTTTTATGCAATAGTTTATTTTGTCTTCGTATTCCTTATTGTCTCGAGGTTTACGGATTAGCACTTCAAGTGTTCCTTTAATAACAGTAAGAGGTGTTCTTAGTTCATGAGAAGCATCAGAGGTAAACTCTTTTTCGCGTTCAATTGCATGTTCAATTCGGTTTAAAAGATTGTTTATCGTTTTCGAAAGCGTGTACAATTCATCCTTAGTTCTCGGTAATGCAATACGTGTCTTTAAATTGTCTTTGGTGATAATTTTTGAGGTATTAATGATTTCATTGATGGGTTTTATGCTTCGTCCCGCAAAGAATCTGGCTATAAAAAATAACAGGATCAAAATGCCTAAAAAAGAAAGTGACATGATATCAAACAGGTTGTTCAATACCATTTTAGAATCGGCCAGGGACATAGCAACAATTACATATCCAATTTTCTTCTCTTTAAGATGAAGCGGAACCTGAATTTGTCGGATCGCATGGTCTCCCATTTTGGTGTCAAAGAGTTCAAAATCTTCAACAGAATCATTAAATTTAAGGATTTGGGTTTTTAGATTCGGTGCTTTTTCAATGATTTTTTTATTCAGATCGAGGAACTCTACAAAAACGGGATTGACATCTACCGTGTTGTGCTCTCTTTCGTTCCATTCTTCTTCATCAATTAAAATTACTTTTCCCTTTACCTCTTTGATTTCCTGCAGGTGATTTTGAATTTCAACTTTTATTTTTTCATCGATATGACTGTAAACTGTGTGTTTTACAATAGAATAAATGACGGAGAAAACGGCTAAAATTAATAATCCCGTTGTAATGATGTAATTTAAAGCAATTCTGTTTTTAAAAGAAAGTTGTGTCATTTATAAATCGTTAGCGATATAACCGATACCGCGTATAGTTTTAATATAATCTTCTTCAATTTTTAAATTGAGCTTTTTTCGGATGGCATTCATAAAAACATCGATTACACCAGTGTCGTATTCGAAGTTTATTTCCCAAACATCTTTTAATATTTGATTTCGTGTGCAGACTTTTCCCTTGTTCTGAATAAGATATTTTAAGAGTTCGAATTCTCTCTGGGTTAGCGCAACTTCTTCATTGTTTTTTAGAACGATATGTTTTAACAAATCTATTTTGATAGTCCCCAAAGTCAAATCTTCTGATCCTTTTTGATTTCTAAAGTGTATTTTGATGCGTTCTACCAATTCCTCAAAGCTAAAAGGTTTTTTGATGTAGTCATTTGCTCCTGCTTTCAGGCCTTCTATCGTTTCCTGTACAGTATCTTTAGCGGTCAAAAAGATAATTGGGGTTTTCTGATCCTTAACTCTAATGGCTCTGCACAAATCTAATCCGTTAATTTTAGGAAGCATCCAGTCTAACAGAATCAAATCAAAGTGTTGGCTGTGAATCAGCTCAAAAGCTTTGGAGCCATCATTGGCTGTTGTAATCTGGTATCCTTCTTCCTGCAGACCTTGTTGCAAAAACTGAACAATACCTAACTCATCTTCAACGATTAGAATGTGCATTTTAATAGTGTAATTTTAGTTGAACTGTAATTATTTACCTTCAAAGATAAGACTTTTGAGGTCAGAAAGGACTTAATGCCATTAGAATAGCTGAAAATTATCCTGCTTAAGTAAACCTTAAGTTAACACTAAGTAAGGCAAAAGCATAACTTTATTCTGAATTAATTTAATGGGATTATTTTTGTTTGAAAAAGAAGTCAAAATAGGTACTATTCTCATATTTGACTATAAAAGAGACTACTCGCTGTTTATCCTTAAAAAAAGTATGTTATTTTTACTAATTTTACAATCTTAAGCAAACGAATAACTCTTTTAAATTAATAATTATCTGAACTTAAAAAGCTATTAATGTCCCTCTCAAAAAAGTTTTCCCCAATCTATAATCTGGCGATATTTTATTTTATCGTTAGTTTTCTGTTAAGAATTGTTTTGTTTTTTCATCCCATAACACAAAGTTCATTTACCATTATTCAGAGCTTAAAAATCTTTGCTCTGGGACTTACTTCTGATTTTTTTGTTTTTGTTGTGGCAAGTGTTTTTTTATGGCTCTATCTGATTTTCATATCCAATTCTAAATATAATAAACCTTCTGGTTATATAATTCTTGGGATTTTGGCAGTTCTCTTTATCTATGCAGCTTCCGGGAAAAGCGTCTTTGACGAGTATGGAGGTGCTTTGCCAATGATCGTTATGATTTTTATCGGAATTAAGATGGCTCTCTTTGCTCTTTTATTGTTTCTGCCTAAGCTAAGGGATAAAATCAGATATTGGTTGTTTGCATTTGTAATTTTCCTGTATGTTTTACTAATTCTGCAAAATGGTTTAAGTGAATATTTCTTTTGGAATGAGTTTGGTGTGAAGTATAATTTTATTGCGGTAAATTATTTGATTTACACTACTGAAGTTATTGGAAATATTATGGAGTCCTATCCGGTAATTCCTTTGTTCTCCGCATTATTTTTAGTGACTGGAATTGTGACTTACTTTATCCTTAAAAAATCCAGAAACTATATTGACCATATTCCAACTGTAAGTGAGAAACTAAAAATTACGGCTATCTATCTTGGGGTATTTGCTGTTTCACTAATTGCGATTCCAACGCTGGCAAAAACAGAAAACTCAAAGAATGTTTTTGTTAACGAGTTACAGGCTAACGGTATCTATAAATTTTACTTAGCATTTGTGAACAGTAAGCTTGATTACTTTGATTTTTATAAAACGTTGCCTAATGAAGAGGCTTTCGCGATACTAAAACAACAGTTCGCTACTATTAACGGAAACAGTACTAAAAGAACGATCACCGGAGATTCGCTTGAAAATCATAAAAATGTGGTCCTGATTACTATTGAAAGTTATAGTGCCGATTTTATGAAGATGTATGGAAATGAAGAAAACATTACTCCTTTCTTAGACAGTTTGGCTCAAAAGAGTCTTCTTTTTACCAATTTGTATGCTACCGGAAACAGAACAGTTCGCGGACTGGAAGCGGTTACTTTATGTTTGCCTCCAACTGCCGGTGAAAGTGTCGTAAAAAGAGAAGACAATAAAAATAAATTTTCTACAGGAGCTATTTTTAAGCAAAAGGGATATAAGGTGAAATATTTGTATGGCGGAGATGCTTTCTTTGATAATATGCAGGATTTCTTTTCCGGAAATGGTTATGAAATTGTAGACAAGTCAAGTTTTGCACCTGAAGAAATTACTTTCTCCAATGTTTGGGGTGTTTGTGATGAAGATATGTACAATAAAGCGATAAAGGTTATGAATGCTGAGGAAAAGGAAAACAGACCTTTCTTTAATCACATTATGACGGTGAGTAACCACAGACCTTTTACGTATCCAAATAATAAAATTGATATTCCGGGTGATGCAAAATCTCGTGAAGGTGGTGTAAAATATACGGATTATTCGTTGAAAAGATTCTTTGCAATGGCAAGCAAACAATCTTGGTTTAAGAATACCATTTTTGTTATTGTAGCCGACCACTGTGCTTCAAGTGCAGGAAAAACCGAGCTTCCATTAGATAAGTATAGAATTCCGGGGTTTATTTATGATCCGAATAGAAAACCTCAAAAATACAATCAGTTAATGTCGCAAATAGATGTTATGCCAACACTCTTTGGATTATTAAACTTTAATTACGAAAGTAAGTTTTTTGGTCAGGATGTTTTAAAATCGGATTATAAACCCAGAGCTTTTATTGCTACTTATCAGGACATGGGACTAATAAAAGACAATGTTCTGACGATTTTGTCGCCTAAGCAACAGGTAAAACAGTTTAATGTGCAAATTAACCCTAAACCGGGTATTGCTCCTGAATTTCAAATTGATTACAACGAAACTCCGATGAAAACGGAGAGAGCTGATTTAATAAAAGAAACCATTTCTTTTTATCAAACAGCTTCCTATATGCTTAAAGAGAAGAAGTATCAGCGTTAGTTTTCAGTCTCAGTCGCAGTATTCAGTCGTGCTCACAGTTGAATACTGCTTACTATTGCGGTATTGATCGCGGATGAAGTCTAAAATAAAATTAAGTAAAAATATTACAAAAAAACAGCCTCAGATTCATTAGAATTTGAGGCTGTTCTCATTATAATAATTAGCTATAATCTGTAAACTAAACACAGTACAGAGACTGAGACTGAATACTTATATAGTAAACTATTTAATCATTCTGATTTTTCATTCCAAATAAGTTTCCTTGTTGAAATAATCTGGCATCATCTTTTAAGGCTTGATTATTTCTTTGTGTCAGCTCAAATGCATCTAAATCACTTAAATCAGGTTTTCCAGCATTTACCCATGCTGTGTACCAAAAACTTGCTGTTGCTGCAATGGCTTTTTTCATTTGATTCTCCACCATTCCGTTTAATTCTTTGTGTAGTTTTTTAGCATATTCGTCAGAGAAAACAGCTGTATTGTATTTACTCTTTAATACTTTCCCGTCAGCATCCAATTTAAAAGTCTCATTTTCCGGAGTTGTTGTTCTTAGCTTTTTATCTACATCCAGCAAAGGCTGTACTAAACTGTGAGTATCATTAATCATATCCCAGGTTGCTTTGTGAACATCCTCATAATATTGGGCTTGCGGAACGTTTAGTCTGTAGTTTTTAACAAACAATTCCGGAAGTCTGCTTTCCCAAAGGGAATGAATTCCCTTTTGATCGCTTAATTGTCCGTCGTGATTTGAAGAGGTATGCAATGGCATGTGTGCATCACCAACGTAATGACCTAAATCTGCAGCTAAAAACAAAATTTCAGCTCTGTTCTTCTCTTTAAAAGCTTTTGTCAATTTTACCATCATCTCTTCGATATACCAAGGCAGGATTCCGTTCTCGTTTAAGAATTTGGCATCGTATTTTTGCTTTGCTGCTTCTAAAGTCTGTGGGAAATCTGCTGGGTTACCAAAACTCTCCATGTCAAAATAATGTCTTGGATTTTCGTCTTTATAATTTAAGGCATATTTTCTAATGTCCGGTACAGAGGCTTCCTGTGTAATAAAATCTATATGATTATAGAAGAATACCTGAAGCGGGTGTGGCAAAGCCATAACTGCGGCTTTATTAATACGTTCGTGACCAACCATCCCCCAGGATAATGTCAAAAAACCAATTGCTAATGCGAATAATGCAATTAGTCTTGGTTTCATTTTTAAGTTTTTCATTTTTATTTTTGTTAGAGGTGCAAATTTATTTTATTTATGTACATTTCAAAGGGAATAATCGTAAAGATTGCAAAATTTAGCTTCATTTATTTTTTTTGAATCCGAAGTAATTGAAATTCAAATTAAAAGTTTCTTCGTAAATTCGCTATCTTTTATCTAAATCTAAAAATATGCGCCTCATTTCTATAGGAATTCTTTTCCTGCTCTTCACTTCCAGCGGTTTTGCACAAGAAGATATTGTCGAATTGAAAAATGTTCAGGATACGATTCTGAATACCAAAAGAACATTACAGGTAGCGGATCCTTTCAATTCAGTGAAAACGATGCAGCAATTGTTTCCGGGTAAACTATATAATCTCTCCGACCATAATACTTTTATAAGCTGGAAATGCAGCAATTGCAAACCTGCCGCCTACATTGATGTCAATGGTGTCGAAGGCGATCAGTTGTTTCCTTATGAAAATGGCGTTGCAACCAGGGTTTTGGGCACTCTTGATTATACAGATTCTAAAGGGAATCAGTTTAAATTGCTGCTTTTTAATCATTCTTTTTACGATGAAGACGGGTTGCAGACCGGAAGATTTTCCGGCGGACTTGTTGGCGTTGCCAAGTTTGCTAAAAACAACCAAATTTGGCAAATGAGATCTTTTCAACCTGCTATTGCGGCTTTTGGCTCTTTTGCTCAGGCGCCTTCTCCAAAATTAGTAGAAATTGGAGAAGATCAGTACGCCTTTACACTTACCCATGTAAATGGTGGTGCGGGCGGTCCATTTGAGGGAATTCTCTATCTGATTGCCGGATTTGACGGAAGGTACCAGCCTATTTTAGAGTCTTACAATTACAAACTCACCAATGTGGCGAGCGTAGAATGGTCCGGTTCTTACACCGTCGTAAAGGATACAAACAAAAAACACTTTAGGGATATTATCGTTAAAACAAACGGCTCCTTTAGTAAAGCTGCCCAGGCTAATGATGAATTTGAAGTCGTTTTACCTGATGAAATAGCTGCAATGGCCAAAACTAAGAAGAAGTTTAATTTCGAGATCGAAAGACGTTATTCGTTTAAAGGAAAACAGTATAAGCTGATTGATAAGCCTGTTGTTAGATTCTCGAATGTGAAATAAATATTTCTCTTTAGTGGAAAAATAGTATCGATACAAGTCCCAGAACCGCAATAAATATCCAAAGAACAACTCCTTGCAGTAAAGGTTTAACTCCAACTGATTTTAAAGTATTGACACTTAAAGTTGCTCCTATCAAGAATAAAGTTATCGTAAGACCGATTTTGGCAATCGAAACAATATGTGGTGCGATCACAGCCGTTTGCGGTACATAAGTATTGAAAAGCATAGCAAGAATGAATAAACCTATGAAATACGGAATCTTGATTTTAGAGTTTTTATTCTTAAAAAGCACAGCGGTTAAAAGAGAGATCGGTATAATCCATAGGGCTCTGGCCAATTTCACCGTAGTTGCAATCTGAAGTGCTTCTGTACCATATTTGTTGGCAGCACCTACTACAGAACTCGTGTCGTGAATGGCTATGGCGCACCATAATCCAAAGTCTTTCTGCGATAAGTCGAGTTGATGTCCAATAAAGGGGAAAACAAACAATGCTACAGAGTTCAGAATAAAAATAACTCCCAGAGCGATTGAGGTCTGATTTTCATTAGATTTAATAACTGGTGCAATGGCCGCAATGGCGCTTCCTCCGCAAATAGCTGTTCCACAAGAAATTAAATGAGAGGTTTTCTTCTCGGTTTTCAACCATTTCCCTAAGAAAGTCCCCAAAATTAAAGTGCTGAAAATGGATAATATAGTAAGTAAGAATCCTTCTTTTCCGGCAGAGAGCGCTGCAGTTGCATTCATTCCGAAGCCTAAACCTACCACTGAAAATTGAAGTAAATAAGTAATCGCTACCGCATTGAACTTTTCAAATGGATTCCCGAAGACATTTACCAGAATTACTCCTAATAGTAAAGCAATTGGAGGTGAAATGATTGAAAATAGGCATAGAACAATTATGAAAGCAAAAATTGCCTGTTGCGTATAAGGATTAATTTCAAAAAAATGTACCGATGTTTGTTGTTTCGTTTTCAAAATAAGTAATTTGATATTTCTTGTACAAAGGTCTGTCGTTTATATCAAAATTACCAATCGTAAAACGCAATAGGCTATAACTCTAGGTTATAATAAGCAGACAAATTTTGGATAAAAAGCTCGGTTAATGCATTTGGTTTACCTAGTAAAGTAATGATGTAGAAGTAGCGTTCAACAGACAAATTAGCGACATCAAGTATCATTAATTCATTGTTTTTAAGTTCCTTATCTACTGCATGTATGGACATAAAAGCCAGGCAATCCGAATTTAGAAGATATGATTTAATGCTTTCGGTACTTCCTAACTGCATTTCGATTTGTAGATCACTTATTTTTACCCCAACTTGCTTCAAAGAGTATTCTATAACTTCAAGTGTTCCAGATCCACGCTCACGGGTAATGAATTTCATCGATTTTAAATCTTCCAGTGAAATTTCATTTTGTTTGATCAGCGGATTTTTGGTATTGCACACCAGCACCAGTTCATCTTTTAAAAACGGAGTATATTTAATCGATTGGTTTTTGGATTGTCCTTCAACAATTCCGATTTCGATTTCTTTATGGATTAAGGCATTCTCAATTTGTTCTGTATTTCCGTTGAGCAAATTGACTTTAATGTCTTTTTGTTTTTGATGAAAACGTGCTAATACCGGTGAAATAATGTACTGAGAAATCGTTGTGCTCGCTCCCAACCTCAGTAATCCTTGACGATCGTTAATAAAACTGCTCATATCGAAATCTATTTCGCGATATATTTCAAAGATGTTTTTGGTGTGTTTTAGCAGAATTTCTCCTGCCGGAGTTAAAGCGATTTTGGAACCGTTTCGTTCGAAAAGCTTGGTTTTATAAGTTTCTTCAAGCTCCTGAATGTGTTTGGAAACCGCTGGCTGTGAAATATATAATTCAGTTGCCGCTTTAGTAAAGTTAAGACGGAGTGCAACGGTGTAGAATACTTTTAGCCTGAAATCCATTTCTTTAGTTTTTAGTTATTTTGTTTCAAGTTTCAAGTTTTATGGTTTAAATGATTGATTAAAGCAACCCGTTATATTTTCTGATAAACCACTCTGCAGTAAATACCAAAGCAATTAAAATCAACAGCCAAACCCAATCAATTAAAGGTGTTTTGGTGGAAATATTTTTTTCGATCGATTTGTATTCTTTATTCTCTAAAAGCTGTTGAATTAAATCATCTGACTGATTTTCAAAGAAAGCTTTTCCGTTGGTTTGTAGGGCTAATTGCTTTAATTTCTGAACATCCGGATTTACAAATTGCTTTTCGATATCAAAATCTAAAATTTCAAAGTGACCTGAATAAGAAGTATTGGTGTTCAATTCTTTTACTGTGAAATTGTATTTTCCGGTGGCCAGTCCATCCAGGTTTACGGAAAAAGAGTTGTTTCCTTTTAGCAGGTCGTAGTTTTTTACCTGTTTGGTTGCTGCATTTGTTACGGTAATTGTAAGTCTTGCTTTTTCATCAAACTCATAGTTTTTATTAAAGTACTGCGCATTGATCACAATAGCCTCACCGGAATTGTAGAAGCTTTCGTGTGTAACTACCAAAGATTTTTTGGAAGTAGTTGAGGCCAGATACTGAATAACCTTATCTATAAAAACGTCATACTTCTCAAAAGACTGATTGTCAATATGGCTTTGAAGACGCCATTTCCAGCTGTTTTCTCCTAAAAGAAAAGCGGTTCTTTTTGCCTGATTCTCTGTAAAGGCCAGTAAGGGTGCATTTGTAGAAACATTTCTAATTTTTGAAGAAAGCAGTACCGATACATTTCCATTAGTGGTCACCGTTCCGAATAAATTTTGCAGTGGCGGAAAATTTTCAAAACCTATATTATCTACAGCAAACAGATTAAACTGCGATTCAAATTCTGCCAGATAATCTTCTCTCTGACCACTCATTTTAAATACCAGATTTTTTTGCTGCTGATTCAAATAATTAAAGTCAGTGTTGTTACCGGTGATGATAAAAGTGTTTACTCCGGCAAGCTTATTGTTATCGAAGATAGCCTTGAATGCTGTCGTTGGCTGGTATAAAACCAAAACAGAAGCTTCTTGCAGCTGATTGATATCGTTTGGCTTAACCAGGATCACTTTACGCTGTGCATTGGTTTCAATCGAACGTTTTAACGCTGCAATATCGGGATGGTTTATAGCAGAAACGATTGCAATCGTTGACTTTTGATCAATGATCTCGACAGCAAAATTTTTGATATTATTGTAGCTGTTTTTCTCTTTGATATTGGAAGAAACTGCTGCTTTAAAAATTTGTAAGCCTACTTTATCAGCCGGTAAAAGTAAGTTTAAGGTTGCTGTCTTTTTGGAAGGAGAAAAAGAAACTTTTTCTTTGGCAACTACCTTACCTCCTTGTGATATGGTAAAATCAGCATTTGTAGCTTTGTCTCCTGCGTATTGAAGAAATACTTCTACCGGAAATTTATTCTTGTGAAAAGCGTATTTGTTTACGTTAAGCTGATTGATTTTAAGATCTAAAAAAGTGGTTGTATCTCCCACAACCAAGGGATAAACTTTATTAACAGGATCAAAACGATAGACATAATCGTTTCCTGTAGTCTGATTTCCGTCAGTTATAATTACAGTTGGAAAAATCAGGTTTTTATTGATGCTTTTTAGATTTTTGGCAACTTCGTCAAGATTGGTTTGTTTTCCTTTGAAATCAAACTTCTCTGAAGGTTTAAAATCGGCATCAAACTGGTAGGACTGAATTTCGAATTTATCCCGAAGCGCAGGATTCGACATCAATTTTTGATGCAATTCGATTACTTTTTTATTTGAATATAAAGCGGTAATAGAACTTGAATTGTCTACAGCAATCGCAAGCGGAGTTTTAGTAACTTCCAGTGTATTTTTGGTCATTATTGGGTTTATCAGTAAAAGCAATAATCCAAAAATGGCTAAAAAACGTAAAAAAGCCAAAAACCAAATCACATTGGATTTGTTTTTGGCTTTAAAAAAATATTGAAAATACGACAAACCAACTGCGATTACTAAAGAAAGTAATATTAATAGAATCGTGTTTGTAGTCATATTTTATGAATTGAAAGATTAAAAAAAATTAAAAATTAAAAGATTGAAAAATTAGTAATCTTTAAATTTTTCAATTATTGAATCCTTAAATTATTTTTAGGTAAGCATTCCTCCACAAACATTAAGTACTTGTCCGGTAACATACGCACTTAAGTCTGAAGCTAAGAAAAGACAAGCGTTAGCAACATCTTCTGCGCTTCCTCCTCTTTTTAACGGAATTCCTTCTCTCCATCCTTTTACTACATCTTCGTTTAATTTTGCAGTCATCTCCGTTTCAATAAAACCTGGCGCGATTGCATTGCAACGAATGTTACGGGAACCTAACTCTAATGCTACAGATTTAGTAAAACCAATTGCACCTGCTTTTGAAGCGGCATAGTTAGTTTGTCCTGCATTTCCTGAGACTCCAACTACTGAACTAATATTTATGATAGATCCTGAACGTTGTTTCAAAAAGGTTTTTTGAATTGCTTTTGTCATATTAAAGACAGATTTCAGGTTTACATCAATAACCTGATCAAAATCTGCTTCAGACATACGCATTAACAGGTTGTCTTTTGTAATTCCGGCATTGTTAATTAAGATATCTACGGTTCCGAAATCAGCTAAAACTGCATCAACAAAAGTTTGTGCTTCATTAAAATCGGCAGCATTTGATTGGTATCCTTTTGCTTTAATTCCTAAACCGTTCAATTCAGCTTCTAAAGCTTCTGCAGAAGCTACAGATGAGCTGTATGTAAAAGCAACGTTTGCGCCATGTTTAGCAAAAACTTCAGCAATTCCTCTTCCAATTCCACGACTAGCGCCTGTAATAATGGCAACTTTTCCTTCTAGTAATTTCATATTCAAAATTAATGTTAATATTATTTCCAGCTAACCAGCTATTTACTTTCTCCTGAGAAAAAGAGTAAAAAACAGTGCTGTGAATGACTTGTCAAATATATGATAATTCCCTTTTTAAAAAAATTACTCTTAGTATAATTTGCGATTTAGGACGATTCTTTAGCAATAATCATAAAAAAACCGTTTCAAATTATGAAACGGTTTTTCTTAATCTATAAAAAAATGTTCTTTAAAAGTCATTTATTCAACTTTTAGCATCGGTTGAATATCTTTCTTTAAGGATGACACATCTTTAAAACTACTCACAAATCACACCATCTATCGTTGCTCTGCATATTGGTTCTGCAGGTGTTATCGGTGGAAGCATAATACACGGCCCATTATAAGGTAATGGTGACCACGGTACAGTACATCTTACTCCACCGCTTCCGTTTACTTCTTTTAGTTCTTCTTTACCTAGTACTTCAACTCCTGCGAAATTTAAAATAGTTTTTAACATCATAAAATTGGTTGTTTAATAGTTGGTTAGCTCAATCATTTTTTGTCCGTTGAGTTTCAGACATAAACATATTCTTAAATAACATATTAGTTCTCTTTCTAAATCATATACAACGAGTTGTTCTGATTTCTCACTTAAAAAAGCAGCCCGTAAGGGCTGCCTCAACTCAAAATAAAAATAAAATAAAATAAAATAAAATAAAATAAAGACAAAACGCATTGCAGTTTGTAGCTGCTCTTTCTAAAAGACTACAATGCATTTTTTTAGGTGCAACTTAAAGCAGCCAGGTTGTCATTCTAAATGAACTTGACGCACTGGTAAACGTATAAACGGTATTGGTATATCCTAACTTGAAGTTTTCTTTCTTGACATAAACACCAGTTGTATTGACAAGATTTTTATCAAAACTTGCCAAAAATGCAGGAGCTGCAGCAGTTGTGTTTCCGTTCCAGGACTTATGTTTTAGAATGATCTTTTGGTTCGGTGCGTCTTCCACAACATCTATGTAGTGAAAAATTGCTGCCTGACCACCTGTAAACGTATAGTAAATGAAATTTCCAAGCGAGTGATTCAAATAAAGCTGAACAGATGATATGGCTACACCTTTAGGTAAACTTGCGTTAATTTTTGCTAACTCATTTACAAACAATTGCGAGTTTGTTGATGCATCCTCTGTATAATCGTCAACATAATAACCAAATCTGGCATAAATTTTCCCCGGAAGCAATATCTTATAATCATCTGTTAATCTTGGTGGGACATTGCTAAATTTAAGAGTTGCACTTACTCCACCAGTTCCAGTTGCCACAAAATTGTTAGTAGCGGAATCATACACAAAATTAGTTAGCTTTTGACCTTTTACTGTAAGTGCCGGTTTTACTGTAGCTCCGGTTGGTGTAAAAGCCAAAGCTAAATTTTGAACGTCATTTGATCCTGCTACTAATGATGTTGCCACTCCAAAACGCGCAGCTGTATTGTAATCAAAATCATAGTTTTGTACCGTAGATCCGTCATTTATTTGCAATAATCTATAAAGCGGACTTACCTCATTTCCTGTTATGGCATTTATTATTGGCGTGTTTTTAGGTAAATCTGTCCAATCTTTTGCTGTCGCTTTTACAAAACGAACTTCGTGTCCATTTCTATTGGTTTTAAAAATAATGTCGCCATTTTTCTGTCCATAATAAAAGAATTGAAAATCTCCTAAATATCCTTTGGCTAAAAGAGCCGCTGTAGGAGAATTATTCGCATCAGACAAAAGATGTATTCTATTTTCCGTTGTAAAAACTAAACTTACAGTGCTGCCAACCTGAATTTCGTACTGACTTTTGTAAGTACCTGTCAGGCTATTAAAATCGGAAGCCATATCTACTTTTCCTTCCGGAAGAAATTTGAATAAATGTGTCCAGCCTCCTAATTGTGTGCTGTCTGTGTAGTAAACGGCTTTCCATCCTTCTGAAGATGAAAGTAGAACATCATTCAGTTCTTTTTGACGAGAACTTAATCTTTCGGTAGCATTTTGATCAAATTTAGCGTCTACTTCTGTGCTTGTACAAGATCCCAGAAATAAAGCTATCAAAGAAATCGCTAAATACTTATATATATTTTTTGCTTTCATAATATTGCTTTTTATAAAATTTATTGTCCTTAGTTATTAACTACAACATCAGTGTTTTTTTGAGCTTCATCTCTTAAAGCATAGAAATCTATATTAAAAGAATCCTTATAATACTTTACAACCAATGCTTCTTTTGCTTTAATATTTGCTTTAGCTGTAGCATCTGTTACACTTGCTAAAATGGCATCATATTCAGCTTTTGAACTTGTTAAAATTGTAGCGGCAGTTTCGGCAAAATCTTCGTAAATATTCAATCTTGCATAACTGGTTATGAAACCTAATGATCTTGAAGTTGAAAGTGCTTCTGTGTACCATGTAGAAGTATAACCTACCGGAGTTAACTTTGACCAGGCCTGTTCGTCAAATGGCTTAGTTTGGTTTAAAATATGCACATATTCATGTTGAATGGTGTGAATAAACTGTGTAACATTGGCTCTGTTTTTCTTATTAAGTTTATCTACCTCAAATAGTGTAACTCTTTGACCAGCTTCTGCTAATCCTAGTGTTACCGTTCCGTTAGTGTTTAAATTAACACCACCAACAAGTACAAATTCTCTGGGAGCAATTTTCTTTACAAAATTCACTCCGCCAATCTTGGTGTAGCTATCTACCCAGATTTTTTTTACCACTTCCATTGCCGGTTGAACTTTATCTACTTGAGGAGGAAATAGATATTTAGTATTATCAACTAAATTTTGATTCCACTCATAGTATACATTTATGTTATAAGGATCTAAGAAATTGGTCCCAATCCATTTATCTAAATCTGTTTTTGACAGTGCTGAAAAATCAAATTGACTTTCTTTTGGCTGTACTTCATGGGCACAGGATGCAAGAAGTAAAACCCCTGCCATTAGTGCTATTTTATATGTTTTTACTATTTTCATACTATACTTTAATTAAAAATTATCTAGGATTTTTTTCAATACCATTATCTGAAGCTCTAAGCGGAATTTGTAATGCTCTTCTATTATCATCTTTCTCCAGAACGTTTTTTCGAATTACTTTACCAAACTCAAGTGTATTATGAGTTACAACCAGATTAAAACGTTTAATATCGAACCATCTAAGTCCTTCACGTAAAAAGTCTTTTCTTCTTGCCTCCGCTATTGCTTTTATGTAGGAAGCCTGAAGCGGGCTTAAGGTATAGAATGGAGTATACTCATTTGTGATTACCGGATATTTAGCTTGTACTACTGATTCATTCAAGACATCTGTTGTAGCATTGTATCCTGATGTTCTGGTTCCTAAAAAGAATCCCAGTTCTGTATTGGCTTCTGCCATTCTGTTTTTCATCACCAATGCTTCAATTCTGTTCAAATATAACTCGTCATTGCTAAGTAAAACAGTAGCAGTGTATGGCACTCCAATACCAGATGTTAAGTTGGTAACTTTAAAATATTCGTAAAGTTTAGGAACCACAACTAGTACTCCGCTATAATACTGACCTTGAGCTTTAATTAGATTTGGTTTACCCCACATATTGGTTTGATTACCTAATATTTCATCTGATTTATTTCCGGCAAGAGCAAATCTGTATGCACCTGCTCTGTTTGCAGTTGAATTAGGATAAGCAATTAACAGATTGGTTTCCTGTTCTGCTTTAGAGTATTCTAAAGGCATTTGGGAGAAAGGAACAGCGTTAAAAGCAAGGTAACTTCTAATTTTAGTTGGTTTAGAGCCAAGTCCTTCAGAAAATTCAAGAACTTTATCCCAGTCCCCTTTTATTAAGTAAAAACGACATGCCAAAGCCCTGGCAGCATCCCTGTTAAAATGAAATTTAGGTTCTTTATAATCATTTGTTACATATTTCAAACCTTCTGTAATGTCCTGCTCAATAAAATCAAAAACTTCTTTGACAGTATTACGTTTGTACTTCACTAATAATTCTGTTTCCGGTTTTGTAATGTACGGAACTCCCAAATCTGTTGAGGCTGTTGTAGGATTGTAGCGATTTGCCCATAATGAAACCAACATAAAATGAGAATAGGCTCTCGCGATCAATGCCTCCCCTCTTTGTGGATTTAAACTTGTTGGACTGCCTAATTTTTCAATCGCATCTAATGCCTGATTTGCTGCTGCTATAGCTTCGTACGATCCGGTCCAAAAATCATTTTCAGTATCTGTTCCGATCTGATTTTGCATTTCCCAATTATAGCTATTATCATTATTTACATTCGCAGCCTGTTTTAACTCACTGTCAAAAACATTATCTGACATGGCTTCAGCAAGTGCAAAATAAGAAGAGCTAGGATAGGCTGTAACTAATAATTCAGATATTTTCTCAGGTGTATCTATCTGCGTTCTGTTATCTGGTACTTCTGAAAGGAAATCATCACAACTGCTAAAACCAATCAGCAATAATAGTGATAGTGTTATTTTTATATTTTTCATAATCAATTTTAGTATTAGAATGAAATATTTATTGCAAAAGTATATTGTGCTGTAATAGGGAAAGCTACCCCTCCGGTATTACGGAATTCAGGATCTTGTCCGTTTAATTTTTTGTCTGAATAAATCAGCCATGGATTAACCGCAGAACCTTTTAAAGTAAAGGTGCTAACTCCTAACTTTCTTTTAAAATCACTTGGGAATTCCCAGCCAAGAGAGATATTTTTTAATCGTACAAAGTCACCACTTGCAATTCTTTCATCAGAAAAATTATAGGTGTTGTATGCAATTTGTAAGTTATTGGCTCCGTAATTCCTGTTCAACAATTGATCTGCAATAACCGGTACATTTGTATATTGCTCGTCACCTGGATTAATCCATCTGTTAGCAAATTCTTTTGTGAAAACGGTCTGATCTGTGTAAACATTATTATACACAGGATTCAATCTGATTTTATTTCCTCCTGATCCTACTATGAAAACATATAATGACCAGTTTTTGTAAGTAAACGTATTAGCAAGACCAATAGATTTATTTGGCTCAACAGATCCTTCATATTTTAAATATTTCATTACATTATTAGTATCCTGAAAATTAGCTTCTGTAATATTATTTTCAGCACCATCCTGTAATTTAAAAGTTGGTAATCCTTCAGGATTCAGTCCCGTGAACTGATAAGAATAAAGTGAGTTTCTAGGATGCCCTACTGTGTTACCTCCGTTGGAAGCTATCAAATCAAATACTGCTGGTCTGTTGGCTAGTTTTGTAATTTTTTGATCATAAACAGATAAGTTTAGTGTTGTAGACCATTTAAAATCTTTCGCAGCAATATTCTGAGTAGTAAAACCAAACTCAATACCTTTAGTTTCCATATCGGCATTGTTACCCTGTTTAACAGATTGTCCTCCAACACCGGAAGTAATTACATAATCAATAAGATCAAATGCTTTACGGCTGTAAACATCTGTAGTTACTTGTACTCTGTTTCTAAACAATCCAAGATCGAAACCAATATTGGTTTCAAATTGTTTCTCCCATGTCAAATCAGCATTCTGTAAATCCGAAATATTTATTGCATTTTCTCTGTCACCTGTGTTAAAACGGTTAGTGATAAAACTTCTGTAAATAGCCAATGAATTTGTAGCAGGACCTGCCGTTGCTGTTAAACCGTATGAAGCTCTAAGTGCTAAAGTGTTTACAGATTCAACATTCTTCATAAAATTTTCTTCTTTAATGTTCCATTTACCACTTAATGTGTAAGTAGGAAGCCATCTTGATGATCCTGTATCTCCTTGTCTGTTAGACCCATCATAACGACCAGTAATAGATCCTGTATAACGACGATCGTAAGTATATCCAACTTTTCCAAAGAAACCAACTGTTCTCTCTCTTTCAGCTCCAAAATCGTAGTAAGAGTTTCCTTCGTTTACTAACTTTTCAATTAATTTTGGGTCAATAAAAGCACTAAGCCCTTTTTCATACTGAATTCCTGCAGCAGTAAAATTGTCATTATTTCTGTCTACTGATCTGAACTCTGTACCAAAGAAGCCTTCTAATTCATGTTTGTCATTCAATGTGTTTCTGTAAGTAATACTATTTCTAACATTATAAGAAGTCATGTCGTTAGTGTATTTTCTTAAAAATCCACCATTTGGCAATACAGATATTTTCGGTGCGGTTAAATCATTTGGATTTTGGTATAAGAACACATTATCCTTTTGAATTTGAGTATTTAGAGTCGCACCAACTCCTGCATTATATGCCCCTACTACGTTTGAATCTTCGTAAATTTTATGCTCTCTTGATGTATTAGCATAACGTGCAGAACCTGTAAAGTTATAGGTTAAGTTTTTGTTTATTTTATAATCTATGTCAGCTTGAAAACGAATATCGTTTACTTTTATCCCCATAGTATTATTTTTCAACTCCTTTAAGATGTTCATAGGAGCCCAGTTGTTTTGGTAGTATTCGTAATTACCATTTTCATCATAAGGTCTAAGCGTTCTGCTTGTACTTAATACATAATTGAATGGGTTAATATCAAAATCTCTGGTTATCTTACCAAATACAGCATCATTTTTACTTTCGTACGTACCCGGAGCTTCCTGATCACGTATAGAAGCAAGTGTTGATAAAGTAATATTTAATCTGTCGTTGATAAAGAATGTTCCTTTTAAGTTTGATGATAATTGTTTCACATTATCAGCTAAAGTCCATCCCGGATCAGTATAGTATCCTAGAGAACCATAAAAAGTATTATTTTTTCCACCTCCTGAAAAACTTAAGGAGTGATTCTGCGTGATAGATGGTCTGAATAAAACTTTAAACCAGTCTGTATTTGCTAATTCATATTTTTGCAAAAATTCATTGATGTATGGCTGCTCATTTCTAACACCATACTGACCATTTGATTCATTATAGCGGTTAACTTCTTTAGCCAAAATACCATAAACACCACTAAATCTTGCAGTAATAGACGAACTTTGATTAAGATAACCTTTGGTTCTCATCTCTTGAAAAATACTCATCGATTCCTGAGAATTTAGAATATCATACTGAGTATAACTTGGTACAGTTCTAACTGTATTTTCAACAGAATAAGTCACTTTTAGAGGAGAATCTCTACGTCCTTGTTTAGTAGTTACAACCACCACCCCATTTAACGATCTTGAACCATAGATTGAAGTAGCAGATGCATCTTTTAGAATTTCAATACTTTGAATATCATTTGCATTCAAACCTGCTACAGCAGAACTTAATAATGTTGCTGAGTTTCCAGATGCTAAATCAGCAAATGAAACGTTGATAATATCTTCTTGTACAACCCCATCAATAACCCATAAAGGTTTGGTATCTCCAAAAATAGAAGAAGATCCACGAACCGTAATTTTTGGCGTCGAACCAAAAGATCCCGTAACGTTTTGTACAGTAACACCGGCAGCTTTACCTTCAATCATTCTGCTTACATCTACAACACCATCGACTTTCAATTCACTGCCGGAAATTTTACTGATTGCCCCCGTAAAAGTTCTTTTTGAAGTTTTTTCATAACCTGTGGTTACTACGACTTCCTTTAGATTTTGTCCTGCTTCATTTAAAACGATAACCGGATTTGTATTGCTTATTCCTATTTCTTTTGTTTCCATTCCAACATAAGAAATTACAAGTCTGTCACTGTTAGTCGGCATTTCGATAGAAAATTTACCATCAAAATCTGTTAATACCGCAATCTTAGTTCCTTTCGCTAATACAGTAGCTCCAGGTAGCGGACTGCCACTAACATCTGTAACTGTACCCTTAATAATCGGACCTGCAGCGGTTAAGCTTTCAAATACTGAATTTGATGTTTCAGCACTTGTAAAAGGAACTGCTGATGCATTTTTCTGTAGAATTATCTGATTGCTGACTTCAGTGTAAGTGATATTAAATGGTAATAAAATTCGATTCAAAATACTCGACAAAGTTTCATCGTTAGCATCTATACTAACTTTTTGATTCAGTTGTGGTAATCTTGAATTGTAAGAAAACTTTACATTTGCAGACTTTTGTAATTTAGACAAGGTGTTGTCTAAAGTTAAATTTGTAATATTAATTGTAACTTTAGTATCTAATTTTTTTTGTCCATTTACATCATTTGCCATGGCAACACTTGAAAACACAAGTGCCAGAACAAACTGAAATAGTGTTATTTTCATGATTCGATGGAGTAATCGTTGTTTAACAACTGGTTTTTTCATAATTTTGGTTTGTTTTGATTAATACTGATTCGAGTGTATTTTAAGAAACATCCTCAGTTACTCTTTACAGAGAGTAATTTGATTCATCTAAGTGTCGATAATGTTACAGCATTTCGGCACTTTTTTTATGCATTTTCTTTTACATAGGCGTTATTATTATTTGTTTTGGTTATTTTAGGTTGTTCATGTTTTTTCTTTGTTATTTAAAACTCAACTTTACAATTACAGTTGCAAAATGAGTTTAGTTACATCCATCAGATACGATAACGATTTGATTTCCATTCATTTCAAAAGTCGTCTTGTTGCCAATACTGTTACAGACAATTTTTAGCTTTTCCATCAAAGGCTGATCACTAAGAGATGTTGTAAGGTGACAGTCTTTCAGCTTGTTTTTTGGATAATCGATGTCTACAAGGTAAGCCTGCTCTATCGTTTCAAAAATTTGTGATACCGGAATATCGGTAAACTCAAAGCTGAGCTGTTCGATATTTCCGACACTACGGGTAAGGACTATATCCTGAGTGATATTTGTAATTTTATTAAAGCTTAAATCTTTTCGCTGAAAACGTAACGCCTGATTAGGTAACAAAACAACTTCATCATCGTCTGACTTTGCAACCAAATCGTTTGATTTTACTTTTACTTTACCGGTGCGAACCAAAACTTCAACATCAGGTTGGTCAGAATAGGCCTTGACTCTAAAACTAGTTCCAACTACCTTCGTAACAATTTCATTGGCGTAAACAAAGAAGGGCTTTTTTGGATTTTTACTAATTTCAAAGAAGCCTTCACCAGATAAATACACCTTTCTTTCGTTTCCGGTAAAGATCTTAGGATAACTCAGTTTACTATTAGGTTGTAATAAAACCGAACTACCATCAGATAAAGTAATAATTTGAGCTTTGTCTGAATTATTGGTTTGTTCAACCAGTCCTTCATTGTTTTCACTAATTAACTCATTGTAGGTTACTTCTTTGCTATTAGGAATTATTTGATTGTTATACAACCAAACTGATCCTAAGCCAATAATTAAAGCAGCGGCAATACCACTAAGAAAATATTTCTTAAGAAATTTTATTTTCGAACTTGGGGTTGAATTGTTCTGATTCTCTTTCTCTTCGATTTTAATCCAGGTGGCCTGCAAAGCATGATGAAGATCTACAGGAGATATCGGCTGATCCGGCACTTTCATGGCCAACAACAATAATCTTGCATCTTCTACCAGCTTAGCGCGCTGACGACTCTCTAAAGTCCATTCTTCCCAACCATCATTGTCTATTTTGGATAAAATCCATGACTGAAATGATTCATCAGATAAGAAATCTTCAATTTCGGTATATGTATTACGTTTTTGCATCTAGAAATAGGGTTACAAAAACATAGAGGACGGCTTTCTTATTATATACTCACCAAATTGTGATTTTTTTTTAATTCTGTATAAATAAAATTAAAAAGTTGTTGAGGAAAGAAGAAGAATTAACGAAACACTACCCTTCCATTCCTTGCGAAGAGTAAGTAAACCGCGGTGTAGTAAGTTACTTGCTGATTGATAATTTACTTCCAGCATATCGGCAATTTGATCAACCGTTAAGCCTTGATGGTATCTTAAGTATAAGGCCTCTTTTTGTCGTGCCGGTAAATTGTTTAATAATTTATTCAAATGAATTACTTTTTCTTTTGTAGCATAATCATCATCCATGAGATCATGTTCTACAGAGAACTCTAAAAGAAAAGCAATTGAATCTGTGCTTGCGGACTTGCGAAAAATATGATCACGCTCGTATAAACGTGCAATACGCTTGCGTACACTTGATAATAAATAGGCTTTTACTACAACCGAACTTTGAAGCCCATTCTTGTAAACCCAAATATCTGTAAAAACATCCTGAACACAATCCTGTACCTTTTCGGCATTCGGAGAAAGTGAATTTCCATAATTTACCAAATCACCATAGTATTTTTCAAACAACAAAGAGAATGACTTTTCATCTCCATTTTTCAAGTTAGTCCAAAGCGTAAGATCGTCCGATGTTTTGAATTGTAGAGTTTTGGTATTCATATAAAATTGCAATAGAATTCTTGAAAATAAGCACTTGTTTTTAACATAAAGAATAAGATTTTTTAACATTATTCTTTACATCTATGCGATAAATATATAAAAGCAAACATATAAAACAAATTTTTTTATAAGAGAAATATAAATATTTAACATTTGGAAAGAGCTTTTTTTATTGACTTAACGGGGTTTAGCACATAAAAGTAAAATTTAAGCTAATCTTTTATTTTATCTAAATGTCAGATTTTACAGCCATAGTTCTTTAGCTTTTTTTTAACAATAGCTTAAATGATTTGTTTGTATTTTATTCTAAAGTAGTACCTGCCGATCAAAAAAGTAACTATTCCAAATTCAAATATTAAGCAACAAAACATTGGACTGAAGCAGTACGAGAATCGGTATAATATCTGACAAAAAAGATACTTTACCGGTTTCTCACACCTAGTAGCCTCTGTGTGTTTTCAATAAGGGAAATACCTTTTTTAAAAGTATCAAATCTATATTTCTATGTGTTAAAAAAAAAGCCTTACTAAAATATTTAGTAAGGCTTTTGACGATTTTATATTGAAGTTTTCTTTTAGAAAGCTACATTCCATCTAGGTAATTTTGCATTTTCATCTAAGAAATTCTGCAAAACCTGTCCTTCTACTGTAGTTGGAATTCCTTTTGAATCTGCATTGAAAGTTTCGAACCAAACTACTTCAAGAGCAGCAATATTTTCTAATTTCATTTGTGCTGGCCAAGAGTATTTTCTTCCCGTTTTTGCAAATTGATGTCCGTTTACAATTTTATCGTACAATCCGCCGTTTTTGCTTTTCAAAGTACCATCATTTTGAACAGTTCCGGTAGATCCTACCATGATCAATTCTTTTGCATTTCCTTCAACTGCATAAACTACAAAAACACCTGCACCTCCTTCAGGAGCGTTACAAACTTGTTCTAAACTGTCTTCAGTTGTAAAAGTAAAACTACTACTTACTTTAAATTTTTCTAATTCTTTGTACATATTTTTATTTTTAAGTTTCTAAGATGTTGAGATACTTAGATACTAAGTTTTTTTGATTTATCCCTGAGGACTTTAAATGTAAAAAAGTCTCAACAGAATATTGAGACTTTTTTGGAATTTATTATTTTAAATACCCGGAATTATCCAAGTACTTCTTTTACTTTTTTACCAATTTCAGCTGGTGAATCAACAACGTGAATTCCGTTGTCTCTCATGATTTGTTTTTTAGCAGCAGCAGTATCATCAGAACCACCAACAATAGCACCTGCGTGACCCATTGTTCTACCTGCTGGAGCAGTTTCTCCGGCAATAAAACCAACAACTGGTTTACGGTTACCATCAGCTCTTACCCATTTAGCAGCATCAGCTTCTAATTGACCTCCAATTTCACCAATCATAATGATGATTTCAGTTTCTGGGTCGTTCATTAATAATTCAACTGCTTCTTTAGTTGTAGTTCCAATAATTGGATCTCCACCAATACCAATAGCAGTAGTAATTCCTAAACCTTGTTTTACAACCTGATCAGCAGCTTCGTAAGTTAAAGTTCCTGATTTAGAAACGATACCAACTGTTCCTTTTTTGAAAACGAAACCTGGCATAATACCAACTTTAGCTTCTCCCGGAGTAATTACACCAGGACAGTTTGGTCCGATTAATCTTGAATTTCTTTCTTTAACATAGTTATTAGCTTTAATCATATCAGCTACAGGAATTCCTTCAGTAATAGCAATAATTACTTTAATTCCAGCGTCAGCAGCTTCCATAATTGCATCAGCAGCAAAAGCTGGCGGAACAAAAATGATAGATGTATCAGCTCCGGCTTGTTCTACAGCATCTTTTACTGTGTTAAAAACCGGACGGTCTAAATGGCTTGTTCCTCCTTTACCCGGAGTTACACCACCAACAACATTTGTACCGTACTCAATCATTTGAGAAGCGTGGAAAGTTCCTTCGCTACCTGTAAATCCTTGAACAATTATTTTGGAATCTTTATTAACTAAAACACTCATGATATATATTTTATGTAGTTTTTAAAATTGTGATGCAAAAGTAAGGTTTTGTAACGTATTTTAACCTTTTTGTCTTTAAAAAAATTAAGAAAATTGACTCATTTGATAACCGCGATATAATTTATCATCTTTTATTTGCCAAATTGTGGCAAAATGAGCTAATAACATCTCTTCTCTGGGGTTCTCAATCGTTTTTACAAAGTGAGAATATCGTATTGAAACTAAGTCTTCTTCGGCAATGATATGGCTAATTCTAACCTTCGAACGAACATAAGCACGGCTAAGCTCATTGGCCATAGCTATCATAGAATCATAATCCATCTCAATCAATCCTTTGGTGCTGTTCCAGTCTAACTTTACTTCCGGATGTAAGTAAGCTTTCATGATTTCGCTATCAATTAAGGCATCTGACTTGTAAAATTTTTGAACAAATTCTTTTATAGACATAATTACTTCAATTTATTTAGAATTTCAGGAATCTTTTTGATATTGGCCATTTGTTTTAACTTTTCTCTCGATTCTTCGATTGGGGTTCCGAAATAAGATTTTCCTCCTTCAACCGATTTGGTAACTCCTGTTTGCCCCATAATAACAGCCTTTGCTCCTATTGTGATGCCACTGGTGGTTCCTACCTGTCCCCAAATGGTGACTTCATCTTCAATTACTACGCATCCGGCAATACCGGTTTGTGACGCAATTAAACATTTTTTACCAATTACAGTATCATGTCCAACATGTACCTGATTGTCCAATTTTGTACCTTCACCAATAGTAGTATCACCGGTAACACCTTTGTCAATCGTACACAGCGCTCCTATGCCAACATTGTCTTCGATAACGACTCTACCTCCGGATATTAACTGATCGAAGCCTTCAGGACGTTTTTTGTAATAAAAAGCATCGGCTCCTAAAATAGTTCCGGCATGAATCATTACGTTGTCTCCAATTACGGTATGATCGTAAATAGTAACATTGGGGTGAATCAGACAGTTTTTACCAATGGTAACATTGTTTCCGATAAAACAGTTGGGCTGAATTACTGTGCCTTCTCCGATAGTTGCAGAGAGTGCAATCGACACATTTGTGCCTTGGAAAGGTCTGAAGTGTTTGGTTAAGATATTAAAATCTCTGAAAGGATCATCAGAAATTAGAAGGGCTTTACCTTCAGGACAATCTACTTTTTTGTTGATTAAAACTATAGTAGCAGCCGATTGTAATGCTTTGTCATAATATTTAGGATGGTCAACAAAAACAATATCTCCGGCTTGAACGACATGTATCTCGTTCATGCCTAAAACTGGAAAGTTTTGGTCACCAATAAATTCGCAATCAAGCAAATTTGCAATTTCTTGTAAAGAATGACTCTTTGGAAATTTCATATATTTATTTAGTTTTCAGTCTCAGTTTTCAGTCTCAGTTTTCAATCTGCATTAACAAACTGATAACTGCGACTGAAAACTGAAAACTTATAAAAACTACTCCTTTACACGCTCCATGTAAGAACCTGAAGCTGTATCAATTTTAATTTTATCACCTTCATTGATGAACAAAGGAACGTTTACAGACGCTCCAGTTTCTACTGTCGCGTTTTTTGTAGCATTTGTAGCTGTATTTCCTTTTACTCCCGGCTCAGCATAAGTAACTTCAAGAATTACAGAAGATGGCATATCTACTGATAAAGGCAAGTCAGTTTCAGTATTTACCTGAACCATTACACTTGTTCCTTCTTTCAATAATCCCGGAGCATCTAAAATGTTTTTATTTAAAGAAATTTGCTCGAAAGATTCTGTGTTCATAAAATGAAATTCATCACCTTCAGCATATAAAAACTGGTAGTTATGTGTTTCTACACGAATAACATCAATTTTATGTCCTGCAGAAAATGTATTATCCAATACTTTCCCTGATGTTAAACTTCTTAATTTTGTTCTTACGAAAGCAGGTCCTTTTCCAGGTTTTACGTGAAGAAATTCAACAATTTTAAAAATATCGTGGTTGAATTTAATACACAATCCGTTTCTAATATCTGATGTAGATGCCATTTTGTTTTTGTTTTATTTATTTCTTGTTGAATCGTTGAATCGTTTAACTGTTTATTCCTATAAACGATTCAACAAATAAACGATTAAACTTATTTTAATAGTTTCCGGAATATCCTTTCATGATTCCTCTTGACGAATTTCGGATAAAATCCAGAATTTCATCTCTTTCAGGAGTTGCTTCCATTTCAGCTTCAATAATACTTAAAGCTTGTGTTGTGTTGTAATTCTTTTGGTATAAAATTCTATAAATTTCCTGAATTTCTCTGATTTTCTCAGTACTGAAACCTCTTCTTCTTAAACCTACTGAATTAATTCCTACATACGACAAAGGTTCTTTTGCTGCTTTTGTATAAGGAGGAACGTCTTTTCTAACCAATGATCCACCCGAAATCATAGCATGATCTCCGATATGAATAAACTGATGAATCGCTGCCAAACCACCAATTACAGCATGGTTTCCAACAACTACGTGACCTGCTAATGCAACACCATTTACAATGATGGCATTATTACCAATTTCGCAATCGTGTGCAATGTGAGCGTAAGCCATAACCAAACAGTTATTTCCAAGAATAGTTTGTCCGGAGGCCACTGTACCTCTGTTGATCGTAACACATTCTCTAATCGTACAGTTATCTCCAATAATAGCTAGAGAATCTTCTCCGCCGAACTTTAAATCTTGTGGTACCGCAGAAATAACCGCTCCCGGAAAAATATTGCAATTTTTACCAATACGAGCACCTTCCATGATCGTCACATTTGAACCAATCCAAGTACCATCACCAATAATAACATTATTGTGAATTGTTGTAAAAGGTTCAATTACAACATTTTTAGCGATTTTAGCGCCAGGATGAACATATGCTAATGGTTGATTCATATGTATTTTTTATATTTTAAATTAAAATAGTCTAATTTGGGCAACAAACCTAAACAATAAAATTGATTAATTATTATTGTTTTCTCGCAATTTGAGCCATTAATTCTGCCTCGGTTACTAATTTTCCATTTGCGTAAGCATTTGCCTGCATATGACAGATTCCTCTTCTGATTGGAGAAATCAATTCACATTTGAAAATTAAGGTATCACCCGGCAATACTTTGTGTTTGAATTTGACATTATCAATTTTCATAAAATAAGTCAAATAATTTTCAGGATCCGGAACTGTGCTTAAAACCAAAATTCCACCCGTTTGTGCCATTGCTTCCACAATTAACACACCCGGCATAACCGGTGCCTCTGGGAAATGTCCAACAAAGAAATTTTCATTCATGGTCACATTTTTCAAACCAACCACATGACGATCAGACATTTCGATAATTCTGTCAATCAACAAAAATGGAGGTCTGTGAGGAAGCATCGCCATGATTTTGTGAATGTCCATCAATGGCTCCTGATTTAAATCATAAACAGGTACATGATTTCTTTGTTCTATCTTGATAATTTTAGCTAACTTTTTAGCAAACTGCGTATTTACAAAATGCCCTGGTTTGTTAGCGATAATTTTTCCTTGTATACGAACTCCGATAAGAGATAAATCTCCAATTACATCAAGAAGTTTGTGTCTAGCTGCTTCGTTTGGATAGTGTAAAGTAAGATTATCAAGAACACCATTTGGTTTTACCGAAATTTCATCTTTCCCGAAAGCTTTCTTTAAATTCGCCATCGTAGACTCAGAAATTTCTTTGTCTACATATACGATTGCATTATTTAGATCACCACCTTTAATTAAACCGTGCTCTAATAATGACTCTAATTCGTGTAAGAAACTAAAAGTTCTTGAGCTTGCAATTTCATTCTTAAAATCGGCTATACTTTTCATTGTAGCATTCTGAGTACCTAAAACTTTAGTGCCAAAATCTACCATTGTAGTTACCTGATAATCATCGCTTGGCATCACCAAGATCTCGCTTCCGGTCGTTTCGTCTGTAAATGATATTACTTCTTTTACTACATAAACGTTGCGTTTAGCGTCTTGCTCTTCTATTTCAGCTTTTTCAATTGCTTCCACAAAATATTTTGAAGAACCGTCCATGATAGGAAGTTCTGAAGCGTCTAATTCTATAATAACATTATCAAGATCACATCCAACTAATGCCGCCAAAACATGTTCAGGAGTTTGAATTTTTACGCCAAGTTTTTCTAAATTAGTACCTCTTTGCGTATTAACAACATAGTTAGCATCAGCCTCAATGACCGGCTGACCTTGCAAATCTACTCTTACAAAAGTGAAACCATTATTTATTGGAGCAGGTTTAAAAGTCATTGTAACTTCTTTCCCAGTGTGTAATCCAACGCCTGTTAGTGAAATTTCATTTTTGATGGTCTTCTGTTTAACCATTATTTCCATTTTTTGGGTTTATTATTTGTTTTTTTAATTCTTCTACTTCGGAAACTATTTTAGGCAGATTCTTGAAATGAACATACGATTTGTTAAAATCAGTATAACCAAGAGACGGTGTCCCTTGTAGAATTTCATCATCTTTAATGTTTCTTGCTACTCCTGATTGAGCCTGCAATCTCACATTGTTACCTATAGTCAAGTGTCCTGCGATACCTACTTGTCCGCCAATCATACAGTTCTCGCCAATTTTAGTTGAACCTGCCACACCTGACTGCGCTGCAATCACGGTATTTTTACCAATTTCAACATTGTGCGCAATCTGAATCTGATTGTCTAATTTAACTCCTTGTCGGATAATCGTCGAACCAAGAGTTGCTCTGTCGATGGTAGTGTTAGCGCCAATATCAACATTATCTTCAATAATAACATTACCAATTTGTGGTACCTTACTGTATACTCCTTCATCATTTGGTACAAAACCAAAACCATCCGCACCAATAATAGTTCCGGAATGAATAGTACAATTGTTACCAATTATAGTTTCGGAATAAATTTTAGCACCTGCAAAAATATACACATTATCGCCAATAACAACATTATCTCCAATAAAACTGTTCGGATAAATTTTTACATTGTCGCCCAGAACCACATTTTGCCCAATATAACTAAAGCTTCCTAAATACAGATTCTCCCCATATTTAGTTCCTTCTGTTATAAAAGACTGTGCTTCTATACCGTTTTTGTTCAATTTAACCTGATTGTAAAACTGTAAAAGTTTAGAGAAAGAAGCATAAGCATCTTCCACTTTTATTAAAGTTGTAGTGATTTCCTGTTCCGGAATAAAGCTATCATTAACAATTGTTACAGATGCTTTAGTAGTATATATGTGGTTGATATATTTTGGATTGGCCAAAAAAGTAAGCGATCCCTCCTCACCTTCTTCTATTTTAGATAATCGAGAAACTTCTACATTGGGATTCCCAACAACTTCTCCTTCTAAAATTCCCGCTATTTGTTCTGCTGTAAATTTCATTGCGACAAAAATATAAAAAATAGATTTTAAATGTTAATTTTAGATAAGTTGTTTTGGGAAACAGATGTAATATTTTGTCACCAATTTAGATAACGACCTCAAATTCAATTGATCAGACGCTTCTACAACATCTTCAATTGTTTTGTCTTTTTTGAAAATTCGTATGGGCTCAGCTTCTTTGCTATAAGCCTGATTTTTAATTTTTCCGCCAAAAATAAAATATCCGGCTTCTAATTGTGTAATATGATGTTCGTTAGCAAATTCTTCCTTCAGCGATTGTAATTCTTCGGCAGGTATTTTTTCTGCGGTAAGCTTGATTTTAAGTAAATCTCTATTAATAAGCATTTTGCTTAAAGTCGAAAGTATAAAATCATTGTGTTTTTGCCAGGCTTTTAAGGCACTAATGATATCAAAATCATCCAATTGGGAGAACAAATCTAATTTTTCAGCATCAAAATCCTCCAGAGTGACTTTGTTCTTCATAAAATACAAAAGTGGCTCACTGCACGGTAAAACTGTACCTTTTAGAGTAAGTTCTTTAGCTCTTTTTAACACCTTCATCAAAATCAATTCGGCTACGAGACTTGTTTTATGTAAATAAGCCTGCCAGTACATCAATCTTCTTGAAAGCAGAAACTTTTCGACAGAATAAATTCCCTTTTCCTCAATTACCAAAACACCGTCAACTACATTCATCATCTGAATCAAACGTTCAGAATTTACATTTCCTTCAGCTACACCGGTATAAAAACTATCTCTTTTTAAATAATCCATTCGGTCCATGTCGAGCTGACTTGAGATGAGCTGCAACATAAATTTTCGGTGATAATCGCCTTTGAAAACCTGAATAGCCAGACTCAGTTTTCCCTCAAATTCTTCATTGAGTTTATTCATAAACAGCAACGAAATGGCTTCATGATGCACATCTTCTACAATACTCTTTTCCATGGCATGCGAAAAAGGGCCATGGCCAATATCGTGCAGTAAAATGGCAATATACAATGCATTCTCTTCTTCAGCCGAAATTGCAACTCCTTTAAAACGAAGTGTATCTACTGATTTTTGCATTAAATGCATGCAGCCTAAGGCATGATGAAAACGCGTATGATTGGCACCGGGATAAACCAAATACGACAAACCCATTTGCGAAATACGGCGTAAACGCTGAAAATACGGGTGCTGAATTAAATCGTAAATAAGTTCGTTCGGTATGGTGATAAACCCGTAAATGGGATCATTGAATATTTTTAACTTATTGATATGAGTCACTATTTGGTTATTTTTAGGTGAACAAATATAAGTAATTAACCATAAACAACTTTGCGTTTTTTACTTAAAAATCAACAAATGTTCCCTTTGAAAATCAATATAATAACATTACATTAAGTAGATTTTCAGAAAAATTAACCATTCTTAATTCTGAATTTTATACTATATTTAATACTTTTTAAGTTCTATACTTCTAAATTGCATTAAAAATTAAAATCGTTTATGGACAAGATAAAAATACTTTGGGTCGATGATGAAATCGATCTTTTAAAGCCACATATATTATTTCTGGAGAAAAAAAACTACGCTGTAACTACTTCTAACAATGGTTTAGATGCGATTGCACTATTTGAAGAAGACAATTTTGATATTGTTTTTTTAGATGAAAATATGCCCGGAATGAGTGGACTGGAAACACTTTCGGAAATGAAAGAGAAAAAATCAGCTATTCCAATGATTATGATTACCAAAAGTGAGGAAGAGTATATCATGGAAGAAGCTATTGGTTCCAAAATTGCCGATTACCTCATAAAACCGGTAAATCCGAATCAGATTTTGTTAAGTCTGAAGAAAAATCTCGATCATTCGAGGCTAATTTCTGAAAAAACGACATTGGATTATCAAAAGGAGTTTAGAAAAATATCCATGGAGTTGGCTATGGTCAATTCTTTTGAAGATTGGATCGAGCTTTATAAAAAACTAATTTTCTGGGAATTAGAACTCGAGAACATTAACGATCAGGCGATGATAGAAATTCTTGAATCTCAGAAAGTAGAGGCTAATTCGCAGTTCGGAAAATATATCGAGAGAAATTATGAAGACTGGTTTGCTCCAAAGGCGGACAAACCTGTTCAGTCGCACAATTTATTCAAAGAATTAGTAGTTCCGGAAATTAAAAAGAAGGACAAACCTATTCTATTTGTGGTAATTGACAACCTGCGTTATGATCAATGGAAATCTTTTGAAACCGTAGTTTCCAATTATTATAAACTGGAAAAAGAGGTTCCTTATTTCTCCATTCTTCCAACCGCCACACAATATGCCCGTAATTCAATATTTTCAGGTTTATTGCCGATAGAGATGGAAAAACAGTTTCCACAATATTGGAAAAACGATGTTGAAGATGGTGGAAAAAACCTTTTTGAAGCCGAATTTCTATCAGCGCAATTAAAACGTTTAGGTTTAAATATTAAAGAAGATTATTTTAAAATTACGAATTACGCCGGAGGAAAAAAACTGGCAGAAAATTTCAAAGCTTTAAAAGGAAATGACCTTGTAACTGTAGTTTATAATTTTGTTGATATGCTGTCGCACGCCAAAACTGAAATGGAAGTGGTAAAAGAACTGGCTTCAGATGATAAAGCCTATCGCTCACTCACTTTAAGCTGGTTTAAGAACTCGCCGCTGCTCGAAATTATTCAGCAGGCGCAACTTTTAGGTTTTAAATTGATTTTGACAACAGATCACGGTACTATTAATGTAAAAAATCCGTCGAAAGTGGTTGGAGATAAAAATACAAGTTTAAATTTGCGGTACAAAACCGGTCGTAGTTTAACATACGAACAAAAAGATGTATATGTTGTTAAAGAGCCTAAAACAATTGGTTTGCCAGCGATTAACATGAGTAGTTCGTTTATTTTTGCTAAAAATGATTACTTTTTAGCCTATGTGAACAACTACAACCACTATGTGAGTTATTATAAAAACACTTACCAGCACGGGGGGATTTCGTTAGAAGAAATGATTATTCCGTTTTTGGTATTTAATCCGAAATAGAAAAATCGCCATAAATTCACGAATTATTTTAAAATAGTATACGCCTAAATAATTCGTGAATTCGCGGCAAAAAAAAAAATACAACAATGAATATCGTTTTTTCATTAGATCAAATTAAAGAAGTAGCAACGCAAATTTTAGCAGCAAATCCCAAAAAAATCATTCTCTTCAATGGAGAAATGGGGGTTGGAAAAACTACCTTAATCAAACAATTGTGTAAAAACCTGGGAGTTCAGGACGCGACCAGTAGTCCAACCTTCTCTTTAGTTAATGAATATTATACTTCTGACAATCAAATTGTTTATCACTTTGATTTTTATAGATTAAACAAAGAAACTGAAGCGTTAGACATGGGAGTTGACGATTACTTGTATTCCGGAAATTGGTGTTTTATTGAATGGTCTGAAAAAATTGCAAGCTTACTCCCGGAAGAAACTTCAACCATCACAATTGAACTGCTGGCAGATGGAAAAAGAGAATTAAAATTATCCTAAAACTTCCAACAAAAGGCGAAAGGTCTACATAAAGACATTAAGAAAATAAAAATGAATACCCAAAATACTGTAGAAATAATCTCTTTTTCAACTGATTTAAAAGAACACATTAAGATTCTAAATCTGGAATGGCTTAAAAAGTATTTTAAAGTAGAAGAAAAAGACGAATTGGTACTTTCTAACCCACAAGAAGAAATTATCGATAAAGGCGGACTAATCTTCTACGCCAGATATAACGGTGAAATTATTGGAACTGTTTCCTTAATGAAAGTCGATAATTTTACCTTTGAATTGAGTAAAATGGCTGTTTCAGATCAGGCGCAAGGCCTTGGAGTTGGAAACAAACTGTTAACACATTGCATGGCTGTTGCAAAAGAAAACAATATTAAAAAGCTGTTTTTGTATTCCAATCGCATACTGCTTCCTGCACTTCATTTGTACCAGAAATTTGGTTTTACTGAAGTCCCTTTGGGTGAAGTCAGTTATGAAAGAGCGGACATAAAAATGGAGAAAATTCTGTTCTAATTCTTAAACAACTATTAGCAGAATTTTTACATTGATTTTAAAACTTTTTACGTAATTTGTACTCTTAATTTTTTGCACAACCCATGTCAATTACCTTAACTCCATTTACGAAACAGCAATTGTTGCCACAAGAAGAAAAACTTGAAATTGGCCGATTCAAAAGTGAGCTTTTTATAGGAATTCCTAAAGAAACAAGTTATCAGGAACGTCGTATTTGTCTGACTCCGGATGCTGTTAGTGCGTTGACATATGAGGGACATAGGGTAATGATTGAATCAGGAGCCGGGGAAAGCTCCAGTTACACTGATAAAGAATACTCTGATGCGGGAGCTGAAGTAACAAATGACACAAAGAAAGTCTTTGGTTGCCCAATGCTTCTTAAAGTAGAACCTCCTACAACAGCCGAAATTGAAATGATTAATCCCGAAACCATCATAATTTCGGCCATTCAATTAAAAACTAAGAAGAAAGCATACTTTGAAGCTTTAGCGCAGAAAAAAATAACAGCACTGGCTTTTGAATACATAAAAGACGAAGATGGCTCGTATCCTGCCGTAAAATCGCTAAGTGAAATTGCCGGAACAGCTTCTATTCTTATTGCTGCCGAATTAATGATTACGGACGAGTTTGGAAAAGGCCTTTTGTTTGGTAATATTACCGGAGTCCCTCCTACTGATGTTGTTATTCTGGGTGCCGGAACCGTGGGTGAGTTTGCTGCAAAAACTGCCATAGGACTGGGTGCAAATGTGAAAGTTTTTGACAATTCAATTACCAAATTACGCCGTTTGCAAAACAGTCTTAACCAACGTATTTTTACTTCAACGGTACAGCAAAAAGCGCTGCTAAAGGCTTTAAGACGTTGTGACGTGGCGATTGGTGCCATGCGCGGTAAAGAGCGTTGCCCTATTATTGTTACAGAAACAATGGTAGAACACATGAAAAAAGGCGCTGTAATTGTAGATGTAAGTATTGACACCGGAGGTTGTTTTGAAACTTCGGAGGTTACCACTCATGAAAAACCGACCTTTATAAAAAGCAATGTGCTGCACTATTGTGTACCTAACATCCCTTCCAGATATTCTAAAACAGCTTCATTATCCATAAGTAATATCCTTACGCCTTATTTGCTTCAAATTGCAGAAGACGGTGGTCTGGAAAGTGCCATACGATGCAATAAAGGATTAAAAAATGGAATTTACATGTATCACGGAATCCTGACCAGCAAAGCAATTGGAGAATGGTTTGATTTACCGGACAACGATATTAATTTACTTGTATTTTAAGGGAACTTTAGTGTACCTTTGCAAAAATTATATTTCATGAAGTTCGTACATCGTTTTGCATATTATTTGGTTGGTTTGGTTATGGGATGCTTTTTTGTAGCCCTTGTATTCAGTGGAAAAGATACACGTTGCAATTACTTTCCAAACGCCAGAGTTTTAAATAATTTACGCACTAAGCCTTTTCAGTATTCCGAAAAAGCAATTCAGACTTTAAATGAAAAATGGGTTGACACCGCAGATATTAAAAGCACACTGACATTTGGTGATGTTGATTTTGACAAAAGCAATGTTCCTGTAAACAAAGGAAAGCTTTATATAATCGAAGGTAAAACAGCTAAAAATCAAGAGATTATTTTAAAAGTAGTCAATTACGAGAACAAAGCTATTCTGGAAGAGATTATTAAAAAAGACACAAAAGAGTAAGTGTGTCATTTTAATAATTAGCAACAATCAGTTTTTGTTATAAAAGCTGATTTTAACTAGCTCTTAGTTTCTACAGCCAGTCGATTTCTTTGATTGCTTTGGATTTCAAAAAATCATTGGTTTTGCTAAAATGCTTGTTTCCGAACCATTTTCCCTGATTAGCACTCATAGGTGAAGGATGTCCGGATTCTAAAACACAATGTTTGGAACGATCAATTTTAGCACCTTTTTTGTGAGCAAAGCTTCCCCATAACAGGAAAACAACATTCTCTTTTTGATCTGAAATAGCTTGAATTACGGCGTCTGTAAACAAATTCCACTTCAAATGTTTATGACTATTTGGACTATCTTTGCGAACTGTCAAGGACGCATTTAAAAGTAAAACACCTTGTTTTGCCCACTTTTCAAGATTACCAGAAGTCGGCATAAAGATCGAATCGAGATCGTCATTTAGTTCCCTGTAAATATTTCGCAGCGAAGGCGGAATTTTAACGGAATCATTTACAGAAAAACTCAATCCATTCGCCTCTCCTTCTCCATGATAAGGATCTTGTCCTATGATGACAACTTTTAAGTTTTGAAAGGTACAGGTATTAAAAGCAGAGAAAATCAATTCTGCAGGTGGATAACAAGTATGTGTTTGATACTCAGTTTCCAAAGTTTTCATTAGCTCAGAAAAATAAGTTTTTTGTTTTTCATCTTTTAATACCGTTTCCCAATCAGGAGAAAGATTGATTTTCATTTTTTAAATTTTATCACAAATTAAGCAAAGTTTTTTTCAAAGTACTAATTAATAGTACTATTTCGTTTCAAAACTTTGTAACTTTGAACCTTTACAACTTACGATATATAATGATATCTATAACCGAAAAAACATTACAAGATTTACAATTTCCTACAGTACTCGAAACCATCTCAGCAGGCTGTAATACTGATATAGGAAAAGAAAAAGCTTTACAAATAACACCTTTTAGAGATCAGGAAACTTTGATGCAGGCTTTAATGCAAACATCAGAATATGTTTCCTCTTTTCAAAATAATAACGCCATTCCCAATCACGGATTTGACGCTATAACTCACGAGATTAAGTTCCTGGCAATTGAAGATAGTTTTCTTGAAGTGGGAAGCTTTAGAAAGATTGCTACACTCTCTTCTACCTCAAATTTTTTACTAAATTTCCTTAAAAAATTTGACGATTATTATCCAAATCTAAATGCGAGAGCTTCACGTGTTGAATACACAAAAGATATCGTGACCACTATTGATGCTATTGTAGACAAATATGGTGAAATAAAAGACAATGCTTCACCAGCTTTATTAAGCATTCGTCAGGGTATGAACCTGGTTCGCGGTAAAGTAAACCAAAGTTTCGGAGTCGCTCTTACACAGTACAATAGTCTTGGTTATCTTGATGATATAAAAGAAAGTTTTGTGCAAAACCGAAGAGTTTTGGCGGTTTTAGCTATGTACCGACGAAAAGTTAAGGGCTCTATTTTAGGAAGTTCGAAAACAGGAAGTATTGCTTATATCGAACCTGAAGCTACATTAAAATACTCCAGAGAATTAGCCAATTTAGAATACGAAGAGAAGGAAGAAATTACCCGAATTTTGAAGCAATTATCCAATGCAATTCGTCCGTACTTGCCTTTATTAATTGAATATCAGGATTTTTTGAGTGATATTGACGTTGTTGCCGGAAAGGCAAAATATGCGAATCGTATCAACGGAATCCTGCCTACTATTACAGAAGAAAGAAGGTTGTTTTTCAGAGAAGCGTATCATCCGATTTTATACCTGAACAACAAACAGAAAAACGAAGTTACCCATCCACAAACCATTGAACTAAAGCAAGATAATCGTATCATTGTGATTTCGGGACCTAATGCGGGTGGGAAAACAATTTCGCTAAAAACAGTAGGTTTGTTACAGTTAATGCTGCAATCCGGGATGCTTATTCCGGTTCATGAACGAAGCGAAACATTCTTGTTTGACAGGATTTTAACAGATATTGGAGATAATCAATCTATTGAAAATCACTTAAGTACATATAGTTACCGATTAAAAAACATGAACTACTTCCTGAAGAAGTGTAACAAGAAGACTATGTTTTTAATTGATGAATTTGGTACAGGATCTGATCCGGAATTAGGTGGTGCTTTGGCAGAGATATTCCTGGAAGAATTTTATCATCGTGAAGCTTTCGGAATTATAACCACTCATTATTCTAATCTAAAGATTTTGGCTAATGAATTGCCATACGCAACCAATGCCAATATGATGTTTGATGAAAAGACTTTAGAGCCTATGTACAAATTGGCTTTAGGTCAGGCCGGAAGTTCATTTACTTTTGAAGTAGCTCTAAAAAACGGAATTCCTTTTGGATTGATTAATCGTGCAAAAAAGAAAATTGAAGTGGGTAAAGTTCGTTTTGATAAAACGATTGCAACCCTTCAGAAAGAGCGCTCCAAGCTTGAAAAAACTTCTCTTAATCTAAAAGAGGAAGAAACCAGGGCTCGTGAAGAAAGCAAAAAGATGGAAAACATCAACGTTAAGATCAAGCAAAAACTGGAAAGTTATCAGGAATTATACGATAGCAATCAGAAAACGATTTATATCGGTCAGAAAATCGAAGATATTTCAGAGAAATACTTTAACAACAAAAACAAAAAGGAACTTATTGGTGAATTTTTGAAAATAGTTGAGATTGAAAATTCAAAACGTAAAAAGGCGACTCCAAAAGAAACGAAAGCAATAATTGAAAAGAAAAAAGAAGTAATTGCTGAAATCACAGTTAAAGTGGAGGAAATTCGAAAAGAGAAAAAAGAAAAGAAACTTAAACCTGTAATTGAAAAACCAAAACCAATTCTAAAAGTTGGCGATCGTGTAAGAATGCTTGACGGAAGATCTGTTGGAAGTATTGATGCTATAGAGAAAAATAAAGCAACGGTAAATTACGGCATTTTCACTTCGAAAGTCAGTTTAGATGAGTTGGAGTTGGTTGAAGCGGTTAAAAAGTAATAAAATTTACGTTTTTCTTGGTGAAATTTAAAATAAAGCGATTTAAAGCGTTAATTCTTTAAAAACGAACAAGAAGGTCGTTATGTTTTAAAATTTCCTTAAAATTATTTTATTAAAGCCATTCTTAATCTTCAAATACTATTAAAAATAGAATTACAATAGATATTATAAATAATTATATTATTCCATCAAAACACCACCTGTTTAAAAAAATGATTGATTTACCCGCAAATAAAAAAATAGTTCTCTTTGATGGCATCTGCAATCTCTGCAACTCTGCCGTACAATTCATAATCAAGCATGACAAAAAAGATATTTTTAGATTTGTGGCTTTGCAATCAGAATTGGGAATTTCGATTTGTAAACATTTGGGGATTAGTTTTGCAAAGATGGACAGTATTTTACTATTCAATCCTGACTCTGCTTACTTTTACAAATCTTCAGCAGTAATAGCTATTGCAAAAGAATTTGGGGGTCTTTGGAGATTATCAGAAATTTTCAGGATTGTTCCCATTTTTATCAGCGACCGTATTTATGATTATGTCGCCAAAAATAGATACAATTGGTATGGTAAAAAAGAAAGCTGCATGATTCCGACAGCGGAATTGAAAGCTAAGTTTCTTTAGAAAATTCCAAATTCCAAACCCCAATACTTATCGTAATATTTGTCATTTCAACGTAGGAGAAATCACATTTGCAAATCGATAAAGATCAAAGAAATCCTTTATGTAATTTCTAATAGTAAAAAATCCCAAATTCACAATAACTGGAATTTGGGATTTTTTTATTGAAAGCTTAAATTTTACTATCTAATCAATTTTCTGTATTTCAAACGTTTTGGAGTTAAATCACCACCAAGACGTTTCTTTTTGTTTTCTTCATAATCAGAGAAACTTCCTTCAAAGAAATAAACTTCAGAGTCTCCCTCAAAAGCAAGAATGTGTGTACAGATTCTATCTAAGAACCATCTGTCGTGAGAAATAATTACAGCACAACCAGCGAAGTTTTCTAAACCTTCCTCAAGTGCACGAAGTGTATTTACGTCAAGGTCATTCGTAGGCTCATCCAGTAAAAGTACGTTTCCTTCTTCTTTCAAAGTCATCGCTAAGTGTAGACGGTTACGCTCTCCACCGGACAACATTGATACTTTTTTGTTTTGCTCACCACCTCCAAAATTGAAACGTGATAAGTAAGCTCTTGAATTTACCTGCTTACCTCCCATCATTACCAATTCCTGACCGTCAGCAAAATTTTCCCAAATTGATTTGTTTGGATCAATGTTAGAGTGTGACTGGTCAACGTAAGCAATTTTTACCGTTTCACCAACTGAAAATTCTCCACTATCAGTTTGTTGTTCTCCCATAATCATTTTGAAAATAGTCGACTTACCGGCACCGTTTGGTCCAATAATTCCAACAATTCCCGCCTGTGGCAAAGTAAAGTTTAAATTATCATACAATAATTTATCCCCAAAAGCTTTTGCTACATTTTTAGCTTCAATCACATTGGTTCCTAAACGTGGACCGTTCGGGATATAGATTTCCAGATTCTCATCCAGTTGTTTTTGATCTTCATTCAATAATTTGTCGTAGTTCTGTAAACGGGCTTTTTGTTTCGTTTGACGACCTTTTGCTCCCTGACGAACCCACTCCAACTCGCGCTCTAAAGTTTTTCTTCTTTTAGAAGCCACTTTTTCTTCCTGAGCCATACGGTTTGATTTTTGATCCAACCATGAAGAATAGTTTCCTTTCCATGGAATACCTTCACCTCTGTCTAACTCTAAAATCCAACCCGCAACATTGTCTAAGAAATATCTATCGTGCGTTACCGCAATTACAGTTCCGGAGTATTGTGCTAAATGTTGCTCTAACCAAAGAACACTCTCAGCATCAAGGTGGTTGGTAGGCTCATCCAAAAGCAATACATCAGGCTGTTGCAGTAACAAACGGCATAATGCTACACGACGGCGCTCCCCTCCTGAAAGGTTTTTAATTGGTGTATCTCCTTCCGGTGTACGTAAGGCATCCATTGCAATTTCAAGTTTTGTATCAATTTCCCAGGCACCAAGAGCATCAATTTTGTCTTGCAAAGCTGCCTGACGATCCATCAACTTGTCCATTTTATCCTGATCTTCATAGTTTTCAGGAAGACCAAACAAATCATTAATCTGATTGTACTCTTCTAAAACTGCCATGGTTTCAGCTGCACCTTCACGAACAATTTCGATAACTGTTTTAGAATCATCAAGTATTGGTTCTTGCTCTAAGTAACCAACAGTATAACCCGGTTGAAAAACAACGTCACCCTGGTAGTTTTTATCAACTCCTGCAATAATTTTTAAAAGTGAAGATTTTCCGGAACCATTAAGTCCCAAAATACCAATTTTCGCTCCATAGAAGAAACTCAAATAAATATTTTTAAGAACTGGCTTGTCTGCTCCCTGATAGGTTTTACTCAATTTTTGCATTGAGAAAATTACTTTCTTATCGTCTGACATTTGATTTATTTTTTATTTTTATGTTTATTTTTTTGTGATTCTTTAGAGAAATCTACTTAGATATATTTTAAACTCTTCCTTTCAAAGCGTTAAAAACCCAGGCGTTTGCAATAAAACCAACTCCGGTTGCAGCAAATCCCCAGCCCGAAACGTCTCTGTATCTAAAAGCGCCAAGACCTATAAGTAACAAACCCATAAGTACCATTATAAAAGTAGCCCATCCCAGGATGGTATTTTTATTCATTCCCATAATTGCTTTATTAGTATTTTAAAAGTAGTAATTTTTTAGAGATGCAAATATCGTGAATTTCCATAGATCTTAAAGTGTTTTTTGTACAACATATTTTAAAATTGTTTCATACAAAATATCTGGATCAACCGGCTTATCAAGTTTTTCTAAAATTTTAGCCCTTTGAAAATCGTCGTTGCCAATATTTTCGCAAATGGCCGTTAAAGCTACGATTGGTATTTCAGGTTTTAAATTACTAATAATTGCCGATGCCTCAAAACCGTCCATAACTGGCATCATTATATCCATTAATATTATGGCATAACTTTTAGTTTTAACTTTCTCAACTGCTTCAAGTCCATTATTAGCCACATCACATTTAAAACCTTTATTGACTAAAATTTTCTTAGCGATCAGCTGGTTCATTTTATTATCCTCAACCAATAAAATCTCGATATTTGAAAGTTGCTCTATTTGTCTTTCAATAGTACTAATAAGGGTTTCATCATTACTTTCTTTAGAAATCTCAAAATCGATTACAAACGAAAAAGTAGTTCCATTACCTTTTATAGATTTAACTTTTATCTGACTGTCAAAAAGTTCTAACGTTCTTTTTATAATGGACAACCCTAAACCACTTCCACCGTAATTCATATTGATGTCTGTCGACTCCTGTATAAATGGTTCAAATATTTTATTCTGAGCATCTTCTGAAATTCCAATTCCCGTGTCAGAAACTTCAAATTTAATGCTTTCTTTACCATTAGCAGAATCAATTAATTCTGCTTTTAAAGTTATTTCGCCATTTTTAGTAAATTTTGCGGCATTCGTCATCAACTCCATAATTACCTGAGTAAATCTTATTTCATCACACTTTAACATATCTGAAATTTTACCATCAAAATTAAGTATGATTCTATTCTGGTTCAGATTATTGATTCTAAACATTTCAATGATCGAGTTCAGTATTATTTCCAGGTTAATGTCTTTGTATTCTAAGCTAACAGTATCATGACGCTTTAAATTTTTAAAATCTACCATATTATTGATAAAGCCCAGAAGATAATCTGAAGAAAAATTTAAATTTTTAATATAATCTTCCTTTAGAAATTCCGATTTTTCACTTTTAAGCAAATATGCTGTTCCTTTAATTGTATTCAAAGGAGTTTTCAATTCATGCGTTACCACATCCAGAAAAGTATCTTTTATTTTTGATGCCTCATTCAGCTCTCTATTTATTTTTTTTAACTCTAAGTTTTTCTTCTGTAGAATTAAATTGACCTTCATTTTATATTTATAGGCTCTAAATTGAATTATAAACAGAACTGTCAATATCAGAACAATCAAAAAGGCAAAAATCAGCAAATAATTTTTATAAGATTCACTTACGCTTTCAAGTCTCGCTTCATTAATTTTCCCTTTATTCTCAATATTTTTTATTTTTAAAGTACTGTTTAGCTTGTTTGATTTTTGAACAAGCCTCATTTTATACTGATTGAGTTTAACATATTCAGATACTGAAATTTGGTACAACTTTGCCGCAGTTTCCAGATCACCTACATTGTAATAATACATTGCTTTTAATTCATTCAGCTTAGCTCCATAAGGAAACCTTCCGTCTGTAGTATTCGTTTTCGTTTCTTCTGCAAGTGTCAGATATTTGTATACGCTGTCATTTTCTTTTAAATGGTAATAATCTTCAGAAATGAAGAGGTATAAATTTGGTATCTTGAAATTGTTCTTCTCGAATGTATTGCTTTTCTTAATGTTTTCAAGCGAAGTCATCGCAAAATCAATAGATTTCTTATAATCTTTAGAGTTTTTATAATAAACGGAGAGGTTGTAGTTTATATTTATATTGTCCTCATGGTTGCCATATTTTTTTATTAATCTTTGCGCTTTCAGATCATACTCATGCGACAATAACTTACTGCCTTCATAATATCTCAAATCACCAAGAGCTTCATACAATAAAGCTAACTCCCGCTTATCATTGTAATTTTTTAAGATCTGAAAATTCTCAAAAAGATAAGTATTAGGAGTTCCAAAACTTCGCAAATAGGAAATTAACTTAATACTCTCTCTGTGAAAAAACAAAAGACTTGCTGTGTCTTTTTTTGTTTCCAGATAAGCTTTTGTTTTATTTAAGATTTTAAGTCCTAAAAGATGATTTTCAACATTCTCTGTTTGGATTAACTTTTTTATACTATCAATCTTTGACAGAATAATGTCTGAGTTTGTTTTTGAGAGAATCTGAGACTGCGAATGACTCTTAAAACCAATTAAAAGACAAACAAATAGTGCAAGAATAGTCCTTATTCTTGAAATGCGTAAATTTAAAGTAGATGGGGCCACCGAAATTTTTTATATAAATTATTCAGGTAATATAGTAAATTTAGATTGTTTTTACCAAAATTTTAATACATTATATACTACTATTATGACAAATTATTCCTGTAGCCATATTAATTTTATGTATTTAGTAAATGAAAAACTAAATATTTCTTGTCAGTAGCGATTTTAAAAATCAAAATTTAAAGTGAATAAATCAGGGCATATTGATACATTTATTACACATAAAAGTATTTATAACAAGCTAATATTAAATCACTTAATTGAATATTTTATATAACATTTCTTTTAATAAATCCGATTGTGGTAATGCATTGGCTCCTACTCCTTTGCTTTTAACGTCAACATCACGCAGTGCGCCTACAATCTGGCTCACTTTTCGCATCGGATAGTTTTTTATTGCTAAATCGTACTCTTTTAAAAAATAAGGGTTCACTCCAATGGCCGCTGCAACATTTTTAGGATTTTTATCTTTAAGTCCATGGTATTTTAAAAGTTGAACAAAGAAACCAAATACTAATCCCGTTGTCATTACTAGTGGATATTCTTTAGGATTATGGGCAAAATTCTCCGCAATCTTATAGGCCTTCAACTGATTTCGTTCACCTATGGCTTTTCGCAATTCAAAAACATTATAGTCTTTGCTGAAACCAATATTTTCTTCGATATGTTGGGGCGTAATAACGGTTCCCTGTGGCAGAATGATTTGTAATTTTTCTAATTCATTATTAATCTTACTCAAATCGGTACCCAAAAATTCTACTAACATTGCATTGGCTTTTGGGTCAATTGTATATTTTTTTCCGGCAAGCACACGTTTGATCCAGTCACCGACCTGATTCTCGTATAATTTTTTACTTTCATAAACAATTCCTTTCTGAGCCAGTAATTTGGTTACTTTTTTTCGTTTGTCCAGCGTTTTGTATTTGTAACAAAAAACCAACACGGTTGTTTCCATCGGATTGCCTACATAAGACTCTATTTTATCAATTGTTCTCGATAAATCCTGTGCTTCTTTGACGATAACAACCTGACGATCAGCCATCATAGGATAGCGCTTGGCCGTTGCTACAATATCTTCAACCGATACATCTCTTCCGTATAAAACAGTCTGATTGAATCCTTTTTCTTCCTCAGCGAGCACATTCTGTTCAATATACTCCGATAATTTATCAATATAATACGGCTCTTCGCCCATTAAAAAATAGATCGGTTTTATATTTCCGGCTTTTATGTCATTAACAATTTTTACAACTTCGTCCATTAAAAATTTTGTTTCAAGTTTAAAGTTTCAGGTTAACGTTTCAATAACCTGAAACTTTAACCTGAAACCTGAAACTATTTTATATTTTTGCTTTATGCTTAAACTTAATTTCCCAACCTATACTTTCCGATTCAAAAATAGCGAAAATAAAGTGTCTATTTTTGATGAAATCAGGAAAAAATTTATCATTCTTACTCCGGAAGAATGGGTTCGTCAACATGTAGTTCAGTTTTTAATGATTGAGAAAAAGTACCCTAAATCACTTATAAATGTTGAAAAAGTCCTTACTGTCAATGGTTTAAGAAAGAGATATGATGTAGTAGTCTTCAATTCTGATGGCTCTATACATATATTGGTAGAATGCAAAGCCCCCGAAGTTAAAATCTCTCAGGCAACTTTTGATCAGATTGCCCGTTATAACATGACAATGCAGGCACGGTTTTTGAATGTCACAAACGGACTGAGTCATTTTTACTGTCAGATGGATTTTGAGAATGAAAAATATCAGTTTTTAAGAAGTTTACCCGATTATAAAGAATAGAATAATATTAAAATAAATAAGAATTACTTTTGGATAAAATAGCTGTTGTAATTTTAAACTGGAATGGCGTAAAATTGTTAGAACAATTTTTGCCTTCTGTTATCCGATTTTCTGAGGGTGCTCAAATTTATGTTGCTGATAATGCTTCAACGGATGATTCTATAGACTTTGTTAAAAATAATTTCCCTTCCATAAAAATAGTTCAAAACAATGGCAATCATGGCTTTGCTAAAGGTTACAATGATGCTTTACAACATATTGATGCTGAGATTTATGCTTTAGTAAATTCAGATATTGAAGTTACTGAGAACTGGCTCACTCCTATACTTGAAACTTTTGAGAATGAAAAACTAACCGCAATCATTCAGCCAAAAATTCTTGATTATAAAAATAAGGAATACTTTGAATATGCAGGTGCAGCCGGTGGTTTCATTGATAAGTATGGATTCCCTTTTTGTCGTGGTCGTATTTTTGATACGATAGAGAAAGATAATGGGCAGTATGATGATAATTGTGAATTGTTTTGGGCTTCCGGGGCTTGTTTCTTCATCAGGAGTGAAATTTATCATGAACTTGGAGGTTTTGACGAGACCTTTTTTGCTCATCAGGAAGAAATCGATTTGTGCTGGCGTGCTGCAAATGAAGGACACGTGATTAAGTACGTATCCGGTTCCACTGTTTATCATGTTGGAGGGGCAACTTTACAGCAAGGAAATCCAAGAAAGACTTTCTTGAATTTTAGAAATTCATTATTAATGCTTGTTAAGAATTTACCTAAAAAGAGACTATTCTTCGTGATTTTCTTCCGAATGGTTTTGGACGGAATAGCGGGTATCCGTTTCCTTACTCAGGGAAAATTTGGCCATACTTATGCTATCCTGAAAGCTCATTTCTCTTTTTATTGTATATCTTTAAAGTACCTTAAAAAGCGTAAAGATTTCCAGATACAAGAATACTATATGGTTAAAAGTATCGTTTACTTGTATTACCTAAAGAAATTACAGGTATTTAAAGAAATCTTTAACATTAATCAAAATATTAAGAACTAAATTTGTAATCAACGTTTAATTAAATATAATACCTATGAGAAAAATAGTTATCGCACTATCAGTACTAATGGCCTTAACTTCGTGTGTATCGAAGAAGCAATATGCTGCTTTAGAAGCTAAGAACAAAGAGATACAAGATTTATTAAACTCTTGCACAGTTAAATTAAATACTTGTTTGGAAGAAAAAGCAGGATTAGCAGCAACTGCTGAAAGCTATAAGCAACACAATCAGGATTTAATCAGTACTTCTAAAGACTTAACTGTTTTAACTACTAAAGGAGCTGAAAATCTTGAGAAATCTTTAGAAAGTTTAAAAGAAAAAGATTTAAAAATATCTAGACTTCAGGATGCATTAACTAAGAAAGACAGTGTAACTTTAGCTTTAGTTACAAGCTTAAAAGGAGCTGTTGGAATCAATGATCCGGATATCGAAATCAACGTAGAAAAAGGAGTTGTATTTATTTCTATCGCTGATAAATTATTATTCAAAAGTGGAAGTTATGACGTGAGCGACAAAGCAAAATCTGTTTTGGCTAAAGTTGCAAAAGTAGTAAACGACAAACCTGATTTTGAGTGTATGGTTGAAGGTCACACAGATGACGTTCCTTACAAAAGCAATGGAATTATCTTAGACAACTGGGATTTAAGTGTTAAACGTTCTACTTCAATCGTTCGTGTATTAAGTAATGAACTTGGTGTAAACCCGGCTAAATTAATCGCAGCAGGTAGAAGTTCTTATGTACCATTAGTTGCTAATGATAGTGCTGAGAATAAAGCCCGTAACAGAAGAACTCGTATTGTGGTTATGCCAAAAATCGATCAATTCTACGATATGATTGAAAAAGAAATGAAGAAACAAGCGAAATAATCTCGTTTTTACATACTTTATTAAACAGAAAAAGCAGGTCAATTGACCTGCTTTTATGTATCCTTAATTTTTTAATAACCAATTAAATATAAATCAAGAATAGCATTATCTTTAAATTAACTAACTAAATTTTAACAAACCTAAAGTTAATTAATTATTTTAGATAATTATATCATTTAAGTTTTTTTTTACAAATAGCCTTTCGAGGGCTTTTTTTGTTTCAAAAAGATTCTGGTTTAGACGTATTTCACTTAATCAAAAATAACTGCAACAAGTAACAAATCTTTTTTATACAGTATAAAGTGGAGTACTTTTTCTTTTACAAGATATCAAGATCACCTTTTCCTTCTCTCACCACTACCGGTTCATGTTCTGATAAATCAATAATTGTAGAACCTACGTTATCACCGTATCCGCCATCAATAACCAAATCGACCAGATTTTGCCATTTTTCAAAGATCAGCTCAGGATCTGTGGTGTACTCAATTACGTCATCTTCATCACGAATAGAGGTTGAGACCACCGGATTTCCCAGCTGACGAACAATTTCAAGAATAATATTATTGTCCGGCACACGAATACCTACCGTTGTTTTCTTTTTGAACTCTTTAGGAAGATTATTGTTTCCAGGCAGAATAAAAGTATATGGTCCCGGTAATGCTCTTTTAAGAATTTTAAACGTTGATGTATCAATCTGGCGCACATAGTCTGATAAATTACTTAAATCGTGACAGATGAACGAGAAATTTGCTTTCTCTAATTTGACGCCTTTTATTTTTGCAATTTTTTCTAAAGCACGCGAATTGGTAATATCACAACCTAAACCGTAAACCGTATCAGTTGGATAAATCACCAAGCCACCACTCTGAAGAACTTTTACCACTTTAGCTATTGCAGCTTCACTGGGTTTGTCCGAATATATTTTTATGAACTCAGCCATTTTTTTAGAATAAAGAAGTTAGATTATAGAACAAAGACTGATCTTTAGTTCTTTTTAAATTTTTAAAATAAACAACAACATTACAATTACAATAGATATAAATAATCTTTATTCTTCTTAAAAGTAATGAAAAATTGAGAGGGTTGAAAATCAAATCCAGTTATAAAAAATTAAATTTCTTTAAAAATCTATTCTCTATCCTCTTTTCTCTACACTCTTTCTACCCTACAACATCTAATTTAGCAAATCTTAACAACAATTTCTTGATTCCGCCTACTTCAAATTTTATTTCAGCTTTTTTATCAGCACCAACACCTTCCATGTTGACGATTTCACCTTTCCCAAAACGTTCGTGCATCACAATATTTCCAATGGTGAGCTTATTATCAAACAAATTGGTGGCTCCATTGTTCGGACTGGTACCAGTAACGGGTTTTAATTTTCGAATATTCAAATCCGATTTTGGCTCGTTGGCTGTAACCTGTTTAGGCGGTGTACTTCCTACCGGTTTCACCAATCGTAGTTTTGACTTATCAATGTCTCCAAAAATATCTCCGTCAATTGGAGATTTATAACGATAATTGGTTTCAGCAGGTGTTAAATATTCCAGGTACTGCCCGTCAATTTCTTCAATAAAACGGGATGGTTCACTGTCGGTCAGTTTTCCCCAACGGTAACGTGATTGTGCATAGGTCAAATACGCCTGATGTTCGGCACGAGTAAGTGCTACATAAAATAAACGACGTTCTTCTTCCAATTCACTTCGCGTACTCATACTCATCGCACTTGGGAACAAATCTTCCTCCATTCCTACCACAAAAACGTGGGGAAATTCAAGTCCTTTAGCTAGGTGAATCGTCATTAATGCCACACGATCTTCATCAGAAGTATCTTTATCTAAATCTGTAGCCAGTGCCACATCTTCCATAAACTCAGACAAAGCTCCTCTTGCACCGTCAACCTCTTTTTGTCCTTCAGTAAAATCTTTTAAACCATTTAAAAGCTCTTCAATATTTTGAATTTTAGCCATTCCTTCCGGTGTGGCATCTTTTTTTAATTCCTGAACAAGTCCTGTTTTCTTAGCGACATGATCTGTAACATAAAAAGCATCCTGATTTTGATCGATGACCTGAAAACTCTGAATCATCGTAACAAAATCTCTGATTTTGTTCTTCGTTCCGGCATTTAATTTTAGATCAATTTTATCAATATTAACCATTACTTCCCAAATCGAACGTTTGTAATGATTTGCCGCAATGGTAAGTTTTTCAACGGTTGTGTCTCCAATTCCACGTGCCGGATAATTGATTACACGAATCAAGGCTTCTTCGTCTTTCGGATTGATTACCAAACGAAGGTAGCACAAAACATCTTTAATTTCTTTGCGCTGATAAAAGGATAAACCGCCGTAAATTCGATACGGAATATCTCGTTTACGAAGTGCATCCTCCATCGCACGTGACTGTGCATTGGTACGGTACAAGATGGCAAATGAACCATTATGCAGTTGGTTTTGCATCTTTTGTTCAAAAATCGTACTGGCTACAAAACGTCCTTCTTCGGCATCTGTTAAACTTCTGTGGACTTTAATTTTTCCGCCAAAATCATTTGCTGTCCAAACTACTTTATCAAGTTTGGTTTTATTATGTTCCATCACCGTATTTGCTGCTTCCACTATATTTCGGGTGGAACGGTAGTTTTGCTCTAAACGAAACATGATTACGCCTTCGTAATCTTTCTGGAAGTTCAGAATATTATTGATATTCGCTCCACGGAAAGCATAAATACTCTGGGCATCGTCTCCAACCACACAAATATTCTGAAATTTATCCGATAACGCTCTTACGATCAAGTATTGAGAGTGGTTCGTATCCTGGTACTCATCCACCAGAATATAACGGAAACGGTTTTGATATTTTGCTAAAACTTCAGGAAATCTTGTCAATAACTCATTTGTTTTCAACAACAAATCATCAAAATCCATAGCACCGGCCTTAAAACAGCGCTCAACGTATTGCTGATAAATTTCTCCTAAACGCGGTCTTTTTGCCATGGCATCGGCTTCCACCAATTCAGGATTATTGAAATAGGCTTTAACTGTAATCAAACTGTTTTTGTAATTTGATATACGACCTAAAATCTGTTTTGGTTTATAAATGTCTCTATCGAGCTGCATTTCTTTGATAATAGAAGAAATCAGTCGAGCAGAATCCTGAGAGTCGTAAATCGTAAAATTAGAAGGATAACCCAGGTGATCTGATTCTGCACGAAGAATACGTGCGAAAATCGAGTGAAAAGTTCCCATCCAGAGGTTTTTGGCTTCAGAAGCTCCCACAATATCAGAGATTCTGTGCTTCATCTCACGGGCTGCTTTATTCGTAAAAGTAAGCGACAAGATATTGAAAGCATCAATACCCTGAGCCATTAAATAGGCAATTCTAATTGTTAAAACACGGGTTTTTCCCGAACCTGCACCAGCAATAATAATCATTGGCCCGTCTTTTTTCAAAACAGGCTGTCGTTGCGCTTCATTGAGCTGGTCAATGTACTTTTGCATGAAATTTTTCTCCATAGTGATGCAAAATTAGCAATTTATAGATGTAAAAAGAAATTAGTTGGTCACTTACTTATGTAAGTTCTGACCTAACGAGATTTTATAGTAAATGTTATTTTTTTGATTTTTTTATCGCCGAGGATTTGTTTGCTTTAAAAAAATGAAAGAAAAATCCTTCTTAAAGTATTCAGATATTCTATATTTGCAAAACCAACAAAATGGGAATGAAACTATTAATTACTCAAAATGCAGAGAAAACTTACTACGAAATAATAAGCAAATACTCTGAACCTAAAGCTAAATTATTCTCTAATAATACTATTCTCATTCTGAATATAATTTTAGAAAATAATTATATTGGGTCAAAGTACAAACAAACTGTTTATAGAAAATTTCTAATATCGCATCAAATCTATTTATTTTATAAAATTGACGGACAAATAATTTACGTAGTTTTATTCTGGGATAACAAACGAAATCCTTTGAACCTAGATATTGAACTTAGTTCTTAGTTTTTCTTTAAAATCGGAATAATCGATAATTCGACCTGCTTTTATATCTTCTTCACTTTTTTGAAATTCCTTAACTAGTATTTCTTCCGGAAACAGTATAGTGGTTATGAGTTTTACTTCCTGGTGAGTAAAACTTTTAGATCGTAATTTTCTATAATAAGTTGCATGCTTTAACCCTAGTTTTTGCATAAAAAACTCCGCTTTATAATAAGATTTAGCGATTAAATCTGGCAAGCTATTAATGTAATTCTCATAATTCTCAACTGTCTCTATCATATTATGATACTTTTAAAATACAGAATATAATACAAAAGTAGTTGTTTTTTTGTAACAACATGTCAATAAGACTAATAAAAAATATTTGACTCGATAAATTGAATTTGATATCTGTAGTTACGTAGAGTCACTTTTACTTATAGAAGACATCGTAAGAAAATCGGATTAACGTACCAATTACGACTACTAAAAAGAAAACACGAATAAAACCATTTCCTTTATTAATGGCTAGTTTTGCACCAAGCCAACCGCCAAGTCCGTTGCTTATTGCCATTGGAATTGCGATTGTCCAGATTATTTTTCCTTTTATCATAAACAAACAGATCGAACCGAAGTTGGTAGCGAGATTTACCATTTTGGCATTTGCAGACGCGTGTAGAAAATCAAATCCTAAAAGCGCTATAAAGGCCACTACAAAAAAACTTCCGGTTCCTGGACCGATAAAGCCATCATAAAACCCAACAATTATACTGATAACAACGGCATATAATATTTGTATTCCGGCCGAATGATCTTTAGCTTCGTGTTGTCCGAAATTCTTCTTGGCATAAGTATAAATCAGTAAAAGTGATAACACAACCAATAAAAGAGGTTTCATAAAATCATTACTGACGTAGGTTAGCAGCGTAGAACCCAGAAATGCAGAGGGAACAGCTAAACACATCATGATTATTAAAAGTCTCCATTGAATTACAACTTTTTTGAGGTATTGGAAGGCTGCGAAAGAAGTTCCGGTAAAAGCGGGTAATTTCAGAGTGCCTATAACGGTAGAAACCGGTAGATTTGGCAATAGAATCAACCCCATTGGTGTTTGAATTAATCCGCCGCCACCTACTATGGCATCAATAAATCCTGCCGCAAAAGCAGCTAAACAAAGTAAAATTATAATGTAGGTGTCCATTCAGGCTGTATTTGAAGTAGTTTTAAAATCTCATCACAAAAGTATGCTTCCAGTTTGTTTATTACAATAATTTTAAAGTGGATTTCTCCCTGAAAAGTATATTTTTGCTAAAAATTTAAACCCAATGGATTTTACAAGAATTATAGAATTAGCCAGTTACACTTTACCTGCTGTCGTTACCGGATTTGTTGCTTACAGTTTTTTTTGAACTGCACATTAAGAATTTCGATAAAAAGCGTAATTTTTTACTAAACAAAGAAGCACATAAAGAATCTTTGCCTATACGTTTACAAGCTTACGAACGTATGACTTTATATTTAGAGCGTATCAATCTGACCAAATTACTCATCCGAATCGCTCCTATCTCAAATGAAAAACACGATTACGAGAATTTCGTGATCGATCAGATCGAACAAGAGTTTGAGCACAATTTAACGCAACAAATTTACATGTCGGATGAATGCTGGACCATTATTACCACAGCAAAAAATTCAACCATACAAATCATCCGTAAAACTGCAATGAGTGATCGTGTAGACAGTGCCGATAAATTGCGTGAAGTGATTTTAAATGATTTATTAGAGAAACAATCCCCAAGCAATGCAGCTTTGGCGTATATCAAAAATGAAGTAGCGGAACTTTTCTAGATTTTTGGATTGTTGGATCTTTAGATTATTAGATTTTAAAGCTAAACCTTATAATGAGTTTTTTTATTTCGAATAATCCAATAATCTAAAGATCCAATAATCTAAAGATCCAATAATCTAAGTTAGTCTAACAATCTAAGAAGTCTAAGAAAGACTATCTGTTATCACTCATAACTTCAGATTTATTCTGGGCATATTCATAGCCTTGTTCCCACCACTCTTTCATGACTTCCTGATTGAAGATAAGGGCATTATCGGTTAGTTTTGTTGGGGTGTAGTACAGATTAAGTTTTACATTTTTATTGTTTGCCAGAAGCTTCCCAATAGTAATATCATGCTTTTCGACCTGATCTAAAGCAATTCGGAACAAATCGATCATTAAAGAAAACGGATTCTTACCGATAACCGTTTTATCCATATTTACCTCGGTTTCCAGAATAATAACGTCAATTTCTGTCGCCCCGCGATTAATGGCTTCACGGATTGGAACTAAACTCGCAAAACCTCCATCCCCATATTCGTAGTTATTTTTCTCAACAAGACTCATAAAAGGGACATAATTACTGGAAATCCAGGACCATTCACAGAATTCTTCATAAGTACAATCTTTCACTGATTTGTATTCTGCTTCATTCTTGGTAAAATTAGTTACCGTTATAACAATGTCACTGTCCAGTTTTTTTAGTTTATTGAAATCTGATATAGAAAAATTGTTCTTTATATACCTCTTTAAACCTTTACTTTCACCGAAAGTACGTTTTCCCTTGAAAAACTGACGTAATACGTTAAAATGATTTATGGTTACAATGTCTACTCCGTCCTTATTTTTCACAACAAATGGACAAATATTAAAAATACTGGCCATGGTAACATTGGTATAAACAGAGTGAATCTTCTTAATGTGCCCTAAGGCCAAATGAGGTATTAGCAAACTACCGGTCGAAGTACCAATAAACAAATCATACTCATGATTCTTCTCTTCGATCAGGTATTGTGCGACACCGCCGGCAAATGCTCCTTTACTTCCCCCACCAGAAATAACCAATGCTCTCATATTTTTTTAAGTTGTGCGTTTTAAGTTAGGAGTTAAAAGTATTCAATTGTACTTTTTTACAATTACTCCACTCTATTTTTATTACTACTAAAAATTGCTATTTTTTTACTTCCTCTGCCAACAAACGTTTTAGTTGAAATTGTTCGTCGGGGTTTAAATTAGTCAAAATTCTTTCAAACGAAGCACGCAAATCTGTATTTTTTAGCAAAAGTCGGATTGTATCTCTCCCAAACTTTGAAAATTGCCACATGTGATGAGTTGTCGCAGAAACTAAGTTAGTTAAAACAGCGTCATTGATAATCTTAAAAGCAATCAGTTTTTCTAAAGCATTTTGCCTGGTAGTAGCTTCATATTTTGCAGAAGAAAAAGCTATTAACTCCGAAATTAAGACTTCTGAATCATTTGCATAATTAGGTGTTGAAAGTGCTAATGAAAGCCATAGTGTTCTTAAATTGTAGTCGTTAAAACCAACCCAATTTTTTGATTTATCCAAATATCGGGTACGGTGTTCGGGAAAGTTTCTCCATAACCAATACAAAGCAACTTCCTGTGTTTGATATGATTTGTCGTCAAGCAAGTTTTCATATTCCACCCTGAAGTCTTCCGGGATTTTAGTCAAAGAAGCCGCAATTGCCTGCCGAACCTGAAGGTCATTTGTTTTCAGAGCTTGTAATAATAATGCTTTCTTTGATTCGTATTTTTCATTTTCTAATTGATTAACAATAGCTTCTTTTACAGAAGAGTAAATATCTGAATCTAAAGTTTTACTTAAAAAATCCTCTTTCTCTGCTAAAGCTGTCTTTTTTAATTTATCAACTTCTAATCGAACCTGAATCGATTTGTTTTTACTCAATAAAGTATTGGCCGTTGCTGTATCAAAAACAATTGATTCCAACCAGGTTTTCTGAAATTTATCCAAATCAAAGTCAGAGACCTTTTTTATTTCATCAAAGAAATTTTGTGTATTTACCGTTTGATAAGCGTACTTTTTAAGATAACTCTTTATTGCTTTTTTGAATGCTTTATCACCAATAGATTCGTGCAATACAAATAATGCCCAGGCTCCTTTTTCATAAAAAGTCAAAGAGCTGGCTTTTGCATTTAAAACCGGAATAGAATCGGTCCTGGAGGCAAATTTTATTTGCTGCGCGGTATCGTATAATTTGGAGTAGAAAAAATCATCACCATAAATTTCTCTTTCGGCAAGAGCTGCAAAATAAGTAGCAAAACCTTCCTGGAGCCAATGATGTGTACTGCTTTCGGCTGTAATAAGGTCTCCAAACCAATGATGTGCTAATTCATGTGCGTCTACATTTGTATAATTTCGATCTTCAAAACCGATAGAATCCACGACATAACGGGTAGCAAAAAGTGTTGAAGTGGTGTTTTCCATACCGGCATATAAAAAATCACGGACCGGAATTTCACGATAGATTTCCCATGGATATTTAACTCCTATTTCTTTCTCCAAAAAATCAAAAATACGTTTGGAGTAACGGTAAGTTGGTTCAAAACGATCTGCATCTTTGTTTTCCAGATAATATTCTAACGGGATTCTGGATTTTGCTCTCAGCTCTTTCTTATCATACTTTCCTATGGCAAGCATTAGAAGATAAGAACTCATTGGTTTCTCCATTTTATACTGCCAGTGGGTTTGATTGGCGTTTACTTTTTTACTTTCTAAAATACCATTCGAAATTACCTGATAAGCACTATCGTAGGTTACTTCTAAACTAAACACTACCTTTTCATTTACATCATCAAAACTTGGAAACCAATTGCTGGTATACCTTCCCTGCCCTTGTGTCCAGATTTGTACTTCGGAGTTATCCATATTCACAAAATACACGGCCTGCTTTGGCTTGGCGCTGTATTGAAAAGTAAGATGATTTTCTCCCTTTTGGAAATTACCGACAATCTTCAGTTCTTTATCTGTATTTATAAAAACCGCTTCTCTGTTATCTATCTGAACATTAGAAAATGCCATATTTTTTGCATCAATCCTGATCGTATCAATTGGTTTCAGAATCTCAAATTGATAATCGACTGTACCTGAAATTGTTTTTTCGACAGCATTTACAGACAATTGTCCGGAAACGGTTTTAAAATCAACAAATTGTGTTTGCTGCGCAAAAGTAAAAGCGGTAAAAAATAAGAGAGTATATTTCATTGAACCAAAATTGAGGGCGAAATTCCAAAGTTACAAAGGTTTGACAAACAAATCGAATGAAAGTTGTAAGTTTACCATACAAAATTACAACAGCATGCCAATACTTAAAAAAGCTCTATTTAACTGGAGCAGCGGAAAAGATTCTGCTCTTGCCCTATATAAAACTTTACAAAATTCTGATTTCAAAATTGAATGTTTATTGACAAGTGTTAATCAGCAATACCAGCGAATTTCAATGCATGGTGTTCGTGTAGAATTGTTGGAAGCGCAAGCAAAAAGTCTCGGTTTGCCTTTGAAAATTATGCAAATCCCGGAGATGCCCACGATGGAGACTTACGAAGGTGTGATGAATGAAACCTTAGCTGAATTAAAAACTCAGGGAATCACACATTCCATTTTTGGGGATATTTTTCTGGAAGATCTACGGAAGTATCGCGAGACTCAATTGGCTAAAATAGGTTTTGAAGGTGTATTCCCTCTTTGGAAAATTCCGACTCAGGATTTAATACAAGAGTTCATTGCACTAGGATTTAAAACGATTGTGGTATGTGTAAACGAACGGTTTTTAGATAAAAGTTTTGTGGGAAGAATTATCGATCAGGATTTCATTAACGACTTACCTGAAAACGTGGACGTTTGCGGTGAAAATGGTGAATTTCATACTTTTACTTTTGATGGTCCGATTTTCTCAGAACCTGTTTCTTTTGAGATTGGTGAAATCGTTTACCGCAAGTATGAAAAGCCTAAAACTCAGGAAACCTCAAATACTGCTTGTGATACCAATTCCAGCGATGCTTTTGATTATGGATTTTGGTATTGCGATTTGATTTAAAACGAGAATATGTTCACGAAAGAAAATTCAGAAATAAAGAAAATTTTATCTTTTCTTACTGAAATTGGAATAGATGTAATTGAAAAGGAATTGAATGATACTTTTCTGCCGGGTTTAGATTTAGGTCCGAATTGTGTTGTTATTGATTATGATAAATTATTATATCCGGGTGATATTTTGCACGAAGCGGGGCATCTTGCTGTAACCAGTCCTTCCGACAGAAAACTCGTCGGAACCGAAAAAATAACCTCCAACTGGCCCACTGAAGCCGAAGAAATGGCTGCTATTTTATGGTCTTTTGCCGCATGTTTATATTTAAAATTACCAATCGAGCTGGTTTTTCACCCCGATGGTTATAAAAATGATTCTGAATGGCTGATCTCTAATTTTACTTCAGGAAATTTTATTGGCCTGCCTTTTCTTGAGTGGATCGGTCTTACTTTAGGTAGTGATAGCGCCACTAAAGAAGGAAAACCGGCTTTTCCGACGATGCTAAAATGGATGAGGGAGTAAATAGATTTTTAGATTGTTAGATTGTTAGATTTTTGGATTGTTAGATTAGCTTGGACCTACTTAGATCTTACGAGAAATTAATTCCTAAAAACTAGTTCCCGGACTCTGTCTTTCTCATTTCTTCAATCAAAACCCAACAATCTAAAGATCCGACAATCTAATAATCTAAAGATCTAAACATACATGTCTAGCAAATTGGTAACAGTATTCAGGTTACGCATGGTTCCTATTACATTTAGTTTTTTCTCAATGTATTTCAGTTCTAATCTTGTTTTTCCGGCACCAATATCATACTTAATATAGATTCTGTTTTCATCAATACTGGCTTCATCAGGCTTAAATTGACTGATTTTTAAATCGTGTATGCTTTCTTTTTTCAAAGCAATCGAAACAAAAACAATGTAAAGTTTCTTGATATCAATATCTTTTTCTTTTAAAAATGGATTATTGGAAAAGCACAATTCCAGGTCTTCTTTAGCAATTACAATCACAGGAACTTCATGTCCGAAAACTTTAAAAATCTCCTGTTTGATCATAAAACCTACTTTTGAAGGACTTTCTTCTTCTGTATCCACAAATACATTTCCGGACTGCAGATAAGTGCGTACGTTTTGAAAGCCCATGTTTTCTAACATTATTTTCAAAGCTTCCATTTTTATCATGTTGTGACCGGAAACGTTGATCCCGCGTAAAAGTGCTAAATGTGTAGTCATTTTTATAAATTTTATTCAAAGATAGAAATTTCGATTTTGTATAGACCTTGAACCCTCTGAGAATTACTCGTCGTCTTCGCCTATTTCAATATCAAAACTGATTAAGAAATCATTCAGTCGTTTTTTGTATTTCTTTTGAGCCTCGCTTACAATTTCTTCTGTTTC
>NZ_AMYW01000023.1:0-85259 GCF_000335775.1 Flavobacterium sp. WG21
TGGTTTTACAGGGGTTGACGGTTGTGCGTTTATCACAACGTTATCTGAAACTACTGAACTACAAGTTCCCAGTGTAGCAGTTACTGTATAATTTCCTGCCGGAGCAGTTACTGTAGCTCCTGAAACAGTAACTCCTGTTGATGGATTTACAGAATACGTGTAAGCAGCATTATAATTTGAAATCGCAAAACTTCCTGTAGCCACTGAACAAGTAGGTTGTGTTACTGTACCTGCGGTTGGTTTTACAGGGGTTGAAGGTTGTGCATTGATCACAACATCATCTGAAACTACTGAACTACAAGTTCCTAATGTAGCTGTCACAGTATAAGTTCCTGCCGGAGCGGTTACTGTAGCTCCTGAAACAGTAACTCCTGTTGATGGATTTACTAAATATGTATAAGCAGCATTATAATTTGAAATCGTAAAACTTCCTGTAGCCACTGAACAAGTAGGTTGTGTTACTGTACCTGTTGTTGGTTTTACAGGTCTTTCTTTTACTACAACATCAATTGCGGTTCTGGCACTCTCGCAATTTCCAACCGTCTGACTAACATAATACGTTGTAGTGCCAACAGCTGTTGTTACAGGAGTTGGTGCAGTTGCACTTCCAACACCGCCTGTTTGAGCAGTATACCATTTCAGATTTGAACCTGTTGCTGTTAAAGCAGTAGCTGTTTCATCCTGACAGTAATTTACTGGTGTCGTAACGATTGGTGCATCAGTGGTACTGATTTCTCCTTTAAAAGGATAATTGTGTGTTTCTGAACCGCCAATGTTTTGAATTAAATTTCCACCCACAATAAAACGACCGTTCATACCAATCATTTCGTTGGTAACCGTACCTGTACGTTGTGGAATAACCATACTTCCCCAAAACTGAGCTCCTTTTAAAGAAACAGTAGTGGCTGTAGGTAAATTCCATAAAATTCGCAGTGAAAAAGGCGCTACTTCATTCGCAGGTGTTTTATTCCCACTACCTACTGCCTGAGTTACACCATTAAACTGAAATGTAGCAATATTAAAGTTTGTTGTTGTACCAGGTACATTAATTAATAAACTGGCATTATCCGGAAAACCTACAAAATTAATAGTCCCGTTTGGTCTTGATGCTAAAACATTTGGAATGTTTATCACATATGATTTTGAAACAGCAGGTGTCAAACATGTAAACGTGTAAGTTCCGAATCCATCATTTGCAAAAGTGACATTCGGATCACTTGGCAACTGATTCCAGGCTGTACTTGAAACCTGTAAAGCATTGAACGCATCATTATAAGGTGTTAAATCTAAAGTAGCTTCGTTAATAACTTTAGATGCATCTCCGGTAATTTTAACATTAGGAGATTTAGTTCCTTTATAAACTATAGTTCCATAGGACTTTTGACCATTACCGCTTTCTCCCCCCAGTATTAAATTACCCGAAGCTGCAGAAGCATCAAAATTCCCCCCTATGGTTAAAATATTTTTATTATCATCCGGTACAATAAAAGACCCTACTCCGGCCACTCCCAAATTAAAAGCACTTGTTTTGTTCATGGTAAAATTCCCATATACAAAACTACGTCCTTCGTATTCGGCACCATTTGTTATCGTAAGATTCCCTCCTACAGCAAAGTTAATGGCGTTATCACGGCCAATAAAATCTCCTGTAAAAGTCGCCGGTTTATAGATACTGGTTGGCGGATTAGACGAAATTACATCACTTAAAAACACTCCTAAACAAGAGTTTGTAGTAGATGGAAATGGCAAAGGAGAACTAGTAACAGTAAAAACATCAGTCTTTATATTGTTACAACCCACACCGCTAGGCGTTCCGTCACATTCAACATCCGGATCTACCGGCGGTGTTCCAACGTGAGTATCTGCAGTAGCATCCGGATCTGTTAAATCCTGTGGGCGCATGATCGTTGCTTTGACGTTTACATTAGTACCGGCCGGTGCCAATATCTTTCCGATAATTGTAAATGTAATTGTCGCATCTTTTGGTAAATCAACGGTAGCATCAAGTACACCTCCAGTAATAGTATGTGTCGTAACAGCGCCTCCTAAAGTAGAAGAAGAGGTAAAAGATTGAACCGCCAAATTTGCTCCCGAAACTAAATCCGAAAACTTAAATTTTGCCCCCGTTACATTATTGGGTCCTCCTATATTTTTTACAACGACTGTATAGGTAACATCCGTACCTACACTACCAGTGGTTACATCACTAATACTTGTTACTGCTAAATCGGCAGCATTCTGAACAACAGGAACCGTAACTACAGGAGATGTCGTAGTCACATATGCCCATGAATCCAATGTTCTGTTATCCCCATAGGAACTTGACCATTTATGTCCGTTAGAAGCACTCGACAAACCCGGAAAAGTAGTATTTGTTTTCGGGTTAGATTCTCCTGTGACTGTAGCAAACAATGAATCGTCCCAATAAATCTTATCATCAGGACTGTTACCATTTAATCTGGAAACTAAAAAACCACTCGCATTATTTTCTGCATCAACATAAGGGAAATGGACTTCTCCATTAAAAATAACTACATTTAAATTTAAGTTTAAACCTGTAGAAGCATAAGTTCCGTCTTTAAACTTACCGTCCCAGTATATCTTATTTTCACCCATTTTGGCAGCTACAAGTATAATTCTGTCTTTGTTTCCTGTATACACACCATCATTATCACCGTCTATCTGAACTAAAGCATTACCATTTGTACTGGCAGTAAAATTTATATAACTCCCTAATGGAGGTGTCCCTACCCCAACTGAGCCTTCAGATCCCGAAATAAAGATATTCGAAATAGCAGCTGTTACCACGTTATTCACCAACCAGGTGGTTACAGTTGAGCCTCCTACATTCACTGAAGCTGAAGTTGGCATTGTCAAATCAGGATCCTGATAAAACAATTTATTCGTAACATCATTCCCTGAACCAAAATTTTCAGGAGGATAATATAAATAAGGAGTCGTCGAAGGTGAAGCTGAGTTTGTATTGTTTTCCACATCGACCATATCCACACTCTTGTAAATTGGCAAACCGGTAGCTCTTGATTTAACTCCGTTATTATTTGAAAAGAAGGCAAAAACAAAAGGATCCATCCCATTTCCGTCTACCAAATAACGATAACCATCAATCGTTAAAACACGAAATTTTCCACGGAAAGCTCGGGTATTGGCTCCCATGTTTCCGGTAAATACATTTAAGAATGTACGCCCCGGTTTTACTACTGTACCTGAAGCAACTGTAATATCCCAGGCCAGAATCAATGAATTATTCGTTGGCTGATGAGCTGCATTTGTTGAAGTCCAACTTGCATTTGCAGCTAATACAGTTGTCCCTGTATTTGGAGTTGCACTCGGAACAGGTGAAATAAATTCAATTTCCCAAATTCCGGCCTCCGAAGGGCCTACTATTTTTGAATAAGCTTTATACCCCCCAGGGCTTAAAGCAGCTGGTCCTGCCAACTCTTCAGCGCGACTCGCAATTAAACCGGTTACTTTGTCCGTCCCTGACGAATAAACTGTTCCGCTTGGTGTTCTGAAATTGATTGTACCGGAAGCGATTCCCTGAGCACTTGAGCCTACGTAAATCGTTTCTCCAGCGTTGACATAAACATAATGCCGCCCTTGATTAACACCTCCAATAAACATTCCTGACCCCAATCTAATATTTTGGGTTGAACTGGTCATCCAACTTCTATTCCCTGTTGCCCCACTGGGGAACAAATCCTTAGAGCCTTCAGCAAAGACATTCCATCCACTGAAGAGAGAAAGAAAACACAGTATAAAAGTCAGCTGTAATTGCCTTAATTTTAATGTAATTTTATTCAACATTTTAATAGTTTTGATTATTAGTAACTGCTATAGAATTTATCTCCCGATAACAACCTGAACGCCATTTTAATTCCTGCTGCTGTAGCGAATGCATGAGAGTAAAAAAAAGATTTTTAATAAATGTATCGGGTGAAAAGCGATTACTTTTTCGGATAAAAGCATCAAAATCAAGCGAAGTAAAAGAGATTAAGAAACCCTCCTTCAGAGCGCTTCTTCTAACAAAAAACCGGGTTATAAAAAAAGTAAAGTTCACCATATAATAAATAATTAAAATTCCATACAAAGTCTTTTCGAATATCCCTTGATATTCAAAAATTATAGCGATTAGACTCAAGTCGAAGGGACCTAAATCAACACTACACTCTAGTTAATATGTCCCAGTTTTGACGCCTCGCGCACCATACCGGCAACATTACTCACATCGAGTTTGCTAAAAATGTTTTTTCTGTGATTTTCGACCGTATTGACCGAAAGTTTTAGTTCGCCGGCAATATCGGCTGTAGTAAATTCTCTAATAATGTATTGCATGATCGTAAGCTCTTTTGCCGTTAGTGTAATTGCTGTGCCTACCCTATTTTGTTTGGATAAAAAGGCATAGTCGTCCGGCAGATAAACTCCGCCTTCCCATACTAATCTAATGGCTTCTAAAAGATCTTCACTATCCTGATTTTTATTAACGTAACCTTTTACGCCCATAGCCAATAGATTTTCGACTAATATGGGACTTGAAAGAGAGGTAAAAGCAATTACTCGCAAATCAGGATGATTTTTATGAAGGTATTCATAGACTTCCAGTCCCTGCACATCACTTGCAATCAGATCAACAATAATTAAATCTAATCCTGAATGCTGCTGAACTTTAAGATATAAATCTTGCTTATTTGTTGCGTAAAAAAGCACTTCCAAATCTTTTTGATTTGAAAAAAAACTAGTAAGACCCCCACAAACAATAGGTTGGTCTTCAAAAAATGCAATATGTATCATAGCACAAATTAGCAACAAAAAAATTGTTATATAAATAGCGGTTTTCCCTATTTCGGCAAGATAATTTTGAAAGTACAACCTGCTGATTCATTGTTAAAAACAGCAAGCGTTCCTTTGTTTTTCAGCATTAATTCTTGACATAAATAGAGCCCGATTCCAAACCCCGATTCCAGATTAGTGCCTAATCCCGGATTTATTTTCTGTTTGAATAATTTGTCAATCTTTTTTTGCTCGATTCCTTTCCCCGAATCTGTTACGATTATTTCATGATGATCATATTCTATAACAATAGTACTGTTTGCATAGCTAAACTTAATAGCATTGTTAATAACGTTTCGCAAGACTATACTTAAAACAGCCGAGTTAAAAATAATGATTGTACCTTTTGCTACTTTAAGTTCAATTGTAATATTCTTAGCCTTTACCTGATGCCCTAACTCCTTACAGGCCGCGCTGATAAGGTTGTGCAGCATGATCTCGCTATAACCCGATTGTGCGGTAATCAGTTCCATTTTGGCCCAATCGAGTAAACTGGTAAGCATGGCATCCGATTGTTCCAATTGTTGCCCAATAGCTTTCATGTAGGTTGAAACAATCTCATTTTCATTTTTAAGTATCTCTTCTTTCTCTAATAAAATTTTTAAGGTTGTAATTGGTTCCTTAAAATCATGGGAGATTACCGTAAAAATCTTTTGGTGCAATAAATTAAGACGTTTAAGATCATTATTTTTTACTTCAATTTGCTCTTTTTGCAGTTTTAGTGTTTCATTGGTAATTCGTTGCTTTTTGGTCAATACTACAATCGAATACAATAATATGATTAATAAAGTAATTCCGATTAACGAAGCAATAAGAGCCACTTTCTGTTTTTGCAGACGCTCTTCTTTATTATCGTTGATTCTTTTCAGGTAAGTATTCTGCTGTTCTTTTAACTTGATTTTGTTCGCAATTTCAAACGAATCGATTCGGCTGTTTCGAATCTTCGTATCCTCTATTCCTACTAATCGATCCAGTCTTTCGAATGTTTTATGAGCAGCTTCAAACTCTCCCTGCTCGACCATAATTTCTCTTAAGGTTCGTAAGGCGTTAATTTTATTCTCTAAATCATTGCAGCTGTCAGCCACTCTAATACTTTCGGTAATCGCTTTTTTTGCTTTTTCTATTCGGTTTTGCCTACTGTACACACGGGCAGTTTTAACATAAACTTCCGCAAGCTTACATGGATTATACTTTTTTGCTACACGTTCTGTGAGCAGAAATTCTTCCATACTTTTCTTGTGATCGTAATTGATGTAATAATAGTATCCAATAATTAAATGCAGAACTATATAATTGCTCGGACTGTCAGCTGGCGAAATTTCGTTTTGGCATAAATTGGCATAGTAAAATGCTTTTTTATAATCTTTTTTAGTAAATAATAAATCCGATAATATATAAAGACTCCTATAATACGTTTTCAACGATTCTCTTCCTTCACCTTTCAATGCAATAGATTTATTCAAAGAAATGATCGCATCCGATGATCTACCGATGATTTTATAGTAATTCGCCTTAAAAAAATGCAACAATTGAAGTTCATATACACTCAAATCAGGTTTAGTGAGATGTTTATCAATTAAGTAACTGATACTGTCTGTTTGATTGCGATTATCTAAATTTCTTAATTTCTCTCCTAGCAGTTTGATTCGGGGGGTGATTTCCTGAACCTGAGCCTGAGAATGGAATGAAACTAAGAAAAAAACGAGAATGATGTACTTTACAGAACTGGTTAATTTTACCTTATTATCAGGTAATATGGATCTAAAGCTAAAAAAAGAAAGGAATTCAAAAAAAATACTCTTAAAAAGAATAAAAGACTTCTGAATATATTTGGGCCAATTGTCTACGGTCATAAAATTAACTTACATTTTTTTAGTAAATCTCTTCACAACTCAGCCCCTATCCATTTAAAATTTACAGCAGCAAAATTATCAATAACAACCTAATCCATTGCTATGAATTCAATAAAATAATAATTTAAACTTAAAGAAATTGCCTTTAATTCAATTTTTAATAAATTAACAAGATATTTAACACCAGTTTAAAAGTAATTAAATATAATCCTACTGTGAGATTTTTTTGTATACCCAGTCTTTATAACCTTTTAGACGCAATGACATTTTAAACAAAGTAAAATGACATTCTAAACAAAGTCACTCCCTCAACTTCCGCATAAATTTGCCTTATACAATTCATCTAAAAATCTTTAAAATGAAACAGAACAATTATCAGGGAGCTTTGCAAAAACCAATTGGTTCAGGATTCTATGCTAAATCAACCACAAACGATGTCATTAAAGGAATTGATCTTACAGGTAAAATTGGCATAGTTACTGGCGGAAATACCGGAATTGGTTTAGAAACTGTTAAAACTCTTGCCCTGGCGGGAGCAACCGTTATAGTACCCGCCAGAGATCTTGCCAAGGCTAAAAAAAACTTAGCAGATATACCTAATATAGAATTAGAACAAATGGATTTAATGGATCCGGATTCTATCAAACTATTTGCCGAGAAATTTTTATTATCAAACAGACCTTTGCATTTGCTCATTAACAATGCAGGGATTATGTGGGTTCCGTTTCGTCGGGACCAAAGAGGTATCGAATCACAACTGGCTACAAATTATCTGTCGCACTTTCAGCTAACAGCCCAATTGTGGCCCGCTTTAAAGAAAGCAGGTTCAGCAAGAGTTATTCAGGTATCCTCACAGGGCCATCAGTTTGCTCCATTCAATTTTGATGATCCTAATTTTCTTTACAGAGAGTACGAAACTTTACAAGCCTACGGACAATCCAAAACAGCCAGTAATCTATTTGCCCTCGAGTTGGATAATCGTGGAAAAGAATTTGGTGTACGCTCTTATTCATTGCATCCCGGATCTATAAACGGAACGGAACTTGCCAGAGAAGCGTCATTAGAATTGTTTCAAAAGATGGGTTTCTGTGATCAGGACGGAGTTATTTTGCCGGAGATAATGGCCAATTTAAAAACCATTCCACAAGGTGCGGCCACAACTGTATGGTGTGCAACAAGCCCATTGCTTGACGATGTTGGAGGGATATATTGCGAAGATGCCGAAATTGCTTCCATAGCCGATGATTCTGATGTAGCTCCCGGAGTGAAATTATATTCTCTAGAAGAAGACCATGCTAAACGTTTGTGGAATCTCAGCGAAAAAATGACTGATGTTTCTTTCCATATTAGCTAAAAAAAAATCGGTTCAAAAAACAAAAGAAGTTACCGCAAGCTACTAGCGGTAACTTCTTTATAAAAACAAACGTTAGGAAAGTAACGAATGGTTAACCGCATAATTTTAGTAAATTTGAAATTATACCTTCTCAAAAAAAACATCCATGGAATTTGAAGCAAAATACATCACCCCGGATATTAAACTATCTTGTTACTCCGATCGCTTTTTTAAATCGGATATGATGTTCGATCAGCACATGCTGGTATGGTTTATCTCAGGTGAAACTAAGATTGTACAAACCGATGGCGTTCATATTTTTAAGGAAGGAGATATTTTTCTCATTCCAAGAAACCAACTGGCTACTATTATCAACTATCCCAAAGACGGTCAACCTCATAAAACCGTGGTCATGCATTTGACTTCTTCCATACTTAAAGATTTTTATAAAAAACTCGATATTAAACCTAAAACAATAGCAAATTCTAAAATAAACCATTATAACAATCATCCCTTACTAAAAAGTTGTCTCTCATCGTTAATTCCATATTTTGACATGAAAGAACTCCCAGAAAATATTGCTTCCCTTAAAATAACCGAAGCAATTAGCATTCTCAGAATAATTGATCCGAATATTGATGATGTTCTGGCCAACTTTGAAGAACCGGGGAAAATTGATTTGGTCGGTTTTATGGAACGTAACTTTATGTTTAATATGTCTCTCGATAAAATTGGTTATCTCACCGGAAGAAGTCTTTCTACCTTCAACAGAGACTTCCGAAAACATTTTAACACCAGCCCGCAAAAATGGCTAACGCGCAAACGACTAGAAATGGCACACTATCAGTTAACTCACAATCAAAAAAAAGCGAGCGATGTTTGCTACGAAGTTGGTTTTGAAAATCTTTCTCACTTTTCGCATGCTTTTAAAAAACAGTTTGGTTACTCACCCACCTCATTAACCTAATCCTTTTTCCTTCGCAGAATTTATAAATTACACTGTGTTTAGCACTTTTAAATCTGCTGGAGACAAAAACCTTTATGCCAAAGCGTCTGCATATCTTTTTTCTCTTGCAGATCTTGCAGATTCTCTACAATTTCATTGATGACGCTGTTCATATCTCTTTTGTATTGTCACATTAATGTATTCCTATTCACTGCTACCGGGTTACTATATACCAATACCCATTATTGCAATGGTTTAAAAACAATTTCGTAAGACTTGGCTTTGTTTAGAAATGCATTAGCAAACTCCTGAATATCTTTTTCAGTGATGCTATTTACAATATCTACATAAGCTGCAGGATTATCCATGTTTATATTGTACTCAAAAAAATTGTATAATAAACTCAAACTGTAGCTGTTGAAATTTTTACTGTCTTCTCTTGATTTCAAGTAGTTGCTTTTGGTTTTCACCAGGTCCTCTTTTAACAAAACGCCTTTTTTAATTTTGTTAATTTCGTCGTACACTATAGGAAGTAAACTGTTCACTTTGATCGGATCTGAATCAAAATTTATCGATAGGGCAACCGTATTTTTTGGAAATCTCGAAGCTGCCGCACTGACCTGAACACCATAAGTTCCTCCTTCTTTTTCTCTAAGATTCTCTGTGTAGCGTAAAGTCAAAATGTCACGCAGCATATCCACCAAAACAGCATTTTTGGAAGTGTATTTAAAATCGCTTTCAAACTGAATATTGACCGTACTTTTAGGCGTTTCCATTTTAATTAAAACTTCTTTGTTTATTTTATTGGAACTCCAGACAGGTGTTTTGTCTTTGAATGTTTCTTCTCTTTTTATACCGGGAATACTAGCGATGTACTTTTCTAATAGTGGTTTCAGCACTTCCGGCGCTACGTCACCTACAATAAAAAACTCAAAGTTAGAAACATCACAAAATCGTTCTTTATAAATTGCTTTTATTCTTTCAAAAGACAAATCATCAATAAACTGCTGATCCAAAATTCTTACTCTGGGATTATTTTTTCCGTAAACAATTGCATTGATACTATCGGTCATTTTTGCATTGATATCCTTGTCTTTATTTTCGAGATAATTCTGAAGATCTAATTTCTTAATATCATAAATTTCCTTGTCAAAGCGTGGCTTTACAAAACGCAGATGCACCAATTGCAGCATTGCTTCGAGATCCTTTACTTTAGCATTACCCGAAACCGTCTCATTTAAAGCTCCTACATTTATTCCCGTACCGACAACCTTTCCTGAAAGAATTTTTTCCAAATTAATATTAGAAAATGCTCCCACACCTGAAGCATCTGTCAAACCGTTCAGTGCAAATGTCGATGGCAGATCTTTGAGATCATATAACGACGCCCCCCCGAAACTTTCCGCATACAACTGTACATCATTAACATTTTTATTTGCAAATTTATAATGCACCTTTACGCCATTGCTTAAAGTATAAGTAGTAGCACCGATTTCTTTACTTTCCTTTTCAGCAGTAATTTTGCCCGGAACAATCGTTACATCTGTCAACAGTGACTTATCATTAAAACTGTCTGCATAAGGCTTTAAATTAGGATTGTTTTCTGATTTGGCAATAATAGCAAAAGCGTTCTCTTTTGTTAAATTGGTTTCATTTTCCATCCCTTCAACGGTCACTACTCTGTTTTTTGAAGTATATCCACTAGTTAATTCGACCTGAAGAGCTTTTGAATCGATATCTTTCAAAATAGATTGTATCATTTCAAACTCGCTTTTAGTATCTGTAAACAGTCGATGTAAAAGATAATCTGATTGTATACTATTGGCAATACTGCTATGTGAAACTTCTTTCTCTGATTGGATATAGTTTTCGTAAAAAGACCTAATAAAAGTTACTTTTCTTTGAATTTCACCTTCCGAAAAACCAAATTTTCCGGCACGTATATACTCATCCATAACTACAGCTAAAGCTTCTGCCTGTTTATTTGGTTTTGGAGCAATATCCATCCCCATTACATCATTCACTCTTCTAAAATTAGAATAATAAGCCTCCGCATTTTTAAACGGACAATTTTCTTTCTGTGCTAATTCATTCAATCTGTCGTTGAGCATCGAAAACGCCATTATCCTCGTTATTGACTGCTTCAGATCAGCAAAAGTCTGACTCTGACCTGCGCCATTTTGAATGATTTTAAAAGATATAGTCGAATTTGTTATTTCTTTATCGAGCGCTAACTTAAAAAAAGGTTCCTCATGATCCGGAATTGCGACCTCAAATCGTTTCTTCGGGTTTTTAGCTTTCGGAATATCAGCAAATAATATTTTTATTTTTTGCTCAATTTCTTCAGCATTTACATCCCCAACAACTGCAATTGCCTGCAAATCGGGACGGTACCATTCTTTGTAAAAATCTCGTAGCAAAGCGTAATCAAAATGTCTTACAATATCCATATCACCAATAGCAACACGGTTAGCATATAGCGAATGGTTGTACAAATAAGGGTTGAATAAATTAGAAATTCGGGTTGATGCGTTTTGCCTGGTTCTCCATTCTTCAACAATAATACCACGTTCGGCATCAATTTCCTCATTGGTCAATAGTAATGAATGGGACCAATCGTGCAAAATCAGCAATGCAGTATCAATTACTTTAGGATCTGTTGATGGAATATTGTCAAAATTATAAACCGTCTCATCAAAACTGGTGTAAGCATTTATATTATTTCCAAAAACAGCCCCTTGTTTTTCGAGAGTCGTCAAAATTCCTTTTCCGGGAAAATTTTTAGTTCCGTTGAAAGCCATGTGCTCCAGAAAATGTGCCAATCCTTTCTGATTGTCATTCTCTAAAATAGAGCCTACGTTTTGAATAATATAATAACTTGCTGTGTTTTTATTTACTGCTGTTGGATAAATATAATACGTCATGTCATTGGATAATACTCCTTTTTTAAGAGTTTTATTTCCAATTAAGGCATCAGCAGGTTTGTAGTTTTGTGCATTTATGGAAGCAACTCCAATAAATAATAATAGTAAGTGTAAAATTTGAGCGTGTACAGATTTCATCATTTTTGATTTCGGCATTTAAAGTAAGAATATATATTTCCCACACCAGTTGAGAGTATAAGCATCCCTCCTGCTTAGAAACATATTTATCTAAGGACGGATATGGTTCTTTTTCAGTTCATCTGATCATGGTTTGCGCAAAATAATTAAAAATGATGTACGAAAAAATTTGCGTTACTTATTTAACACATTAAATTTCTGTGCGACACTATTTCTTCACAACCTATTTATACTTGAGTCACCATTCCATTTTTTTTAAAAACGCACTTTATAGCTCACCCCTGCTGTCCATGCCCGTGTAAGTCCGTCCGGTCTGACTTCTCTCACTACAAAAGGCGTCGCAACCGAGGCTTCGATACTGCTTCCGGATGAAAAATGATATCCTGCAATTAGATTTCCATTAATGGTAAGTCCGTCAGAGCCTTTAATCATCTGTCTTTGTCCATAAATATCTTCATAAGTATCTTCCCCTAAATGATAAATGAAAAGCAAATTCGGCTTGAACGAAAATTTACGATTGGCTGTATTTATGGTGTAGGTTCCTCGTAAAAGAACGTCCGGTTTTCTCTCAAATAAATTGGTGGTCACGAAATCATCTGTACCGGAATATTCGCTGAAATAAGAATTCTTGTTTATATTAATGACTGGCAATTGTATCGCAGAATTAAAATCCCAGTTTTTATAGTTCAGATTCACACTTCCCAAAAAATCAAAAGTTCCAAGACTGCTTTGATAATCCATTGGAAGCGGATGATCGTTTATTTTGAGATTACTTTGGTTAAACGGAACTTTAATCCCCGAAGTAAAACTCCATTTGTACAAATTTGTCGTAACCGGAGTATAGTTTGCCGTTAAAAAAGCATCACCAACCGAAGCTTTTCCTCCGAAACTTCCATTGGCATACTGAGAAGTCACTTTTACATTTCCCGACCACTTTTCATTAAAACTTCTGGTGTAAGCAATATAACCCGACAAATATTTCACATCTACATCGCCTTTCCCCAGAACAGTTCCAAATTCGATATGGTTATTCTTCTTGTCATCATTTTCGTGAAATGCTCCTCCAATACTACAAATACCGGCGTCACTGCAGCCTTGTGCTTTACTATAATTGAATATAAAAAACGTGGCTAAAACTAGCAAAAATTTAATTTTCATAATGAGTTGGATTTTAAAGCAGCAGTAGCAAAAAGATGATTGAATTGCTGACAATGAATTAATACATAAGGATAGGCTGTTAAATTTACTCCTGGCGGAATGGTATAGGTCTGTGAATTTCCTGTTCCTAAACTTCCGAGATTTACAAAACTGTCCGGTCGATTGGTTTTAGAAAGATAAACCTTAAGATCAGGCCCACTGGAAATACTAAAATCTTTAAGTGATAATTTGTACAGATCCCCTTCTTTGTAAATTTGGGCAGAACCGGTAACGGTATTGCCTCCCTCAGCTTCAAAAGTTCCTGTAGAAAGCAAAATTGCTTCTGAAGAAACTACCATTGAACCAATTTTTTCGCGCGTCAGTTCTCCTTCAGATTCACATCCGAAGAGTATTAAAATAGCTGTAAAAGAAAATAGTGTTCTCATGTGATATCATTTAGTAAATCGAAATTAAGAACTCTTACAGTCTCCTAATGTCGGCTAGTTTACATATCCTGAACATTTTTGATATTCTCCGTTTGTATTTTACATTTTCTCGTGCTTAGATTAAAAAACACCGAAACGCTCCGTTATATTTTTCTACCTTTATATCCAATATACCAATCGAGATGACAATTCAGCAATTAAAATATATTGTAGCATTAGACGAGGAACGTCATTTTGCAAGAGCCGCAGAAGTTTGTTTGGTATCGCAACCCGGACTAACCATACAGCTAAAAAATCTGGAAGAAGAAATTGGAATTAAAATTTTCGATCGAAACAAGGTTCCGTTAACCCCTACCGTTCTTGGAACCGAAATTATAAACCGAGCCAAAAAGATACTTCGCGAGGCCGATGAAATCAGAGATTTTGTAGTGAATGAGAAAAACAAACTGGAAGGCGAAGTTAAAGTTGGAATCATTTCGACTTTGTCCCCTTATCTGATCCCTCTTTTTATTCAGGCCATGAAAAAAGCCACTCCAAAAATGCAATTCATTATAAAAGAAGCCAATACCGGACAATTGATGAATGATGTTATGACAGGAGCTCTGGACGTAGCTATTATGGCAACTCCTACCGGAAATCCTCATTTAATGGAGCATCCGGTTTTTAAAGAACCTTTTGTCGCGTACTTAAATACGGTACATCCTATGGCCGCAGCATCACATTACGAATTGCAGCCTTCAGACCGGGCCGAATTGCTTTTGCTTCAAAACGAATATTGTTACAATGCACAGCTCCTAGATATCTGTGATATCAAAAGTACGGGAAAAATTAAAGAACAATTCAGTTACGATATTAGCTCGATTGAAACCCTTAAAAATTTGGTACGGGCCGAATTAGGATTTGCCATAATCCCTCAACTTTCGATGATTAACGAAGTAGAAACCGGGCTTTTTAAACATTTTAAAGATCCAAAACCCGTACGCGAAATCAGTCTGGTGGTGTCTGACACTTTTTCTAAGAAGCTATTACTTGAAAAAATGAACGAAGCCATCTGGAATTGCTTACCGGAATCTTTGCAGCAAAACTTTGCTTATCGTAAAATAAGATGGAACGACTCTCCTTATTTTATTAAAGCTACTACCCGGTAAATACCTATCGGGAATCAATACAAAAAAGCCAAAATACCTTGCAGTACTTTGGCTTTTTGTATTTAGAAAAATGTTTCAATTATTAAGATCAATGGAGGAGAAAAAAAATACATCATCAAATTAAAACAATCAAAAGTTCTTTCACGCAGATTGTGCAGATTGTGCAGATTCTATAACATTCTATTACTTTCCGCTTAGATCTTTAGCTGCACCAATAATTACGTTTGCCACAGCTTCCGGTTGTGAGATAAAAACACAGTGACTTCCTTTTACTTCTGTCGCTTTCGTTTTCGAACGTTTGTACATGGCACGCTGAATAGAAGGATCGATACTTTTGTCCTGTGTAGCAATTACTGCATAAGCCGGTTTATCTTTCCAGGCCGCTTTTGTAATAGGTGTGATAAAACCTTTGGCATAAAAAGCACCTTGCGAAGCGTACATAAAAGCGGCATCTTCCTTACTAATGTCCGCACAGAAGCCGGCATGAAACTTGGCCTCATCATAATAAACGATCCCTTTATCATTTGGAGCCAAAACACCATTCTCGGGAGCGGGAGCAGCCGTTTGCAGCCATTGCAAAGCCGATTCTCCGTTATCCGGCTGAAAAGCGGCTACATATACTAATCCCACAACATTAGCGTGATTACCGGCCTGCGTAATTACAGCACCTCCCCACGAATGTCCCACCAAAATCGTTGGACCATCCTGATTGTGCAATACCACATTGGTTGCTGCTACATCATCTTCAAGAGAACTTAACGGATTTTGAACAATGGTAACTTTATATCCTTTTTTTGAAAGTACATCGTATAAATTTCTCCATCCTGAGCCGTCAGCAAATGCTCCGTGAACCAATACTACATTTTTAACTTTCGCCGGCGCAGTTTGTGCGATTGAAGTGGCAGACACTAATAAGGTCAAAATTAAAGCGGCAGACATGAATAAGCGATTCAATTGTCTTTTTAGATTTATTGTTTTCATTTTTTTATTTTTTTAAGATGTTGCTTGTTAGATTTAAATTAAAGCTGAGATACCCTGTAATGACAATTATTTAAGACAATAAAGACACGTTTAAAGCGATCTCTGTATTTAGCAATTTTGAAATAGGACAAATCTCCTTTGCTTTTTGAGCTGTTTTCTCAAAATCATCTGTAGTAATCCCCGGAACCGATCCCGAAAGTTCAAGTGTAATTAAAGTAATCGTTCCGTCTTCAAAAGTTACTTTGGCTGTAGTATTAAGATCTTCGGGAACAAAACCGGCCTCTGATAATAAAAAGCTCAATTGCATTGTAAAACATCCCGCATGTGCGGCAGCTACTAATTCTTCAGGGTTAGTTCCTACTCCTTCCGCAAAACGGGTTTTAAAAGAGAGTTGAGCATTGTTTAAAGTAGTACTTTGTGTCGTAATGGTTCCTTTTCCTTCCATTCCTGTACCTTTCCAGTTTGCGTTTGCGTTTCTTGTAAATTTCATGATTAAAGTTTTTAATGTTATCAATTTTTAATTTTCAAACCGTTGTTCTGATTTGATGAGACAAATTTATGGCGGACATTATCATAAATCAAATTGATAATTTTACAACCTTATAAAATAAAATTATAATCTTAACTTGAAATTCTAAAACTTTATCTGATTTCTATAGCTTCAACCCAATTTATCAGGAAGTATTAACGGCAAGATTCTTGTTTACTTTTTAATGTAATTTATTTTCTCCAAATCAAAATGAAGAGGAAAACAACAACAAAAAGAGATCTGTATTCACATAAACAGCACAAGCATCTGCGAAAAAAAACGTAAATTTATAACTGATTGTCTGCATGTTACAAAACACTAGAAATAATTAACTTTCAGTAAATGCAATAAATAGTTGTACTTAAATGTTATCTATCCGGATACAAACGCATTCGTTTGATGTTTGTCTTAAAACCTTAAAATAATATGAAAAAGATACTATTAACTATTATACTAACCGCTGCTGTTTTACAGGGATATGCGCAGAAAGAACTCGGTGGCAAATACAAACCCATTGATTCGAAAAATGTTGAATTAAAAGACGTACCACCTCCAACAGAAACTCCGTTAAATCCCGATCTTCCACTACCAAAAGAACCTACCGTTTTAAAAATCAATCCGGAAGATTTGTATAAAAACAACAGCCTGTATAAACCGGAAGCCAATGTGGAAGGCATTTTTTACAGAAGAAACGAATATTTGGGAGGTTTTGTCACCAATACGGCTGTATCTACTGTTCGTTATCGTGATGCTGCTTTTGTAGATGGCGATAAAATACGCGTATACCTGAATGATAAAGTAATTGAACCCGAAGTAAGTTTAAACGGAGATTATCAGGGTTTTAAAATTACCTTGGTAAAAGGAATGAACAAAATTGACTTTGAAGCTTTAAACGAAGGTTCTGCTTCACCGAACACAGCTGAATTTCAAGTGTATGACGACAAAGGAAAAGTGATTGAAGCGAGTCAGTGGAATGTGGGAAAAGGTTACAAAGCAACTATTATTCTCTATAAAGAATAAAATTTTCTTTACAAATAAATATCTTTCATTAGGTTTTACGACCATAAAGTAAGAGTCTTTTAAACGAATAAATAGCGGGAAGTTTGGGAAAACCTTCCGCTATTCTCTTTTTATAGGTTTCAATAAAAAGTACCTTCTCCTCTCCTTCCAGTCTTTCTGTATACGGAATCAAAGCCGATCCCGAGATGAAACTAAAAAGGGTTTCATGATCTTTGGCAATAATTGGATATACTTTTTGCTGGACCTGAAGATGTTCCAATCCGCCATCAAACAGAATTTGTGTGTACTCATCGATACTTAAAACCGGGGATTCTCTTTTAAATCCTTTTAAGAAAGAGACAAAAGGCTCTTCCTGTACCAGCTCTAAAAGGATTTTATTGAGTTTGTTTTCCGTCTGTACCGGCATTTGCACAGCGAATTGTCCTTTCGGGGTTAACTGTTGCAGCAATCTGGTAAATAACATCTCATGATTGTCTGACCATTGTAAAGCCGCATTACTAAAAATCAGATCCCATTTTTCACCCGATTCTATTGTTTCTTCTGTGGTGGCTTTTCTAAAATGCAAACGATCCGTTTCTAAAGATTTGGATTGTTCCAGCATTTCCGGCGAAGAATCGACTCCCAAAAAGTACGCTTCTTCAAATTGATTAGACAGAATCGCCGTTTGTTCTCCCGTGCCACAACCCAAATCAATGGCTTTCATTCCTTTTACTGGCTGAATAAAACTGGCCAAATCATAAAATGGCTGATAACGAATATTTTTAAACTTATTATAAATTTCGGGATTCCAAGGCATTGCTTACTTATTTTGTAATTCATACTGATTACTAAAAAGCTTATAATCAGTACAGATCTAGATTAATAAAGACTAAGATACAAAATTATTCAAGGAAGATATAACAATAAAAACAGACATTACAATGCGTATTTATACGGCTTTTGGTAAAAGTATGTCGTTCTGTAGTAGATGAATTTAAGGATTTGTGACAATCGGTATTTATACGATTTTTACCTTTTAAAGAATCCTCTTCATTTTATTGACCTAGATCAAACTTTTGTGTCTGAAACAAATCTAGCTTTGCTGCTCTTTAATTCAAAAAACGCAACAAAAGATGATCAGTACATTACCCTATCCTTTAGAAAAATTTGGTTTAACCAGCGTCGAACGTGTCGAAAATGCTTTACGACAACTGCGAAACGGAAAAGGAATTCTATTAACTGATGACGAAAACCGCGAAAACGAAGGCGATTTAATTTTTTCGGCACAACACATCAATGTACAAGACATGGCCATGATGATACGAGAGTGCAGCGGAATTGTTTGCCTTTGTCTGACCAATGAAAAAGCCGATCAGTTGGAATTACCCTATATGGTGAAAGAAAACACCAGTAGTTTTCAGACGCCTTTTACCATTACAATCGAAGCAAAAGAGGGTGTAACTACGGGAGTTTCGGCAGCAGATCGAATTACAACTATTAAAACTGCAGTTGCTCAAAATGCCAAACCCACAGATCTTGCAAAACCTGGGCATATCTTTCCCCTACGTGCCAAAAACAACGGCGTCCTTGAACGAAACGGACATACTGAAGGTAGTGTAGATTTAATGAAATTAGCAGGTCTAAAACCGGAAGCCGTTCTATGCGAATTAATGAACGAAGACGGAAGCATGGCCAAACTGGACAAAATCATTAGCTTTGCAGTACAACACAATTTGATAGTACTTTCAATAGAAGATATTATCTACTACCGAAAGTATGTAAAAGACTATGTTTAATGGTTAATTGTTGATACTCATCATCTAATTATCCAACAATCTAATTATCTAATCATCTAATTAAAAAAATGCCCTACAAACAACTTGGTGCTTATATAAGAAGTCGTATTGCAGTTTCTGATAAAGATCTCAATATTATTTTGTCGCACTTTAAACCTGTACAGCGGGATAAAAACGACCTGCTGCTTTCGGCCGGGCAAACGAGTCAAAATAGTTATTTTGTAGATAAAGGCTGTTTGAGAATTTATTACATCAACGAAGAAGGAAAAGACGTCACCCGGTATATTGCATTCGAAAATCAATTCGCTACGGCTTTGGTGAGTTTTATTACCAAAATGCCTTCGACAGAATACATACAGGTTATCGAGAAATCGGAGTTATTATATATCAGTCATGAAGATTTCAATCATTTGATGGAGATTGTTCCTCAATGGAGGGAGTTTTATTGTTCGTATCTCGAAAAAGCCTATGTCAATAATACCAACAGACTAATGTCGTTTACGACTATGGCCGCTTTAGAAAGATACACTCAATTGCTCAAAATCAATCCCGCAATTGTAAAACGACTGCCCAATAAAATTGTAGCTTCATACATCAATATTTCGCAGGAAACACTAAGCAGACTGAAATCTAAGGTTTTAATTTAGCTTCCTGTCAATCTGTGAAGTGCGAAATCTTTTTAGTGAGATGTGAGATATTAATAGTCAACGCCCCAGAATAAAGAGTAAAGAGTAAAGAATAAAGAATCAACCATTAACAATTAACCATCAACCATTAACAATGCACATCGATACCATTCTTGACAACATCTTTCAGCTTCCTGAGGAGTCCAAAAATGCACTAAAGCTTTGTATTAGTGAAATAAAATATCCCAAAGGACATATACTGTTAAATGCCGGAAAGGTTGAGTCTGCGCTCTATTTTATAAAAAAAGGAATTGTGCGGGCGTATGTTGAGGAGAATGATAATGAAGTTACGTTTTGGTTCGGAAAAGAAGGACAAACCGTTGTTTCGATGAAAAGTTATGTTGAGGAGCAAAAAGGTTATGAAACGATTGAACTTCTGGAGGACTGCGAACTCTACGAATTAAAAAAGACACATCTTCAGCAATTGTTTGATACCGATGTTCATATTGCCAATTGGGGTCGAAAATTTGCCGAACAGGAACTTGTTAAAACCGAAGAACGTCTGATTTCAAGGCAGTTTAGAAATGCCACTGATCGTTACTTGGAACTTATGAAATACCATCCCGAACTACTGCAAAGAATTCAATTGGGACATATCGCCTCCTATCTGGGTATCACGCAGGTTAGCCTCAGCAGAATCAGAGCCGATTTGAAATAAATTCATTTTTTATCATTTGTTAAATTTTTATTGCGGGAGTTAAAGGAACTTTGCGCCATAAAATTATTACACTTATGAACTGGATTATTCTAATTATTGCGGGACTGTTTGAAGTCTCTTTTGCAACTTGTCTCGGAAAAGCCAAAGAAGCAACCGGTACCGATGTTTATTTATGGTACACCGGATTTTTTGTATCACTAACCATAAGCATGCTGTTACTAATTAAAGCCACTGAAACCTTGCCTATCGGAACGGCCTATGCAGTATGGACCGGAATTGGAGCTGTTGGAACGGTATTGATGGGTATTCTTGTTTTTAAAGAGCCTGTTGACTTCTGGCGATTATTTTTTCTGTTTACTCTGGTAAGTTCTATTATTGGACTAAAAGCGGTATCACATTAATCAGACTATAACATTTACCATAGTTACTTCAAATTCAAATGTCAATTCAAGGAACGGAAATTTTATTCAGTACAAGCTGATTTTTTTGCCATTTTTCGTTCCCTGAAGCGACAAAAGAGACCTACAACTGTCTTTTTACTTATAAGATTTATCCTTTTATTTTTTTCTTTATTTTTTTAATGAAACAATGTTGCATTTACAAATAAGAATTCTATATTTGTACTTCATTGCTTATTAGCTATGGATTCATTAGAATGAAAAAGAAATTTAAATTTATAAATCTTTTGATGCCGTTGGTGGTAGTATTTGCCATACTATTTCCGGCGATACATTCATATGAACACATACACGGTCACAATTCCACTGCTAAAAAAGTCGTACTTTATCCTACCGATAAAAGTGAATTTAAAATGCAGGATCACTCTAACGAAGAGTGTGCTATTTGTCATTTCAAATTCAGTCCGGTCAGCACTTTTGACTTTGTAACTTTTCAGTTTTATAAAAATAGTACACCAATTCCTTATGTACATTTTTATTCCAAATCGTTTGCTCCTTTTTTCAAAGGCTCTCTATTTGCCCTTCGTGCACCTCCTATTGCCTAAAACGACAAAAGTAAATCATTTCAATATTGAGAGGATGTGCTGTTACGCGTTTTAGATACTCTTCGTACCGAAAAAGTATTTCACTTTTTCACTACAGCTTTATTTTATGTCTTTTTCTATATTTAGAAAAGTACTTTGATCGATAGTGATTGATACATTTATTCCTTTTTAGGAATACCACTTTCGCACAACACTATTGTTTCAAAAAGAACTTCGCTGTCGGTTGATTGTCTGCAACTGTACAATTCAGTACCTGTAATTGGGTATTGCGTTGGCTCCCCTGTACACCCTTTTACTTTTGTTTCCCAATTTCCTTCCCGATGAAAACAATGCTTTTTACGGCCTAATCCTGTGCCCTAAAACTGCCATTTCCCTAGTATTATCAGGTTTGGAATATGCCTTTTGTAACCCACAATTTTCACATATGAATACCACAAAACTCAAACCAAATCGAATGAGAATTTCAAAAATGCTTTTGGCTTTTTTGGCGACTGGCTTTGCTTTCACAAGCTGTGACAGTGATAAAACCGAAATTGATACCGAATACCCTGTAATTGATGTTTCTGCCGCAAATGCGTTTCCGATACAATGCAGTACAATCACTCGCGGACAAAAAATTACTTTCAGAGCAAAGTTTTCAGACAACGCACAACTGGGATCTTATAGTCTGGACATTCACCACAATTTCGACCATCACAATCACAGTACCGAAGTAGCCTCCTGCAATGAGGATCCTATCAAAAAACCGGTAAACCCGATGCTTTACATCAATTCGGTTACGATTCCTTCCGGGCAAAAGAGTTATGAAGCTGTTCAGGAAATCGAAATTCCACAAAACATTGATGCTGGAGATTATCATTTCCTGATTCGTTTAACCGATAAGGAAGGCTGGCAGACGATCAAAGGTTTGAGTATTAAAATATTATAAATTGATTTTGATGAACAAGACTAAGTCAAATCAATTGCGGACTTATTGCGTGCTGCTCTTTTGTTTTGTTTTGGTTACAAAAGTAGCAGCCCAATCCGTTCGTGTTTCCGGCACCGTATTTTCTAAGGATCAAAAACCTTTGGAAGGTGCTTTGGTTACACTGTATCCGGCTCATATTAGTACTATAACCAATAAAAAAGGGGAGTATTTCCTAAATCAGGTTCCTAAAAATACAAAGCGAATAATGGTAACCTATTCCGGGTATGCTTCTTATGAAACGGCAATTGCTATAAGTCAAAACACAATTGTGCTCCCTGCTATTTTCTTAAAACCGGAAATACAAGAGTTATCAGAAGTTGTCATTAGTGAAGGTTACGAAGTACGTCGCAAAAAGCAGGAATCCCTTAATCTTGAAATCGTAAACAGCAGCTTTATCCAACGTAATCTTGGCGGAAGCTTAATGCAGTCTTTGCAAAGACTTCCGGGTGTTAAGACCATTTCTATTGGTTCCGGCGGTTCAAAACCACTAATTCGCGGACTAAGTTTCAATCAGGTTATTGTGGTTGAAAACGGTATCAAACACGAAGGTCAACAATGGGGAGCAGATCACGGTTTAGAAATCGATCAATATGCTGTAAACCGCGTGGCAATCATCAAAGGTCCATCATCGTTTATGTACGGTTCTGATGCCATTGGCGGCGCCATAAACATACAGCCTGTACCTTTTCCTACTCAACATGTTTTGGGCGGAACAGTTGATTTTACAGGCAAAAGCAATAATGAACAATTCGGAGGATCTGTCAATCTTTACGGTAGAAACGAAAAATGGTTCTTTGATTCCAGAATAACTGCTATGGATTACGGAGACTATCGCGTTCCCACTGATACGGTACACGTATACAATTATGCTGTTCCTTTATACAAAAATCACTTGCGCAACACGGCAGGGCGAGAACTCGATGTACACGCCAGTACCGGTTATGTAACGGATCAATTGAAATCGGTTTTCTATTTCAGTAATATTTATACCAAAAGCGGCTTTTTTGCCAATGCACATGGACTCGAACCACGAAATGTAGACACCCAACTGCACGATCGTTCCAGCAGGGATATTTTAATGCCATTTCAGGAAGTTACACATACCAAAATCAGTAATACCACTTCCTTTTCGTTAGGTTCACACCGTTTCGAAACGCAATTGGGTTTCCAAAAAAACTTTCGTCGGGAATGGAGTCATTATGTCAATCATGGTTATATGCCACCCCTGTATCCTTCTGATATGTATGCTCCGAAAGATCTGGAAAGGCAATACGATAAAGAAGTGTTTTCTGCTGCTTTTAAGGATGAGTTTTCCATCCAAAATCATCAATTCACCGCAGGAATCAATGCCGAACAGCAACAAAATAGCATTAACGGTTGGAGTTTTCTGATTCCTGCCTTTAAACAATTCAATGCTGGAGGATTTGTTTATGATAAAATTCAGCTTAACGAATTATGGCTGCTTCATGCCGCTGTACGGCTCGATTATGGCAAAATCAAAATGAAACAGTATTCAGATTGGTTTCCTAGCCAAGTCACTGAAAACGGCCAGACAACTGCTGAATATTTGAAACGTTCTGAAAACCTGACCCGTACTTTTCAGAGTTTCAACTGGTCAGCAGGCGTTAATTATACACCGGGACAATGGTCTTTAAAAGCCAATCTTGGAACGAGTTTCAGAATGCCAATTGCTAAAGAACTGGCTTCAAATGGGGTAAATTATCATTATTTCAGATTTGAAAAAGGCAATTCCAATTTAGCGCCCGAACGTTCGTATCAATTGGATCTTGGTATGGAATGGAAAAATACTAAGTGGTCTTTTCAACTGAGTCCGTTCTTTAATTATTTTCCTAATTACATTTACCTCAATCCAACTTCGCAACATGATATTTATTACGGAGCCGGCAATCAGGTATTTGAATACGAGCAGAGTAAAGTCATGCGTTATGGCGGTGAATTACAGCTTCGTTATCAGTTTCTGGAAAATTTAAGCGGTGAAGTTTTAGCAGAATATCTCTATAGCGAGCAAATGTCGGGAGATAAAAAAGGATACACATTGCCCTTCTCTCCGCCCCCATCGGTTTTGTTTGGCATCACTTACAATCCAAAAATAAAAAGTTTAAAAGACACCTATTTCTCTCTTGATTATCGCTTTACTGCCGAGCAGAATCAGATTGTCCCGCCTGAAAAGAAAACGGCAAGCAGTAACGTCTTTAACCTGGCCATGGGAACTAAACTAAAAGCCGGACAACAGGATTTTATCATTAGTCTTCAGGTTCAGAATCTGTTCAACACAAGATACCTGAATCACACCAGTTTCTACAGGTTAATAGAACTTCCGGAAGCCGGAAGAAACATCATTCTGTCGCTGAAAATTCCATTTTTAATACACAAATAAATACCCTATGAATTTAATTAATCAACCCAGTACTCTAATGAAAACGCTAAAACTAATACTGCTCTTTCTAGCTGTTAATCTGTCTTTTACAGCCTGTAGTAACGATGACAACAAAGAAGTTATAAAACCCAAAGCTGAAAATATTGAAATTGGTACCGCCAATAATAAAAAGGCCTTAATTGGACGTGACTTTCACTTTAATGCTGACGTGCTTGCCGGAGATAAAATTGCCGATGTACAGTTGAAAATCCTTCCCTTAAAAGGTGAAACTTATAGCAAGGACTGGAAATTTGAACTGTCCTGGGCGGAATTCAAAGGCGCAAAAAATACTAATGTACACAAACACTTCAATATTCCGGCTGATGCTCCGGAAGGTAAATTTGATTTCCTTTTTATTGTTACAGATGAAAACGGATCTAAACTCGAAATTAAAGAGGTCGTTACGATTACAGATCCTGTCAACTTGCCTGTCAATCCCGTAATTGGCCGCGATAATCTCTCTCGAAACGATAATCTGATTTACTACATGAATACCTGGGTTGAACCGGAACTTATTTTCAAAAAGAATGATCTTCTGACTGCGCATGCACAGGTAAGTCAAATTATGGGAGATGGAATTTTATATTCTGTTTTGATTAAAAAAAGTGCCAATTACAATCCAGAAAGTATCGACAAGCTCGATTTGAAGAAAGTTATTGTCATTTCAAAAGTCGAACATAAAGGTCTGGGGCCTGCTTCAAAAATTACTACACTTCAAAAAATAAATGGTGTTTTGGGCGGTCAAAGCATCACTATTGGTGCAGCTACAGATTTCGAAGGAACTCCAATTACAGCTGACAAAGCCTGGCAATCCGGAACCTACAATTGGGTAGTACTTTATAAAAACACTACACACAATATAAGCGTCTATAAATCGATGCCTATTACCATTAATTTTTAAAAATCAACTTTAATTATCTTTACCATGAAAAACAATTTTTACAAACTCATTCTCCTATTCGCCTTATCTGCAGCTCTATTTTCCTGCAGCAACGACAATGACAATACTCCTGAAACTCCCAAAGAAACTTTAACGGAGTATAAATTCTTAAGAATTTTACTTTCTGATGAAAAAACAACTGAGATCACCTTAGTTAATCCTGTTGAAGCCACGATAAGCTCTTTTAATGCTAAATTTGCAAAATCTACCGTTTATACTACAGAATCCAAACGATATGCGGGAATCATTCACAGAGCCAGCAATACGGTTGAAACTTTTGACAGCGGTTTTGAAGGTCATGGCGATCACGTGGATGTAGACGGAATCCCTAAATTTGGTGCTTTAATTGGCCAGTCGCCTATGCCTACCCATTTTAAAAGCAAAAGCGGAGAGTTAATGACTTTTAATGACGGCGACGGAACACTGGCTGTTGCTAAAGAATCTGAAATTAATACTGTGGGAGCTAAATTTAAGATTATAAATGCAGGTTTGTTGGCTCATCACGGTGCAATGGCTACTTTTTCTAATGATACTTATGCTATTACCGAAAAAGACAATTCTGTAGCAGGAACACTCCCGGAAAAAGTCAAAATCATTGATAATTTCGGTAAGACTCTTTTTAACGCAACAGTTACTACCAAAGGAATTCACGGAAATGCTTCAGATGGAACATATGCCGTTTTCGGATCAGCAAGTGGTGTCCTTGTAGTGGAAAGTACCGGAAAACAAAAGCTTATCGCACTCCCTGCTGATTTTGGAACTGCCTGGTTTGGAACTATTTTAGAAACAAAGGCAAAAGGAAAATTTGTGGGATATACTGCTGCAAAAGGAGCTTACTTAATTGACGTGGCAAGTGAAACGATTAAACCTATTTTGGCAAGTACTGCTATCATGCAATGTAAAGTAAGTTTTAATGCTACTAAACTAGGAATTCTATTGCATACGGGCGAATTCAAATTGTATAATCTTACCAGTCTGCAACTTGAAAAGGAAGGTAAAGTTATTGCCGAAACTGCCACTGATGCAGCTTTAAAGCCACAAATTCAGTTAACAGAGAACTTTGGTTATATTACTTCTCCAACTACAGGAGAATTACTGCAGCTGAATTTGTCTACCATGGCAATTACAAAGAAAATCAAGGTTTCAAATACACCTTATATGATCACAATTCTTGGTTTTGAAAACAGTAAAGGCCATTAAAAAGTAATTCTATTATTTATTTTATCAAGAAGGCCGGATAAATGATCCGGCCTTCTTTAATATACTTCGATCTAAAATTGTAAATCCGAAGAAAGAATAAATCTCGCGGAGTCGCAAAGCCGCAAAGACTTCATATACTATTGGTTTTAGTATTTTACAATAAAATTCCCTTATAAATAAGAAAAGCCGGATGATACATCCGGCCTTTCTTATTTTATGATTCACAACTGCTGCAGCTTACCAAACTGGTTACCAATTCTTTCGATACACTTTGACTGCGTTGGTAATACAAACTTTTGATACCAAGCTGCCAGGCTTCTATAAGCAGTCGGTTTACTTCTTTAATGGGTAAATCGGCAGGAATGTTCAAATTGATACTTTGCCCCTGATCTACAAACTTCTGACGTATGGAAGCTTGCTGTACAATCTCTAACTGACTGATTTCTTTAAAGGTTTTAAAAACGTCTTTCTCTTCTTTTGTCAGCTGTGTCATGTGTTGTACGCTTCCGCCATTCAGCATAATTTCTCTCCAGACTTCTTCATTGTCCAGTCCTTTTTTCTCCAGTAACATTTTAAGGTATTTGTTTTTACGCATAAAATTTCCCTTGCTCAGACCGGCTTTGTAATAATTACTACTGAAAGGTTCAATTCCAGGTGAAGTTTGTCCTAAAATAGCCGATGATGATGTTGTTGGCGCAATAGCCATGGTGGTTGTATTACGTCTTCCATATCCTTTTAACAGTTCTGGTTCTCCATAAATTCTGGCCAGATCCTGAGTGGCTTTATCGGCTTTATCACTGATATGCTGGAAAATTTCGGTAGTTTTCATCTTGGCTTCCATTCCTTCAAACGGAATCATATTTTTTTGCAGATACGAATGCCATCCCAGTACACCAAGTCCAAGTGCACGGTGTCTTTTGGCAAATCGATTGGCTGCCGAAAGGTAATAATTACCTTCTGTTTTTTCGATAAATTCCTGCAATACGGCATCCAGGAAAAAGATCGCTAATTTTACGGCTTCAGTATCTTTCCATTCGTCGTAAAGTTCGAGATTCATTGACGAAAGACAGCAAATAAACGATTCGTCAATGCTTGAAGGCAACATAATTTCGCTGCACAAATTACTGGCATTAATGCGCAGGTTTTTGTCTTTGTAAACTTGTGGTTTGTTTTTGTTTACGTTGTCACTAAAGAAAATGTATGGCAATCCTTTTTGCTGACGGCTTTCTAACACCTTAGCCCAGATTTGTCTCTTGTCGACATCACCATCAATCATTTCCTGCATCCAGTAATCCGGCACGCAGATTCCGGTAAACAAATTCTGAATTGGGTTTCCAATACTCTTAATCTTCAAAAATTCCTCAATATCCGGATGATCAACATCTAAATATGCAGCAAATGCTCCGCGACGGACCCCTCCCTGAGAAATGGTGTCCATTGTAGTATCAAAAAGTTTCATAAAACTTACCGCTCCACTACTCTTACCGTTATCAGTAACAGCACTTCCTCTTTCGCGTAATTCTCCAAAGTATCCGGAAGTTCCGCCACCAATTTTGGTTTGCATGATCACCTCTCCCAATTTATGGGTGATTCCTTCTATTTCATCGGGAACATGTACATTAAAGCACGAAATTGGCAAACCGCGTTCAGTTCCCATATTCGCCCAAACGGGAGAACTGATGCTCATCCAGCCACGTTCGATCATTTCTACAAAAGATTCCTTTAATTCGGGTTTGTATAATCTTCGGGCTGCAGCGGTACAAATTCTGTCAATTGCACCTTCTACAGTTTCACCTTTTAAAAGATAACCACGATTTAAGATTTGCTCACTTTCAGAGTTTTTCCACCACATTTTATTCTCGGCTTCACTTAACGGAAGACTGTTTGCTGAAGTTGTATCTATTGTATTCATCATTGTAATTTTGCTTTTTAGAACAGGTCGTTTGCGGTAATGCTTTTGTCGTGTTTGGTATATTCTACCGGTCTTTTGGCAAAGAAATCGTCAAGGCTGTTGGCAAAAACTTCTTCTTCAAACCAGGCCATCGCTTTATAATCATCTGCCGGAACATTAAAAATAGTAGGGATATTGATCTGAACCAGACTTTCGTCTATTCTAAATTTCATGAAATTAACCAAATCAGTCTTATTGATTGTTTCAATCTCACCTTCTTCAAAAATCCAGTCTAATATATCAGCTTCTACTTCTATTGAATTTTTAACGGCTTCACGAATAAGGTTTAATGTTTCTTCATCGAAATAATCCGGAAACTCCTCACGTATTTTGTTTACAATATAGATGCCGCCATTAGCATGAATTTGTTCATCGATAGAAGTCCACGCAATAATATTACTCACATTTTTCATGTAGCCTTTGAATCGCGTAAAAGACAATAAAATTGCAAACTGACTGAAAAGTGACACATTTTCGATCAGAATACTAAACAAAATCAGTGAAATCACATACTTTTTATTGTCCTGAGATTTGGTATCCTTAAGCACGTCCGAAAGATAATCGACACGTTTGCGGATAACCGGAATCTCCATCAGTTTTTCAAATTCATCATTGTAACCTAAAACTTCCAGAAGACGTGAATAAGCCTCAGAATGTCTGAATTCACATTCGGCAAAAGTACTCCCCAATCCGTTGAATTCCGGCTTTGGAAAATGCTCGTAGATATTTCCCCAGAAACTTTTCACAGCTACTTCTATCTGTGCAATCGCCAATAGACTATTTTTAATGGCGGTTTTCTCCGCGGCATTTAAATGAGAATGAAAATCTTGCGTATCGGCTGTAAAATCAACCTCTGTATGAACCCAATACGCTTTATTTATGGCTTCTGTAAATTGCAAAACCTCCGGGTACTCGAAAGGTTTATAATTGATTCTTTTATCAAATATAGACATATATATAAGTATTAAATGGTGACTGAACCTGGATAAAAATGCTTCGTTCTTGGGGAGGTATTAACGACATTTCTATAGTTACAAATTTAACCCCGAGATCTTCTTTCTCCCCTTTTTTGATGTTAAAAAACAACGCAATTATCAACAGTTGGGCACCTCAAAATCGACCCTTAGATTTGCTTTTTATCAACAGGAAGAAAATAAAGCTTAAGAGGCGAAACATCAGCTATTTATACTAAATCTAAATAGAGTTATCAACAGTATAGGGGCGAAAAAAAGGCTTCGTCCTAAAAACAGTTATCAACAGCCATTCTTAAAAAAATAGCATTTATACTACAAAAAGTATCATTTTGCGCAACAAGGAAAACGCTGACTACTCTCATTTTTGAAATTATTACACTCGATCTGCTAAATAAAAAAGCACACTTAAAAACACACATAAATCATTAATAACAAACATGTTAACTAAATAAAAATTATAACCTATAGTACCAAACATTTCTTTTTAAATTATGAAAAAGGTAATTTTTCATCACAAATATTGAGCAAAATTGATTCATCTGTAAAAGTTGGTGTAATTTTGTACACTAAACGCATTTATCATGATTATCAGAAAAGCAACAATTGAAGATTCGGAAAATATTACAGCACTTTTGCTGCTGGCAATGGAGGACATTATCTACAAATTTACAGGTGAAAAGGATCCTAAAACGGCCTACTATTTCCTGCTTCATTTTGTTGAAACCGAGAATAATCAATACTCTTATCAAAATTGTTATGTAGCGCAGGAAGACAACGAAATTATTGGTGCTGTTGCTGTTTATGACGGAGGACAATTGCATTCGTTGAGAAAACCAATTGTTGATTATGTTCGTCTGAATTTCAATGCTGATTTTAATCCTGAAGACGAAACGCAAAGTGGTGAATTTTATATTGATTCGGTTGGTGTAAGTCCAAATCATCAGGGAAAAGGGATTGGCTCAAAACTGCTGCAATTTTTAATTGACGAGTATGTAACTCAAAATCAAAGGACTCTCGGACTATTGGTGGAAGATGCCAACCCGAACGCCAAAAAACTGTACTTAAAATTAGGTTTTAAAGTGAAGGGTACCCGAACTTTGGTAGGAAAGAATATGGAACATCTGCAGATTGGGTGATTTTTCTAGTTTCAGGTTTCAAGTTTCAAGTTTCAGGTTTCAGGTTTCAGGTTTCAGGTTTCAGGTTTGAAATGAGAATAGAATTGTGATATGATTTAACCGCAAAGTCCGCAAAGATTTTCGCAAGGTTCGCAAAGTTTATGTTTAGCTTTGCGAACCTTATTTTTTACAAAATCCTGCTTAGTAAAAAACCTTGCGGACCTTGCGGTTCAATTCTGTAAGCCATACACCTATTTCAAACCTGAGACTTTTTTACTCTTAACAAGATTTTTACTAAACGTACCCCTCGAAATACTGTTAACTTTTGCTAACTACAACAGTATCAAATAAAAAGTTTTATATTTGCACCCTAAAAAAATAAAAATTATTGCTTTTTAAGGTCTGAAATACTGCCTTATATTTTAATCTACATCGTTGAAATTTACTTTTAAAAATACCTTTTCCCGCAGGAACTTCTTTATTTTAGGAATTATCTTTATTGTCCTCACGCTGCTTTCAATTTATATTCTGAGCAGTTTTATAACTGAGATCACCGAAAAATCAAATACTGCAACTGAAGAACGAGGCTTTCTGAAAAAACAGGAAGTACTTGTACAGGAATTGTCGCATTTTTTAGAAATTCAAAATGAATTAAAACGTATTGTTGAAATGAGCAGTACCCAGAATCTGTCGGATAATCTAAAGATACTCAGTACAATTCACGCCAATGACAGTCTTATTAAAAACAATTGGTTTCAGATTAATAAGGAGCATATCACTTTTGTAACTGCTAAAAATAGTCCAAATCTGGAAGCTTCCATCAAAGATTTTGCTGTTAAAAACGGGAATCTCAATGCATACAATTGTATTGTCGAGAATAAGCAGGATTTTTTCTGGCGCATTTATTACAAGTACATCGCGACAAATGGTACAGTCATTCGATACGGATATGACATTGATTTGAAGGCGCTTCAAACCTATTTTTCTACCATTGACCAAAAAGCACTCAATTATGCTTTTGTGTTTGATAAAAAAGGAACAATCCTCTACCATCCTGAGGTAAAATTGCTCAAGAAGAATGTTTTCAAAATCACAAACCTTCGTGCAAGTGACACTACTTTTACCAATAAAAACAGTTTCAGCCGACAAATTGCGCTTTCGGAATATTTAGGTCTTGACATTGTACGCTATACCAAACGACTCAATATAAAAGGAACGGATTGGTACATCTGTGTTAATTTTGCGGAGAAAATATCTAATGAAGATGTCAATACCGTAAAAAAGTATGCTTCCTTAATTTACATCGTTACAACAGCTATTTTAATTGTATTCTTCTATTTATTTACTCTTTTCACTCGTAAAAATTTTCAGGAAAAAGAAGTACTGGCGCAGGAGAAAAATAATCTTTTGATAGAAAACGAAAAGATTAATAAAGAGAAAGCACTCATTCAGCTGCAACAATTAAAAGAACAGATCAATCCGCACTTTCTGTTCAACTCACTGAATTCGTTATACATGCTTATCGAAAGCAACACAGCTGTCGCTCGAAAATTCACTCTGAATCTGTCCAAAATTTACAGATATCTGATTACGCCCCCGGTTAACAATATTGTTACGGTACAGGAAGAACTGCTTTTTATCGAAAAGTATATATTTCTGCAACAAACCCGTTTTACGAAAGAATTTGTCTTTTCGATTCAGATCGAAGACGAAAATAATCTGGCTAAAAAAGTGCCGTATCTGGCTTTTCAGATCGCGGTAGAAAACGCCATAAAACACAATATCGCTTCTGAAGAAACCCCTTTAAAAATAACAATTGACATTAAAGAAAACGTTGTAATTATTACCAATAATTTAAACGAAAAGCAAAACTTTGGCAAAGAATCCAAGTTTGGTCACAAATACTTAGAAATTATTTACAAATATTATGCTAAGGACGATTTCGAAGTCTTCAAAAAAGACGGCGATTTTACTTGCATTTTACCTTTAATTGGGTAAAAGAAAAACATTCACTCCCGAAAAAAAGCCACTCACTCCATTTTGTTTTTTTTAACGTAACCCCTGCAATATTTTTAGCCAAAAATTAACCTAAACTTAACTTTCAATGAGAGAAAAGGCATTGTTGATAAACCTGAAAAATATCGTTTTATTGGTATTGGTACTGAGCACCAGTACTATGGTTTCTCAAAAAAAGAATAAAAAGAATAAAGAAGACAAAACTGTACAAGTTAAAGATTCATTAAAAGATTCGAAAGGAAAAAAGTATGATGATCTTGTTAAAAAAGGAACTTTCAAAAAAGGACTTTTTAACACCATTCAGGTCAAAACAGATTTATACCTGGAAATTAACGATTCTCTTTTTCAAAGAGAGTTTTTAGTAGTTAACAAAATCTCAAGTGTTCCTTTGCCTGTTAATGATGCCGGATTGAATAAAGGAATGAATTACGAGAATAAAATTATAACGTTTCACAAAGATTTAGTGGCCAAGAAAGTTTGGGTAAAATCTTCTGTTCCAAAGGTTTCATCGCCTGTTGGAGATGCTATTACGGCTTCGGTAAACAATAATTTCTCAGAATCCATTATTGAAGTTTTTGATATTGAAACCAAGAATAACGATTCGACTTCGGTTGTTATTAAAGCCAATAAGGTTTTTGACGGTAAGCAAAAAAGTTTCAATGATGTATTGAGCAACATTGGCTTTGGCGGATCTGTAAAATCGGAACTATCGTATATAGAAAATGTAAAAACGTTTCCTAAAAATATTGTTGTAAAATCACAGCTTACTACATCTGTAAGCGAAGGCGGTCCTGCCCTTTCGGTTACTCTTGGAGTGACGTCCAACATTATTTTACTGGATAAAACACCTATGCAACCGCGTTTTGCAGACAAGCGTGTGGGGTATTTCTCTGAAAAACACTGGTATTTCAGCGACAGTCAACATGCTATGCAGGAGAAAGAATTAATCACGCGCTGGAGACTGGAACCTAAAAAAGAAGATATCGAAAAATACCGCAAAGGCGAATTGGTAGAACCTAAAAAGCCAATTGTGTATTACATCGATCCATCGACACCAAAACAATGGCGTTCTTATATTATAGAAGGGGTTCGCGACTGGCAGGTTGCTTTTGAAAGAGCCGGATTTAAAAATGCCGTAATCGCCAAAGAACCAACTGAAGAAGATACTGATTTTGATGTCGACGACGTACGTTATTCTGTAATTACGTATGTGGCTTCTCAAAAATCTAACGCTATGGGACCTGCGGTAGTAGACCCAAGAAGTGGTGAAATTATAGAATCGGATATTATCTGGTGGCACAATGTAATGACTTCACTTCAAAGCTGGATGCGCATTCAGACAGGTGCCATTGATCCGAAAGCCAGAGGAAATAAATTTAGTGACGAACACATGGGAGAAGCGATCCGTTTTGTATCGTCTCACGAAGTGGGACATACTTTTGGTTTAAAACACAATATGGGTGCTTCGTTTGCTTATCCTGTAGAATCGTTAAGATCTAAAGATTTTACAGCAAAAATGGGCGGAACGGCTCCTTCAATCATGGATTATGCTCGTTACAACTATATTGCTCAGCCCGAAGATCATGTTGAAGCGATCACTCCAAAAATTGGTGAATACGATAAATATGCTATCGAATGGGGTTACAAATGGTACGCTGATCAAAAAGAAGAGCACACTGCGCTTAACGATCTGATTGCAAAACACCAAAACGATCCGGTTTATTTCTACGGAGAGCAGCAGGACGGTGACAGTACAATTGACCCGCGTTCGCAATCTGAAGATTTAGGGGATGATGCTATGAAGGCCAGCGAATATGGGCTAAAAAACCTTAAAAAAGTGGTGGGTAAAATCCTTGAGTGGACGTATGATAAAGATGAATCTTACTATCAAACAGGTAAACTTTATATTGGAGCAATTGGTCAGTGGAATCTTTACAACTACCATGTGTTAACGAATGTGGGAGGAATTTATCTGAATACCACGGTTCACGGTGACAATAAAGCAAGTTATGTTCCGGTTCCGGCTGCCATTCAAAAAAGAGCTGTTTCGTATTTACTGAAAAATAGTATTGCGCTTCCGGAATGGTTGTTTTTTAACCCAATTCTGGACAAAACAAATCCATTGAAAGATTCTCCTCTTGGGCCCTATGAGTACACTCCTTACACGCTGGCAAGAGAATTACAATATGGAATTTTATACAACCTGTTAAGTGATGATCGTTTGTTGAGAATTACAGAAAATGAGCTGTTCCAACGTAACGAAGCCAAAGAGAATGTTTATACCGTAACACAATTATTTAAAACCGTTCATCAAAACATTTTCGCTCCTACGATTCAAAACAAATCGCTTACGATTATGGAACGTATGACACAGAAAAATTATGTAGATGTATTGATTGTTTCGACCAATAAACTTTTTGAGAAAACAGACAGCAAGAAAATTATTCAATTAGAAGAGACTTTAAAAATGCCTCATTTATGCGATTATCTGCAAGAATCAAAAATGGCGCGCAACATCAATCAGTCTTCATTAAAGAGAGTTTCCGAAGTGACTTCTGACAAAAAAGGAGAATTGAATCAGATTCTGAAACTTTTAAAGACGAAAAGAAACATTGGAAATCAGGAGACAAAGAATCATTATTTCGATCTGATCCAGCGTATTGAAAAAGCACTAAACAACACACTTTAAATTAACATAATCCAAAAACAACCCAATGAAAAATTTATTTTACATGCTGAGTTTCCTACTTACCCTCTCGGGGTTTGCGCAGGAAAGGACTATTAAAGGAAAGGTACTTGATGCCAAAGATGGACTGCCGATACCGGGGGTTACCATTGCTGTCGAAAACAGTTCCGTATCAAACAACACCTCTGAAAAAGGAGTAATTCAAAGTGCCGGTCTGGGAACTGTAAGTGACTTTGACGGTGCCTTTGAATTGAAAATAAACAATAATATCAAATCTCTAAGAGTAACCTATATGGGTTATCTGCCTTATACAATTGACATTACAGATAAAAATCAATACAACATTTCTTTAAAGTCAGATGTAAGCGAATTAAAGGAAATCGTAGTTACCGGTTATCAGAAAATCGAAAAGAGAAAGCTGACATCTGCTGTTGCCAAAGTGGATATGGCTGATATCAAACAAGCGGGTGTTGCGAGTTTAGATCAAATGTTAGTAGGTCAGGTTGCGGGTGTTGCCGTAACACAACAAACAGGAGCTCCGGGAACCATTGCAAAAATCAGAGTTCGTGGTACTGCCTCTCTTAACGGTGCACAGGATCCATTATGGGTTTTGGATGGTTTGCCACTTGAAGGAAATGACATTCCTCAAAATTATGACAAAGACAATATTGATGTTTTAAACAATTTTTCTATCGCAGGTTTAAATCCTGAGGATATTAAAGATATTACCATATTGAAAGATGCTGCTGCAACAGCCATTTACGGAGCAAGAGCTGCAAACGGTGTTATTGTGGTAACAACTAAAAAAGGAAAAAAAGGAAGCATGAAAGTAGATTTGAATGTCAATACTTTTGTGACTCAAAAACCTGATTTTTCTAAATTAAACCTTTTAAATGCTTCTCAAAAAGTAGATTTTGAACTTTCACTGGCTTCAAGAGAAGATCTAACTTACAGAGACGGTAACGGAGAAATTTCCCGTATTCTTAAACAGGCTAATGAATTAGGAGCCTACAGATCGGGAGGTTTTTCGTCTCTAAGTCCAACAACACAAAACTCAATCAACGCTTTAAGAAACAACAATACCAATTGGGGTGACTTATTGTATCGCAGCGCCATCAACAAACAATATACTTTAAGTTTATCCGGTGGTGGAGAAAAATCTGATTACTATTTCTCTTTAGGAGCTTACAACGAAGAAGGTGCTACTATCGGAACTGGTTTTGACAGATACAACCTTACCTTAAAAAACAACTTTGATGTAACTGATAAATTGCGTGTTGGCGTTGGAATTTTTGGTACACAAAGTAAAAAATCATCTTATATTTCAGATACAGACACTTTTACAAATCCTGCTAATTACTCCAGAAACGCAAATCCATATTTAGCTCCATTAAATGCTGATGGAAGTTATAACTATGATAAAGACATGACCGGGTATGGAAATGGAAGTGTATATATTCCTTTTAATTACTTAGAAGAAAGAGAAAATACCAATTACGAATTGACAACAAGATCTATAAAAGCATTACTTGACGTTGATTATAATATTACAAAAGGATTAAAAGCAAGTACACAAATTGGTTTACAGTTTGACAACAATGCTTCTGAAAAATATGCCGGTAAAGACACTTACTTTACAAGAAAAGAAAGAGAAAAAACAAGTGTATTTGCAAATGGAGCTTATACTTATTTCCTTCCAGTTGGCGGAATTATTCAAAATTCAAACACTGACTTTTTTCAATACAACTGGAAAACGATGTTAAACTATAACACTACTCTTGGAGGAAAACATGAGTTAGAATTTATGGTGGGTAATGAGTTAAGAAAAAACAAAAGCACAGCTATTAATACAAAAGGTTTTGGTTTCGACCCGAAAACATTGACTACAACTCAAATTGTTTTTCCAACTCAAAGTTATGCATCTAATCCAACCTATAGAACGTATTTAAAGAGTGAAAACGAAAATGCATTTGCATCATTCTTCGCAACAGCATCTTATACATATGACAGAAAATATACGTTCTTTGGAAGTGTTCGTTACGACGGTTCCGATTTATTTGGTGCAGATCCTAAATACAAATACTTACCATTATGGGCAGTTTCCGGTTCATGGGCAGTATCTGAAGAAAATTTCTTAAAAGATAGCGAAATAGTTTCTAATTTAAGATTACGTGCGTCTTACGGTTTACAAGGAAATATCGATAAAAATACTTCTCCGTATGTCGTTGGAACAAATCAAACAACTATTATTTTACCGGGACAATCAGAACCTATTATTAGTGTAGCTTCTCCTCCAAATGATAAATTAAGATGGGAAAAGACGACCAATACCAACTTTGGAATGGATCTGGGGTTATTCAACAACCGTATTAATATTATAACCGATGTTTACGGAAGAAAAAGTACTGACTTAATTGGCTTACAATCACTTCCTGTTGAAAACGGTTTTGAATATACAAACGCTAACTGGGCTCAGGTAACGAATAAAGGATACGAGATTTCTTTGTCTACAAGAAACATTGACCGTCCGAACTTTAAATGGAGCACGACTATTAATTTTGCTCATAATAAGAGTACTGTTGATCGTATCCAGACAAGATCTAACACCTATTTACCTTCAAGACAAGGATTACCTGTTAATGCCGTATTTGCCTTAAAAACTAACGGAATTGATGAAAGTGGTTTCCCTTTATTTGTAAATAAAAAAGGAGAAACTGTAAACACGCAAACTCTTTTTGGTCTTTTTGATCCTTATGCAGATTTTTTCCCGGGAGTTTTCTCGCAATCAAAACTTACGAATGAAGAAACAAGAGATTTGTTTACTTATGTTGGAGATGCAGATCCAAAATTTACCGGTGGTTTTATCAACACTTTTAAAGTTCATAATTTTGATCTTACTATTGCTACTACTTTCAATCTTAAACAAACTGTTGTTGAAAAACCAAGTTTTAATGGTACACAAGTAGATCGTGGTCAAAACTACACTACAGATATACTTAATGCATGGTCACCTACTAATACAGGTTCGCACATACCTGGAATTACTAGTCCAACTTCAGGAACAGGAGATTCATGGATGGCTTACCAATGGTTTTCTCCAGCAGGAGCACCACTTAATGTTTACAACTATTTAGATACTTGGGTTCATGAAATGAGCTATATGCGCTTAAGCAGCGTTCGTTTAGGATATTCATTGCCTAAAACAGCGACAAAAACGTTGTTTATGGACAGTATTAGATTTAGTATCGAAGGAAGAAACTTATTTGTAATCAGCTCTGATTATAAAGGTTACTTTGACCCTGAAACGTTCGGAAATATCTATGCACAACCAATCCCAAGATCAATATCTTTAGGATGTAATCTAACTTTTTAATCTGATTTAAAATGAAAAATATATTAAAATACATATTCGTTGCCAGCGTAGCTATTACGACTGTAAGCTGTGATAACTATCTTGATGTGAAGCCAGTGGGTAAAGTAATTCCGGAAACTTTAACTGATTATAGAGCAGTAATGACAAGCGGCTACTCTACAACTGCTATTCATAAAGCATTATCTACTATTAGAGCAGACGAATTGGTTTTAGATGAATCTAATGATAATGCTACTTTCTACAGAGATCATTATATTTGGAACGATGCCAATCCTGATAAAACTACAAACAGTTTTCCTTATGCTACTTTGTACAACAGAATTTTCTATACCAATGTGATCATCAATGAAGCAACCGTAAAATTAGCGCCTTCTGCAGAGAAAGATCAACTAATAGGAGAAGCTTACGCTCTAAGAGCATTTGCTTACTTTGATTTATTGAATATCTTCAGTAAACCTTTTAATGCTGCAACAGCTGCAACAGACAGAGGTGTTCCGTTGGCTTTAAAAATAGATTTAGAGCAAGCTTATGTTCCTCAAAGTGTTGCTGTTATTTACGATCAGATTTTATCTGATAATGAAGAGGCAAAAAGATTATTGAATTTAGACACGCAAACAACGGGTATCAACTACCGTTTTTCTAAAGCTGCTTTATATGCAATGGAATCCCGTATTTTCCTTTACAGAAAAGAATGGGCAAAAGCTATTGCTGCTGCAGATAAAGCAATGACATACAAAAGTGCTTTAATCAACTTAAACACTACTGCTGCCTTACCTAATCTTTACAACGGACCGGAATCTATATTAGCACTTGAAGATCCTTTTATTAATCTTTTGAAAGGAACATCATATGCTGCGCCAACTTTAACAGGCGTTTATGATAAAACAAACGACTTACGTTTTGCTTTGTATTATCAGGCAAGCGGAAGCAGATACAGATTTAGAAAAGGTGGTGATATTGCACAAAAATGTACTTTTAGAACCGCTGAATTGTATTTGACAAAAGCAGAAGCATCGGCACAACTAAACGATCTGCCAACGGCGAGAACAACGGTAATCGCTTTCATCAAAAACAGATATAAAACTACAGCTTTTGATCAGTTAAGCCTGTCGATTGCTGCCATGACACAAACTCAACTTCTTGACTTTATCGCTCAGGAAAGACAACGTGAGTTTGCTGTAGAAGGTCACCGCTGGTTTGATTTGCGTAGAACAACTCAAAAACAAATCATCCATACTTTCAATGGAGAAAATTATACGCTAATAGAAAATGATCCGCGATATACGCTTCCATTTCCTTTAGATGCACGTTTAAACAATCCTGAATTGTAAGTCTATAAAATAACTTCAAAGTAAAATTGCCCCAAAATTTTAGAGAATTATATACTTACAATAATGAGCCCGATATTACATCGGGCTCATTGCTTTTTTGGACTTATACAGTAATCACGGTCGGGGTTATACTAACTAATAAAATTTAACTTTCAACCATCTATGTTTAATGACTTTTTAATAGAAACTCCTGCTTTATGCCTTCAAATTTCTCTTTACAAAGGGGTTTGTTCAGAAAGCCTATTACCAAGGGGTTACTTTCTGCCCGTTTGAGATCTTCCGGATGCGTTGAAGAAGTAATCATCATTATAATACAATTTAGTTTGATTGATTCAGAAAGTTTTGCATACTCCTCAAGAAACTCAAAACCATTCATTTCAGGCATATTGATATCAAGAAAAATAAATTGCGGAAGTAAATCAGGTGTATCTTCTAACGAACGTAAATATTCAAGTGCTGTTGTGGCTAACTCTTCTAAAACAATTTCCTCAGCAAAATAATACTTTTCAGCCATTCGCTTTGCAATATAACGATCTGTAGCACTATCGTCTATGACAAGGATTTTTCTAAAGTAGGGTTGTGTTGCGTTCTGTTCCATGGGTTAAGGTATTTACTTGTTTGGGATTTTAATCGTAAAAGTGGTTCCATGACCAATTTCAGATTGAACTTTTATATCTCCATTGAGTTTATAGATTGCTTCTTTTACAATATAAAGTCCCAATCCTGAACCAACCGACTCTCGGGAAACACGATAAAACATGTCAAATATTTTTGGATGTAAATCTTGCTGAATTCCAATTCCATTGTCCTCAACAACAATATTGGTTTCGATGTTAGAAATATCAATTTTAATATTGACAAATGGATTTGAAACCTTAAAATTTTGATAGCGGATCGAATTTGAAATCAGATTGTTCAGAATAGTCGTAAGCCGATTTTTATCGGAGTACACCGAAGCATTACCAATAATATCAACTTTAAAATCAACTCTTCGGTTAGTATCACCCATGAATTTTAAATTTTGGGTTACCTCTTTGATAAGTTCTCTAAAATTGATCTTTTGCTTCTCGATCTCCATCCGTGAGTTTCGCGAATAATCAAGGATATCACAAATGAAGTTATCTAACTTTTCGGCATTCTCCTTTAACATTTCAAGATGTCCAATCATTAACTCTTCCGCTGTATCGTCTTTGGCTATTTCAATAAGTCCAAGCATAGAATTTAATGGAGCACGTAAATCATGAGAGGTACTATACACAAAACGATCCAATTCGTAATTTGCCGTTTTTAATTCCTGATTTTCAATTTCTCTTTTTTTAAACGTCTGATTAATATGAGCTTCACTGTAATTTTTAAATTGATAAGCCCACAATCCACAAAGCCCGAAAATGGTCGTGGCTAATAGTATATGAATAACAAAAGTGCGCAGTGTCATATAATCCAACTGAGTAAAATAAATACCACTGACACCACTATATTGCAAATAACCAAATAGTGCATGATGAATTATTACTACTAATGTTAACGGTATTTGCAGTTTCCAGTTTTGATAAGTGATAAGTATAGCACTTGCAACAAATGCCGTAAAATGCATCTCAAACATACCATGCATCTGATAAATAAACTGGCACATGAAAATCCCCAATACAGTACTGAGAACATACTGATAAAAGTCAGATTCAGGCAACGCTAATTTTGATGAATAATAGGCAATAAGCAATATTCCCCCCACTCCAATTGCAATCTCCCAGGTATCAAAACAAAACGCTAATAATAAACCTATAATAAAAAAAGCGACCAGAAAGTAATTAATTAAATTATCCGATTTTCTCTTTATTGCCAAAAGAAATTCCTGAATGTTCTTAGATTGTTCCAGATTTTCGATTTTCTCTTTCATACTTTTTTCAACTTGGTACTGCATTGCGATACTCTTTTAAAGTAAAGGCAATTGGATTAAAAAAGGACAAGAAAAGCAGTTTATGCAGTGTTATGTTCATTAATTCTTCGTTTTAGCAAATGAACACTAGTTAGCTTTCAGATAAGAGATCTTGCTGAACTATACTTGCGCTCCATCATTATATCTCAAAAGCGAAAAAAATGCACCTGAGTAAAGTAGTCATCCCATAGTACATCATTCTGCAGCAAAAAGCTGACGAACAACACCATTAAAGCTTTAGCTAATTTAATAAAAAAAACGATAAAGTAGGATTTTATCTATTGCAATATATCTAAAAAGCGGGTAAAGAATCCAATCACAACAGCAAAAAAAAACATCTGATAATGAAATACTTAAGCCAAAATTTTAAAAACTCGTTTATACCCAATACAAATATGGCTAACGTTTATGGATTCAAAATAGGTTGTACAAACCACAAATTTAGTACGTTAACAACACATCATACATTACCGACGTTCTGTTGGTCCTCTCTGTACTATTTAAAAATCACAATTCCGTATTATTTTTCAAGCAGTTACATTACTATCTGATAAAAACATCTAATCTAAACATTATCCATTCAGTATCTGTTCCAGCTGGTGGGTTAAGAAATTTTGAGCCCATGTATAATGGAATGGTCTTTTTGTATACTTTTGGTTTCGCGATAAAACAAGCCATAAAGAACAAAAAAATACCTGCAGAAAGCCAGGAAACGTTAGGAGTAAATATGAAAAGCATTACGATGAAAAAAATTATAATAAAATTTACAAAATGGGCACTTCTAATTTGCCTCGCACTATTTATAGTTAAAGGATGTATTCCGACAACCCCTGATGTACCTCATATTACACCTCGCGCAACTACTCAATACTGGGATTTACCTACAGGTTCAAAAATTGCTTATACGCACATTGCAGGCAAAGGGGTGAAAAAACCATATCCAATTATTTACCTGCACGGTGGTCCCGGAGGATATGTGTATACCAAAAATATTGAAACATTAGGAAAACTTTCTGCATCGGGCTATGATGTATATTTATATGACCAGGTAGGTTGCGGTCTTTCGGAAAGACTGGAAAAAGTTAGCGAATATACTGCTGTACGCCATGTAAACGACCTTGAAGCAATTATCAAATTATTAGGTGTCGAAAAAGTAATTCTGGTTGGACAATCCTGGGGTGGAGCATTAGCGGTATTATATTCCGCTGATCATTTGGACAAAGTAGACAGAATTGTTTTTACTTGTCCCGGTGCAATTAAACCTGCAAATGAAGCATTAGAAAAAATTAAAGCACCTGACAGCCTGAATTTAAAAGAGCCATACAATCCAAATTCGAAAATACTTCCAATTGTACTTAATCCAAGGTATGTATCTATAGGAATTTGGGCAAGATTTTTTGGAAAAAAACTGGCTAATGATAAAGAAGCTGATGGTTATCTTACTAGTATGGCTAATGTTTTTACGAAAGGTCTTGTTTGCGATTCAACAAATGTATTGAAAGAAGAAGGTGGTGCCGGTAGTTATTGTAATTTAAATACAAGTGTAAGTTATGGTGGTTTAAAAGACCCCAGAATAAAACTGAAAAACAACAAAATCCCTGTTTTGGTCATGAAAGGACAATGCGATAATATTGATTGGGGCTATACAAAAGAGTATCTTGACTTGTTTACTAATAGCAAGTTCAAATTAATTCCAAATGCAGGACATCAAATTTTCGCAGAACAACCCGAATTATATACAAAAACAATTAAAGATTTTTTAACCCAATAGCATCGATCAACAAAAGAAAAATATGTAACCATTGTACCTTGCAAAACACTAAGCTTTCACAACGCTCCGTTTTTTTTAACTTTACAAAAAATAAACGAAATGAAAATAGTCATCATTGAAGATGAACATCTCGCCTCCACCTATCTCAAAAATATTCTGGAAGAGCAGACTATCCTTCCGATCAGTGAAATTACAGTACTGAAATCTGTAAAGGGTGCTGTTGCCTTTTTTAAAGCGAATACCGTTGATCTGGCATTTATGGATATTCATTTGGGAGATGGTAAAAGCCTCGATATTTTCGAGCAGGCTCTCGTGTCATGCCCCGTTATTTTTATCACTGCTTATGACTCTTATGCCGTAAAAGTTTTCAAACATTTTACTATCGATTATCTTCTTAAACCTTACGAAGAGGAAGAATTACTCGAAGCTTTGCACAAATACAAAAACATAAAAGAAACCTTTAACAGCAATTCAGTTGTTGAATCTTTAGTTGAAATTGAGAATCAAAGTAACATTCAGCATCATTTTCTGGTGAGCCACAGAGATAAACTAATTTCTGTTAACGACACTTCAATTCCCTTTTTCTTTGCCACCGGAAAACATTTGTTTATCTACACCAACTCCGGCAGCAGTTATCTGTACAATAATAATTTGAAAGACCTCATCAATAAACTCGATCCGGCTCTTTTCTTTAAAATCAACAGAAAATATATTATCAACCGCCATTCTGTTCAGGAAATTGTAAAACATTCGAGCCAGAAAATCGAAATTTTACTGAATGTTACCGTTCCGGATACAGAACCTATTATTCTAAGCAAAAAGGAAATCAATAATTTTAAAAACTGGCTCGATTCCTAAAATTCAGTTAGAGTAAAGAATATAAATTTCCAGACTATTCAGAATCCGGAAGTCTGTCGGCTTCATTCTTTTTTCGGTTAAAACGGTAAATTACAGTCAGTCTGATATATCTTCCCTGCGAACGAAACTCTGATTCTAAATAATAGAGCGGTGTGCTGACCGTTTGTTTGGTTAGTTGCGAATTAAAAAGGTTGTTCACATTTAAAGTAACCGACATTTTATCGTTAAAAAAGTCCTTGTTTAAACCAATATTGGCCGAGTATTGTGCCTCGGTAACCGATTGAACTCCCTGATTTTTACCTCGGTATTTAAAACTAAAATCGCCCGAAATGATTTTTGGAAACTTCACAACCGAACGAAAACTTGACAGCCAGGTTTCATCTTCCACATCATAAACTACCTCTTTGTAAATACCTTGCTGCTTAAATTTGTAGTAATTAAAATCCAAAGACAGTCTCAGCCATTTTGTTGGACTGTAAGTTGAAGAAACTTCTGCTCCGTAACGATCTTCGGTGTCCAGATTTACCGGTGTTCTCACAAAATAATTTTCATCGGTACGCTGCAGAATATACTCGAAAAAATCGGTAGTGTGCTGATAGTATACAGACGGATTAATACTGAATTTTCCGGGTTTGGCCAGTAAAGTCAATTCAAAAGAATTCGTAAACATCGGATTCAAATCAGGGTTTCCTACGGTAAGATTGCGCAAATCTGAAAGCCCGGAAAAAGGATTCAGCTGCCAAAACCTCGGACGGTTGATACGTTTGCTGTAGCTAAGCTGTAAGTCCGTTTTTTCGGTTAGATTGTATACTAAATGAACGGTTGGAAACAGGTTGATATAATTTTTAGTGTTGCTGAACAAATTCTTTGAATCGGCAATTTTAATATCGGATAATTCCGCCCGCAAACCTGCCAGATAACTGAACTTTTTAATTTTACTTCCAAACTGAATGTAACCACTATAAAGATTTTCGTCGTATTTTAATTTATTGGTAAACTGGTCCTGCAAAACCTCATCCAAAACCGTATAATAATCACTTCTAATGGCGCGCAAATCGCTTCTGATTCCCATCTCAATTTTAGAATTTTCGTTTATCGGATTTACAAAATCAGACTTTAGAAAGATATCGTTACTGCTTTCAATATCTCGGCTGTACAGATTAGAAACCTCGGGTTCATAAGGCATCGTTTTTTGCTGATCGATGTATTGATTTTCATCGTCGTGCCAAAAATCATATTGCAGGCTGGTCGTCCATTTTTTATCCTTTTTATCAAATGTTTTTACATAATTTAATTCTAAGGCATTGTAAAACTTTGGTTCCTTATAATTTTCGTAGCGATTGATGATACTGTCAGTTGCATTATTGGCATTGGCATACTCGTACCCAATAGCCGTTTTGTAATTGTTATTGTTTCTGTCTCGATAGTAGCTTCCAGTTAAAGTATTTTTGGCATTAATGTAATAATCTCCTCCTATGTAAATATTGTAGATACTATTATTTCTTCGGATATCATCGTATTGATTCAGCGTGGTTACTGCATTGTTGCTGGTATTGTGCTGAAACTGTCTGTTGGAAGCAAAAACGTCAATATAACGGTATCCTATATTGGAAAACAAATTGACTTTTTCGGTTTTATAACTCACATTGGCATTCAGACTATGATTTGCCGGATTTCCTATTCCTGCCTGCAGCGAACCGTTGAATCCCTGCATACTGTTTTTCTTTAGTATGATATTTATAATTCCTGCACTCCCCTGCGCTTCGTAAGCCGCTGAGGGATTTGTAATAACTTCTACTTTTTCAATATTCCCCGCCGAAATTTGAGACAAACCGTTATTGGCCGTTAACATGGATGGTTTTCCGTTAATTAAAACCGTAACACCGCTATTGCCTCTAAGGCTTACGGCCCCTGCAATATCAACATTCACAGAAGGAACATTATTCAAAATATCGTTAGCTGTTCCGCCTTTGGAGAGAATGTCTTTCCCAACGTTGAATACTTTTTTATCCATTTTTAGTTCTACGGCCGATTTTTCAGCTACCACATTCACTTCATTCAGTTCATTGACTTCTTCTTCCAGTAAAACGTCTTTTAAAATCAGATCTTTCTGAAGTGAAATCGCGTTTACGGTGAATGGTTTGTAGGATATAAATTCGATTTTCAACTGATAATTTCCGGGAGGGCTCTTGAAAACGTACATCCCGTTTTCATCAGAAGAAACCGTTCTTTTTTTCTGATCAGACGATTCCAGCGTGACGGTAACATAGGACAGGGATTGTTTTGTTTTTGAATCCATAACTTTTCCTTTAAGCGTAAATTCATTGGTCTGTGCCACAGCCTCAAAGCCTAAAGAAAGGATGATGAGTAAGATGAGCTTTTTCATTTTTGGTTTCGTTTATAATTTTCACCAAAACTCTTCTTTAATTGTATGCAAAAATTAAGCGCATGCTATACAGTTCTTTCAGATCGTTAAACCATTAAATAACGAGTATTAACGATGTTTATCTACGCTTTTCATGCGTTAATGTCTTTTTTGAACCTGTTTGTCGACACGTTCTTTCTCTTTGTAAATAAATACTAACTTTGGTCTGCTATGTCAGTATTCGAAAAACTCATCAACTATTCCTCAGCGCACAGAGTTCCAACACATATTGTGTTTTGGTTCTGCCTGTATATTATGTTCCTTGGTAAAAACAATTTTGATGATCCTGCATTAAACATTCCAAATGAAATGCTGGGAATTGCATTCGATCTCTTTTTCTCTATGCTGTTTGCCTATTTCCTTTCCTATCGTATTCTTCCGCGCTTAATGACGCCCAAAAATCATAGTATGGTCTGGCTTGAATTTATAGTGGGCTGTTATCTTATCTCGGCTATTAACCGAACTATAATCATTTATATACTGGAACCTATTGTACGCACCCCTCCTTTTATACAGGAGTCCGTTTTTGAAATCTTTACAGATATTTCAAAGTTGTTTCGATCCTATTTTATTCAATCCTTTTTTCTTTCTTTATTTTTTGTTTTTGTAAAACAGGTTAAAAACCAGTATTTAGTTCAGAAAAAAGCATTGTTACTGGAAAAGCAAAAGGCGGAAACGGAATTGAAAGTGCTAAAAGCCCAATTGAATCCTCATTTTTTGTTCAATACGCTCAACAATATTTATTCGCTTTCCCTTGTTAATTCTCCCATTACTTCACCATCAATTGCCGTATTGTCTGAAATACTAGATTGTATTTTATATCGCTGCAGCGGCACATATGTCCCTGTTTCACAAGAAATTGCATTGCTTAACAATTATATTGCACTTGAAAAATTACGATATGATGAAAGGCTCAGTGTTATTTTTAATACCGATGTCGACCATAATGATGTTATTGCGCCTTTAATTTTACTTTCATTAGTAGAAAATGCTTTTAAACATGGTGCCGGAGAAGATACGGATTCCCCCATTATAGCTATTGATTTAAAACTAAAGAACAGTCATTTTACCTTTACGGTTAAAAACACTATTGGGAAGAGTGAAACTGAATCTGAAAACGGTAAAATTGGACTGAACAATATCATACAGCAGCTGGACAAAATTTATCCAGAAAATTATACTTTTGAGGTTACCAAAAACGATACTCATTTTACAGCCCATTTAGAAATCAAGCTGCAAAACGATTCCAACCAAGCTTAGAAAAATGAAAATAAGATGTTTATTAGTCGATGATGAGCCTTTGGCCATAAACCTGCTGCAAAATCACATCAGTAAGCTGGATTATTTTGAGATTGTAGGAACCTGTCCGAATGCCTTAAAAGCTGCCGAAGTATTAAGAACTACAGCAGTTGACCTGATGTTTCTGGATATTAAAATGCCACAGATCACGGGAATTGATTTTTTAAAGACATTGAAAAACCCTCCGGCTATTATTTTCACAACGGCTTATCGTGAATATGCTTTGGAAAGCTACGAACATGACATTGTAGATTATTTGCTCAAACCTATTACTTTTGATCGCTTTTTTAAAGCCACCGATCGTTATTTACGTATCAGTGGCCCAAGCAATACAAAAATTATAACGCCACCTCTCGAGAGTTTTATTTACATCAGAAGCGGTACTAAATTTCATAAAATCAATACGGACAATGTTTTGTTTATTGAAAGTGTGAAAGACTACATTGTGGTGCATCAGAAGGAAGACATAAAACTAACCTCTAAATACAAAATCGGCGATATTGAAGCGGAACTTCAGGGAAAAGATTTTCTTCGGGTACACCGTTCTTTTATCATCAATTTAAAAAACATTACAGCTTTTACCGCTTATGATGTTGAAATTGGCTCCATAGAAATTCCTATCGGGGCAAGCTACAAAGAATATGTTTTTAAGATATTAAAAGGTTCATAACCTCATCCCTGCTTGTCTTTAGAACTTAATAGCAATTTTTCCTATAGTCTTCCCTGACTCTAAAAGTTCATGCGCTTTTTTGAAATTCGATACCGTTAAACCTGTTAACGTTACATTTAGCGTTGATTTTAGCATGCCCTGATCTAAAAGATCAGCCAATTTATTAAGAATAACGTGCTGTTCCTCCATATCATCGGTTTCATACATCGATCGTGTGTACATAAGCTCCCACGAGAAGGAGGCACTTTTATTTTTTAGTTTGTTCAGAGCCACAGGATCACTGCTTCCGGTAATAGAAGCAATATGCCCTTGGGGTTTAATCAATTCTACCATAGTATCCCAATACGAATTCGTATCTACAAAATCTAAAATAAAATCAACCTGTTGAAACCCGGCTTCCTGAACCGAAGCAATTAAATTTCGGTGATCGACTACATAATCAGCTCCCTGCTCTTTGCACCAGCCTATAGTTTCTGGGCGGGATGCGGTTGCAATAACCGTGAGACCCGCTACTTTTTTGGCCAATTGAATAGCGATCGAACCTACTCCTCCTGCTCCTCCAATAATTAAGATCGACTTACCTTTATCTTTTTCAGGATTGATTCGGATGCGGTCAAAGAGAATTTCCCAAGCCGTTAAACCGGTTAAAGGTATGACTGCCGATTCTTCAAGACTTAAGGACTTTGGTTTTCTGCCTACAATTCGTTCGTCAATAACCTGGTATTCGGCATTACTACCCGGTTTGGTAATATCTCCGGCATAAAAAACTTCATCTCCCACCTTAAACAGGCTTACTTTCTCTCCTACCGCTTCAACAATACCCACAGCATCCCAACCTATAATCTTCGGAGTTTCTAAAATGGTATCTTTTGTACTATTTTGACGAATTTTAAAATCGACGGGATTAACAGATACTGCACTAATTTTTACTACTAAATCACGTTCTCCGGGAACTGGTTTTGGAGTTTCAAATGCTATAAAACTCTCTTCTTCAGCAATTGGTAACGATGTTTTAAATCCTATGGCTTTCATCTTTATAATTTTTAAGTTCTATTATTATTACAAAGATAAATACAGTCCGAATCTTACAAACGGTATAATTTTATACTAAACCAGTATATTCTTATCAAAAATCAATAGCACTTTAGAATTCTCAAATACTAAAAAAAGCTGATCCTAAAACCAGCTTCTTACTTTTATTTAAAATTTAGCGGCAAATTCTTTTGCAAAATCTTCCAGTTTAGTTCGTCCTTCAACAGAACTATAATCGCCTAAAAAATGTGCTGCAATTTTACCGTTTCTAAAACCTGATCCCATTTCGGTATACAGTTCAGCAATTTCTTCCGGTAGTCCCGCTTGTTTCATTCCGTCAAGAGATTGTACATCGGTAAATTCTATCCATGGTAAATCCGGTTTTCCAATGGCTAAGCCTAAAGTTTTGGCTACTTCATTTGGAGTTCGCACATCACTTACAATATAACGAATGTTCTTTCCCACTATCGTTTTTAGTAATTCTTCAGACACTGCTGCGGCAATATCTTCAGGATGTACAAAAGGAATTGTAGTGTTAGAAGGATAATTTGCTCCAATAATTCCCGCTCCCTTAATCATTGGAACATCATGGTACAAATTCGTGTAGAAAAAACCCGCACGAAGATACGTAACCGATACGTTCTCTAATGACTCATATAATTTCTCAATATTATGAAGTCCGGCAATTGGACCATTTCCTCCTGGTAAATCTGCACCAATACTGCTCAACATTACAACACGTTTTACTCCGGCAGCTGCTATGGCTTTTGCAAGTGCTTTACCGGCGTCTGTAGTATTGGTAATGATATTAACTCCTCCCATATTAGGCGGAGTCATTGCAAATACAGCATCCGCTCCTTCAAATGCGCTTTGCAAAAAAGCGGCATCACTTACAGAACCTATCGCTGCTTTTGCTCCTGCTGCTTCAATCATTTTTACGCGGTCTGAACTACTACTGATTACTGTTACCTCGTGTCCCGAGGCAATAAGTTTTTGGGTCAATGGCCTACCTATGTTTCCTAATGATCCTGAAATTGTAATTTTCATCTCTGTTTATTTTTTTATGTTCTGTAACAAAGGTATATTTGTACTTACTTTTATACAAGTACTTACCCTAAAGTATGCACTATGACCGCCATCAAAGAATCATCGACTATTCAGGAAAACAAGCAATATGCTTTAGACCAATGTCCTGTAACTTATGTTATGGAAAAAATTGGAGGCTATTGGAAACCCATTATCATTTACCATCTTTCAGGCGGAAGCAAACGTTACAGCGAACTAAAAAGGGCTATCCCTGCAGTTACCGAAAAGATGCTGATACAACATTTAAAGCAGCTCGAAGCCGACCATCTTGTCATTAGAGAAGCTAAACCGGTTGTACCTCCTTTTGTGACCTATAGCTTAAGTCCGTCGGGAAAAGGTTTAATGCCTGTTATCGAAGCTATGGCGACATGGGCCTTCAAGGATAAGGAAGATGGATTTAAGAGTTCTTAAAATAGCTTGGTCTCAAAAATAATCATCAAAGTAGCAGAACATCTTGTTACCTTTACCTAAAAAGATCCAAATGAGAAAAATTGGTACAACACAGGCAGGTTTTGTTTTAAGAATTGTTTTAGGAATTACGATGCTCTCTGCAGTTGCCGACCGTTTTGGTCTTTGGGGTGCACCCGGCGCTCCCGGAGTTGCGTGGGGAAACTGGGACAATTTTATTGTTTACACCCAAACCTTAAACTCCTTTGCTAGTAGATCCTTAGCAGAAGTATTGGGAGCTTTGGCTACTTTTTTTGAGATTTTGTTTGGTTTGTTTCTCATCATAGGATTTAAAACCCGTTACATTGCTTTGGGAACTGCAGGTTTAATGCTTCTTTTTGCATTCTCCATGGCTGTTTCAGTCTCTGTAAAAGCTCCTTTTGATTACTCGGTTCTAACAAGTGCTGCGGCAGCCTTATTGCTTTCTTCTTTGGACAAAACGTATCTCGCTTTAGACAATCGATCCCAATAAAAATTTATAAAACTCATTCAAAATATAAAATCCTTAAAAAATAACTACCTGCGAAAAAGACCAAAACATTGGGCTTTCGACAACCTGCTCACCTCAAATACAAATTTTGTAAATCGCAATACAAATTATATAACAATTCCCAAATCTAAATTCTCAATTTAAACGTATGTATGAAAATACGATACTCCGGAGGAATTAAACTCAAATGGTAATGGTTTTTGGGGCATATTGAGCTTAATAACCTCCCGGGATATCGTTTATTAAATAATTTTAAACGAAGGAAAAGAGTGGAAAAGTTAAATGTCGAGAGATTAAAAAACAGTCTGGATTACTTGCAAAGCAAACAAAGGGAACTAAAAAGGCAAAATGAGGAAGATACCCGAACTCTCGAATCTCTCATAAAGTATTTAAAAAAGGACATGATTGATCAGTATAAATTAACCAAATACGATTTATACATCAAGCAGGATGTTAAGGATACGGAGACTTTTATCAATAGTGTGCAAAAAATAATAGAAGACAACCTGTAAATTCTTCAATCTTAGCGCATCATCAACCTCCCTGATTGTTATTTAAAAATCAATCAGTTAGAATTATTTTGGCATTATTTTTCATCCTTTATATTTTATGATGCTGTCATTTTAGTTTTTAATTAAGAAATAAAAAAGTTCCTCTCCCAATTTCAATTCGTAAATTAGCGGTAACAAAATCGATTCGAATGACAGTACTTACGTTTACCCTGATTATGATTCTCGGTGCTTTTTTAGCAGGTTTTATTGGCTCATTATCAGGTTTAGGTGGCGGGATTATCATAATTCCACTTTTAACAGTCATTCTTGGCGTTGACATTCATTATGCAATTGGTGCAGCTCTGGTTTCCGTAATTGCAACTTCTTCAGGTTCAGCCGCAGCTTATGTGAGAGAAGGAATCACCAACATGCGATTGGGTATTTTTCTGGAAATTGCCACTACAATAGGTGCTGTTTGCGGAGCCCTGCTTTCAACTATTGCTCCTACTTCGTTTATTGCCGTTTTATTTGGGCTTACTTTAATTTTCTCGGCTATCAATTCGCTTCGTAAAAAAGAAGAACATATTGTTTTAGAATCTAGTCCTTTGGCTAAAAAACTAAAATTAGAAGGCACTTATCCCGCACACGATGGCAAAGTTATTCATTACGGAACTAAAAATGTTATAGGAGGTTTCAGTATGATGGGAATTGCCGGAATGATGTCCGGTTTATTAGGAATTGGTTCCGGAGCTTTTAAAGTAATCGCCATGGACAATATTATGAGAGTTCCGTTTAAAGTTTCTACTACCACCAGTAACTTTATGATGGGAGTTACCGCAATGGCAAGTTCTGTCATTTACATTCAGAAAGGATACATCGAACCTGGAATCTGTATGCCTGTAGTAGTTGGTGTGCTTTTTGGAGCGATGGCAGGAGCGAAAGTTCTTGTGAAAACAAATCCTAAGAAACTAAGAATATTCTTTGCCTGTCTCATCTTTGTACTAGCAGTAAATATGATCTATAACGGAATTAATGGAAAAATCTAAGACTATGCAACACGAAAAATTTGGAGAAAAAGATTTTCAAACCATTATCGGAAATTTATTGCGCTATGGCGTCTGGATTTCTTTATCCGTAGCTTTTATTGGTGGAATTGTTTACTTACTGCATCATAGCGCGGACATTGAAGACTATTCGGTCTTTCATGAAAATGACCGTAATATCTTTGAAGTAATTTCGGCAATTTATCAGGGTGTAATTCAGGGAAACGGTGAATCTTTAATCTTTTTTGGAATTATTCTGCTTTTTCTAACTCCGGTTTTACGTGTTTTACTATCACTATTTTCGTTTTTACTGGAAAAAGATTATCTGTATGTAGGCATCACCTTAATTGTTATTGTGATTATTCTGATTAGTGTTTCCTTTGGTTTTTCTCATTAATTATAAGCTTTAGGCTTTCTTAAAAAGCTTACTGCTTAAAGCCTAAAGCCTAAAAAAAAATAATAACCGCGATAAGTATTGGGCTGTCGGCTTTCTAAAAAAAGCATATTGCTTAAAGCTTAAAGCCTAAAGCTATAAAAATACTAACCGCGATAAGCATTTGACAATAGGCTTAATAAGAAAGCATACTGCCTAAAGCTTAAAGCTTAAAGCCTAAAGCTATAAAAAATGGAAATAGGAATTGACAGTTTCGCTTCGGCGATGTATGGAGACCACAATACGCTAAGCAGTGTTGATGCAATGGAACAATTACTCCAAAGAATCGAGCTGGCAGATCAGGCCGGACTTGATGTTTTTGGTATTGGTGAACACCATAAAAAAGAATTTTTAGATTCAGCTACCGCTGTGATTTTAAGTGCTGCTGCGGCACGAACCAAACGCATTCGATTGTCAAGTGCTGTTTCAGTTCTAAGTGCTGCCGATCCGGTAAGAGTCTATCAAAGTTTTGCGACTCTTGATTTAATTTCAAAAGGAAGAGCCGAAATTGTAGTAGGCCGTGGATCTTCCATCGAAGCTTACCCGCTTTTTGGATTTAATCTGAATGATTACGATGAACTTTTTAAAGAAAAATTAGATCTCTTGCTTCAAATCAGAGACAATGAATTTGTGACCTGGTCGGGAAAATTTCGCCCGTCCATAAATAATCTTCCGGTTTATCCCAGAGCTTTGCAAGAAAAACTTCCTGTATGGCTGGGTGTTGGCGGAACTCCTGAATCATTTATCCGCGCCGGATCGTTAGGGCTTCCCTTGATGGTCGCAGTTATTGGGGGTCAGACTCATCGTTTTCGTCCTTTAGTTGACTTGTATCGTGAAGCAGGAAAAGCTGCGGGTTATCAACCCGAAGAACTTAAAGTGGGTCTACATTCACCCGGATTTGCTGCAAATACAACCGAAAAAGCTATTGAAGAATATTATCCCGGTTATGCTGAACTTTGGACAAAATTAGGCTTGGAACGCGGTTGGCCGCCCGTGACCAAAGCCAAATTTGACGGATTAATTGACGATCTGGGGGTACTGATTGTGGGAGACCCGGAACGCATTGCTGATAAAATTTTGCGTCACAGCGAATCACTTGGCGGTATTTCCAGATTCACCTTTCAAATGGACAATGCTGGTCTCACGCACACACAACTCATGAATGCTATAGAACTTATTGGTGCAAAAGTGATTCCGCTCATTCAAAAAGGGTAGTTTTTTTTGCCACAGATTGCACAGATTAAAAGGATTTCTTATTTCATAACAACAAAAAAACCCGACAGGTTTCAAAAACCTGTCGGGTTTACTCTTAGAACCTTAGAACCTCAGTACCTTAGAACCTAAAAAAATCAAAACTTATACGTTACCCCCACTCTAAAGTTTCTTGGCGCTTCTGTTTGCCAATAGTAAGCAGAAAGCCACTCATAGTAAGATCCGCTGTAAAGGTATTTATCCAGAATGTTAAAGACGTTGGCAGTAACTTTAAACTTTCCGGTTTCATAAGATAACCCTCCATCCAGTTTAAAATAGTTCGGTAAGCTTATAGCTCCTACACTCCAACTGTCTGTCTGACGGCCCGCAAGATATGTCCCTCCTATAGAAGCTCCTAATCCTTTTAACTTTCCGCTTTGAATGCTGTAGTTCAACCACGCATTTGCAGTATGTTTAGCAAAGCCCGGTACAACTGAACCAACTACAATAGTTTTAACTACTGAACTTGTAACTACAGATTCTGTAAAAGCATAATTGGCAATAAGGTTAAGTCCGTCTAATAATTTTCCTCTTACGTCAAATTCAATACCCTGTGCTCTTTTCTCTCCCAAAACAATTTTATAAACATCGTTTGGTCCATTCTTAGGATCAGAAGTAAGCTCATTTTGTTTTACGATACGATAAGCCGACAATGTAGTACTCCATGATCCGTCAAACCAATCTTTCTTAACCCCAAATTCCAAATTATTTCCTGTAAGTGGTTTTACCTGATCCCCATTTTGAATAATTCCGGATTGTGGTATAAAAGCCTGATCGTATAAACCATAAACAGCCAGATTATCAGTCACAGAATAACTAGCTCCCACACGTGGCGTAATATGACTGTCAGATTCATCCGTTCCCCAACTGTTTTGACTAATCCAGGTGTATCGTGCCGCAAGAGTCAATCTCAACCTGTTTTCAAAAAAACCTAACTCATCCTGAATGTAACCTGCCGCATACTTTTGTCCCAGTCTGCCTCCAATTCCGGCTCTGACAGAAAGCGGTGTTGCACGATCAAAAGCCGGAAAGCCATTAGAAGGTGTACCGTAATTTGGACTGTAAACATTAAATGGATTCGCTGCCGTATCAAGATCATGAGACTGTCCCCAATCTGCCATATAATCTTTATTCCCCAAATCTACACCACTTAGTATTTTATGCGTAACAGCTCCTGTATTGAACTTCCCATTTACGAATACCTGACCTAAATACATATTACTTTCTGCATCCCAGATACCCACATTTCTAATAATGTTGCCTTTACCAAGGGTATTTTCACTTGAGCCAACGCTGGCAGGCCATGAACTGTATCCTTGCTGAATGTACTTGAAATAAGAAGTTTGTGCTGTCAGTTTCCAGTTATCATCAAACTTATGCTCAAACATAAAATACCCGCTATGGTCCTGAATATTAGTATCCGGAATACCAGGCTGTGTCAGGGTAAATCCAACCGGTAAAGTGGCATATCCATCAGATTTAGGTCCAAATACATAATAAGAACCTACCTCAGTCATGTTGGCATATTGAAAATTATACTCCGCCGTAATTTTTGTTTTATCATCAATCTGGTAGGTAAGTACCGGAGCAATTACATAACGGTTATTGTGTTCAAAGGAACGGTGCGAACCTCTGTTTTGGGCTGCAGCATTAAAACGGTACAATAACTTTCCTTTTTTGTCCAATTTACCGTCAAGATCAATACTCGCTCTGTAAAAATCATAACTTCCCGCAATTACAGAAGCTTCACCCTTTGTCATTCCGGTTGGTTTCTTAGTTACCACATTGTACAATCCGCTTGGATCACCGCTGGAAAGCATAAATCCTGCCGGTCCTTTTACAAACTCGATATGATCTACAAAGCTCATGTCTTCCGTAAGAGGTCCCCAGAAAGAAGTAACCACATTAAAGCCATTACGGAACGCCTGAACCTGTGAACCACGCATTTTTATATTGGTGTACAAATCTCCCCAATGCTCAGAGCGCACGGCTCCACTCACATTTCGGATTACTCCGTCACTCATACTCACAATCTGCTGATCTTTTAATGTCTGACCGCTCACAATCTGAATATTCTGGGGAATTTCTAATACCGGTGTTTGAAGACGTAAAGATAAAGAAGGCTTGTCTTGCTTGTATTTGTTTTTAGTAATCACCACTTCGTCCAAATCTTCCTGGCTCTCCGCAAGCATGAAATTTTTAGTTGTCGTTTGCTTTGATGTCACTGTAATTCTGTCTTCAACGGGACGAATTCCAATTGCACTGATGCTGATAGTATAACTGGCAGACTTAACATTTTTAATTTCGTACTGTCCGTGTTCGTTTGTAATAGCACTGTATCTTGTTCCTTTAAGAGCAACAGAAACACCTTCTGCCGGTACATTTCCGGTTAAAGAAACCCTTCCGGCTACTTTTCCGTTTTCCTGCCCCATCATCACTAATGAGTTTAGAAAAACCAGAAAAAATAAAACTTTTTTTATTCTCATGGTATTCATAATTATTTGTATTGGTTTTTATTTCGCTGGCAAAAGTAAGGGCTAAAACATCGTTTTGCAAATTATTTTTAATTATTCTAAATAAATATAACTAAGAGTCAAATCGTTGAATATCATCCCAAGACCTATTATTTTAGATTTTAAATCCTTCAATAGTAAATAACTCTGCTTATCTTTAAGGACAAAAACACCACCTGACTTATGAATCACACAAACACAATCAAAAAAGTAGCTATTGTGGGATACAACCGTATTCCCTTTGCAAGAGCTAATACTGCCTACGCCGAAGTTGGAAACCAACAAATGATGACCGCTGCTCTTGATGGTCTTGTGACCAAATACAATCTGAAAGGAAAATTAATCGGTGAAGTAGCCGGAGGGGCCGTAATCAAACATACTTACGACAATAATCTAATGAGGGAATGTGTCCTGAAAACAACGCTCGATCCCGCTACTCCTGCCTGCGATTTGCAACAGGCTTGTGATACCGGAATCGAAAGTGCCATTTATATCGCTAATAAAATTGCATTGGGACAAATTGAATGCGGAATTGCCGGAGGTGTTGATTCTATAAGCGATATTCCGATGGCGGTGAGCGACAAACTTCGAAAAATTCTACTCCATGTCAGAAATGCAAAATCAATTACTGAAAAAATAAAGTTCTTTTTAAAAATTCGACCTGGAGATTTGGCTCCGCTGGTTCCCAAAAATGAAGAAGTTCAAACCGGACTTTCAATGGGAGGCCACACCGAAATCACTGCCAAACATTACAAAATCTCTCGCGAAGATCAGGACAACTTTGCACTTAAAAGTCATCTCAATATGGCGAAAGCCTATGATGACGGCTTTTTTAACGATATGATTACTCCCTTCAACGGACTTGACCGGGACAATAATTTAAGAAAAGACAGCACGCTGGAAAAATTGGCAAGGCTAAAACCAGCCTTTGACAAAATCAATGGAACCTTAACGGCAGGAAATTCAACTCCGCTAACGGATGGCGCTTCCTGCATTCTTTTAGCCAGTGAAGAATGGGCAAAAGAACACGATCTGCCCATTTTAGCTTACATCACCTTTGCTGAAATTGCTGCCATCGAATATGTCAAAAATCAGCAGAATCTTCTATTGGCTCCTTTGTTTGCTGTCAGTCGCATGCTTGATAAAGCGGGTTTAACCTTACAGGATTTTGATTATTATGAAATTCACGAAGCTTTTGCCGCTCAGGTTTTAGCCACTCTAAAAATCTGGGAAAGTCCTGAGCTAAGTGCTCAAATTGGACTTCCTAAAACCCTTGGAGCAATCGATCGCGAAAAACTAAATGTGAAAGGAAGCAGCCTCGCAGCAGCACATCCTTTTGCTGCCACAGGAGGTCGTATCATTGGTGTTATGGCTAAACTGTTAAACGAAAAAGGATCCGGACGTGGGCTGATTTCCATCTGTGCCGCCGGAGGACAAGGTGTAACCATGATAATCGAAAAATAATTAATTCTTATCGCTACGAACAACAAACTGGACAGGCTTTAGAAACCTGTCCGGTTTATTATTTTTAAAACCAAACTGTAACAAAATCAAAAAAAAAGTCTCTATAGTATAAAAAATGCTAATCCATTAATCCAAACATTGCTATATGAGAACTTTAAAACTTACCACTTTACTCATTTTCACTTTCTTTTCATTTTCGAAAATAAATGCTCAGACCACTCCAAACGACAGTATAAAACTGGATTACACTAAAATCTACTCGCTGGCTTTAGATGGCAATCCAAAATCAGCTTTGCCGCTATTGGAAATCGATACCAATAAAAAAATAGCGGATAAAGACTTAAAATTCAAAACCAACTTTGAAAACCGATTTAAGTTTGCAGAAGACAAAAGTGATTTTCTGGAAACGCGAAAATCAAAAATAGATCAGCTATTAAAGATATACAGAGATTACTGGCGTTTCTCTTTCTTAAACAAAGAAAAGAAAACCGATACACTGATCCTGAAAAACGTTTCGAATTTTCTTAAAACGAATTTCCCGTCTGCCAAAAACCTAACGCTTAACGAAGACAGCATCAATGTCTATCAAAAAAAATACATCGCGAGTTTAGGTTATCATACGACCGGATTTGGAAAAACAGGAGGTTTATATGACTTACTAGTTTGGAAAACAGAAAAAGACACCATCTATAAAGTTACTTATGATGGAAAAGAAACTCCAATTAAAATCTATTTTATGGATGATTTTGTCACCCTGGGCTGGAGTGAATATGCAACTCTGGGACGCTATTATCCTGCAGGCTGGGCCACAAAAGAAGCTTTGTTTTGCGTAAAAAAAGCCTATGACTTAAAATCCGAAAACTTTAGAGTAAGCTACATTGGTCACGAAGGAAGGCACTTTGCCGATTATAAACTATTCCCAAAATTAAAAGGGGTTGGTTCTGCCGATCTGGAATACAGAGGTAAATTAACTGAAGTTTCTCTTTATTCCCAGGAAGGTCTGGTGAAACGATTGCAGTTTTTTATCAATACCGGAAACTATGATAGCGATAATGGTCATTCAATAGCCGCTTATTGTGTGATAAGAGATTTATCAAGAGTTTTATTTGGAAACGATTTCGAAAAGGACATCAACAAATGGAAAGCAATTCCGGCAAGCAAAATAAATGAAGCTGCTGCTAAACTGCTGGCCGAAAATACAAAGGCACTTGAGAAAATCCCGAATGTAGAGAAATTCATCAAATAGTACTTACAGAAGATATGAAAAACATTTAACACATAGAAACATAGATTTGTATTCTAAAAAGAGAATACAAAAGAGAAACACATTTCTTTCTCATAGTTATGCGTTTTATTTGAAGTGCAACGTCTTTTGTTCCGTTCGAAAACCTATGTCTCTATGTGTTAAAATAAAAACCACAGAAAGAAACCCAAAATCAGAAAATCTACTAAAACACTTTAAATCAACACACTAAACTCCTAACCTAATTATTTTGAATTGCAATAAACAGTTCAAATAATAGTTTTTTCTTTACAAAAAATCATTTTTTTATAGTAAATTAGACCTCCTTTTAAATCAAGTCACTTATAAAATTTGTGTATAAATTCATTTTAAACTAAAATAAAAATGATTGACTCCAAAATACCCGAAGGTCCACTAGCCGATAAATGGAATAATTACAAAGCAAAAGCAAAGCTTGTAAATCCAGCCAACAGAAAAAAACTGAACGTTATTGTTGTTGGAACCGGACTTGCAGGTGCTTCCTGCGCAGCGTCTCTGGCTGAACAGGGTTATAATATTCAATCGTTTTGTTTTCAGGATTCTGCCCGACGTGCCCACTCTGTGGCAGCACAAGGAGGAGTTAACGCTGCAAAAAAACTACAAAAACGACGGCGACAGTACTTTCAGAATGTTTTATGATACCATCAAAGGTGGTGATTTCAGATCCCGGGAAGCCAATGTATATCGTTTGGCTGAATGTTCCGCACATTTGATCGACCATGCTGTGGCGCAGGGAGTTCCTTTTGCCAGAGAATATGCCGGATATTTAAACAACAGATCTTTTGGAGGTGTTCAGGTTTCGAGAACCTTCTATGCACGCGGACAAACCGGTCAGCAGCTTTTATTAGGTGCTTATCAGGGATTGTTGCGTCAGGTATCCTTAGGGAAAGTAACGATGCACACCCGTCACGAAATGCTGGAATTAGTAATTATTGACGGAAAAGCAAAAGGCATTATAGCCCGAAATCTCGAAACAGGAGCTTTAGAACGCCATGTTGCCGATGCAGTTGTACTGGCTTCGGGAGGCTACGGAAAAGTATATTATCTTTCTACACTGGCTATGGGCTGCAATAGTTCTGCCATCTGGCGAGCACATAAAAAAGGTGCTTATATGGCCGGAGTAAGCTGGATTCAGTTCCACCCTACCTCACTTCCGCAACACGGAGCCAACCAATCTAAACTCACTTTAATGTCAGAATCTTTGCGGAACGATGGTCGGATCTGGGTTCCGAAAAAAGCCGAGGACGCACGAAATCCCAATACGATTCCTGAAGAAGAACGTGATTATTATCTCGAACGTCGTTATCCCTCTTTTGGAAATCTGGCACCACGTGATATTTCATCGCGGGCGGCTAAGGAACGGATTGATGCCGGACATGGTGTCGGACCAATGAAAAATGCTATTTATCTCGACTTTTCAGATGCTATAAAAGCACAGGGGAAAAATACTATTGAAGCCAAATACAGTAATTTGTTCGCCATGTATGAAAAAATTACCGGTATCAACGCTTACAAAGAACCTATGCTAATTTCTCCCGCTGCCCATTTTACTATGGGTGGACTTTGGGTCGATTATGAATTAATGACCAGTATTCCCGGGCTATTTGCTTTGGGGGAAGCCAATTTTGCCGATCATGGCGCTAACAGACTCGGAGCGAATTCTTTGCTTCAGGCTTGCGTAGACGGCTATTTTATTGCTCCGTATACGATTCCGAATTATTTGGCAGGAGAATTAAACGCTCCAAAAGCAACCATCGACCACCCCGCTTTTGAAGAAGCCGAAAAATCCGTGAGAACGCAGCTCGATCGTTTTTTAAATAGCAAAGGCACCCTTTCAACCGATCACTTTCATAAAAAAATTGGAAGATTACTTTATGAAAAATGCGGTCTTTCGAGGAGCAAAGAAAAACTGGAAGAAGCCATCGAAGATATAAAAGCCCTGAAAGCCTCTTTTGAAAAAGATTTACTGATTACCGGAGATGATACCCTAAACAGTGAACTTGAAAAAGCCGGAAGAATTGCCGATTACATAGAGCTGGCCGAATTAATGTGTTACGATGCTTTACAAAGAGAAGAATCTTGTGGAGCTCACTTTCGCGAAGAATATCAAACTACCGATGGTGAAGCAGTTCGAAATGATAATGATTTCTGCTATGTTTCAGCATGGGAATGGAAAGGGGAAGCCAAACCGCCTGAATTGCACAAAGAACCTCTCGTATTTGAATCGGTTGAACTTGCAGTAAGAAGTTACAAATAATCAAAAGTTGAAGAAATATGAAACTTTCTCTTAAAATATGGCGGCAATCTGATAGTTCTTCTAAAGGAAAAATGACCGATTATGAAATAGATGCCGTTTCAGAACATATGTCTTTTCTGGAAATGCTCGATCTTTTGAATGAATCCTTAATTCAGAAAAAAGAACGTGTTATTGAATTCGATCACGATTGTCGGGAAGGAATTTGCGGACAATGCGGTGTGATGATCAACGGAAGAGCTCATGGTCCTCTAAAAAATACCACCACCTGTCAGCTTCATATGCGAAGTTTTAAAGATGGCGATACTATTTATATTGAACCTTTTCGGGCAAAAGCTTTTCCTGTACTTAGAGACTTAAAAATCGATCGTTCGGCTTTTGACACCATCATTGCATCCGGTGGTTTTATCGGAGCTTCAACAGGTCAGGCACCGGAGGCCAATAGTATTCCCATATCCTATGAAACTGCCGAAGCGTCTTTTGATGCGGCAGCCTGTATTGGGTGTGGTGCCTGCGTAGCCACTTGTAAAAATGCCAGTGCAGCCTTATTTACTGGGGCAAAAATCACCCATTTGGCTTTGTTGCCGCAGGGACAAATCGAAGCTTCAAAAAGAGTACTGAGCATGGTAAGCCAAATGGATGCCGAGGGTTTTGGAAACTGCTCAGACACCAGGGCCTGTGAAATTGAATGCCCACAAGGTATTTCGATTCTTTCAATCGCCAAAATGAATGCCGAATATACCAAAGCTTTAATTTTTACAAAATAATACATTAATCATTTAATAAAATACACATAGAAACATAGACTTATCAAACTCAGAAATATCATTTCATAAGTTGAAAATACAAGCAACAAACCATGCGGAAGAAATGTATTTCATTTTGAAACCTTTTTGCCCCATTATTTCTATGCTTCTATGTGTTTATTAAAATAAAATCGTCTTAAAAAAGCAAACCCGCCAAGTTTTTGAAACCTGTCGGGTTTACTTTATTAGATCAGACGGTAAAATAAGGTGTTAAAATATCTTCAAAATTATACAGTCCCTTGGGTTTGTTTTTCAGGTTTTCGGCAACAAAAACAACTCCGTTTCCAAATGCTTCCCTCGAGATCGATTCATGAATTAAACGAACCGTCTGATATGGAAATCCAAATATAACCTCATGCTTACCTACTATTCCTCCTGCCCTTACTGAGTTGATATTGTCTTTATCAATTTCCAAAGCTTCCGCAATTTTAACCGCTGTTCCTGAAGTTCCTTCTTTCTTTTTAAAATGTTCTTCGTTTACTTCAATATCCACCCAGGGAGCAATTTTCTTTAAAAATTTAGCCGCAAAAAGCAGGTAATTAACCCCAAGCGTAATATTGGGCGACCAAAAGACCGTAGTTTTATGTGCCAGTTTCTTTAGTAACTGCAACTCTTTGTCTTTGTAATGAGAAATTGCCGAAATAATCTTAACCTTTCGCTTTGCAGCAACTTCTCCATAACTATAAATACCTTCATTGGAAGAAAAATCAATAATAACATCAACAGGATGTTTGTCTAATAATTCTTCCATCGTCGTTTTAGAACTGGAGTAAATAACCCCTTGTTCTTCTGACGGAATGCCCAAAAACTCTGAAACAGATCTCTTTTCCAAAACAGTACTTTGTCTTAAAACCCATTCCAGGCAAAATTTATTATTTTCCAGTAGTACAGTCGCTACTGATTTTCCAGTCTTTCCAAATCCAATTAAACCTATTTTCATAATTTACTTTTTTATGGAGCAGAACGCCCGTTTATAAAATTGACATTTTGTGGAGTTCATGTCAAATCAAGAATTGAGTTATCAACGATGCTAATCACTATCGCCTTCCAGTAAAAATAGGAAATCTATAATGGGATTACCGGCAATAACTTAGATAACTACCAATAAACAACGATGTTAACACGAATAATATTGTCAAAATAATTTCTAAAGTACGACAATGGTATTTTTGGCACTGTCCTTTTTAATTTGTTTTATGCCAAAAACTCTCCTCCAAAACGGCTTGAAATACAACTGCATCTTATGAAAACTCAAAAAATCTACTAACAAAAAATAAACATTTTTAACCCAGTCCCAATAAAATAATAATCGATTCTGGCACATTTTTAAATAAGATATCTATATTTGCAACAACGTTGCGTTAGTTTATAAGCTACCAAGTCCTTTAAAAATGGGCTTTTTCCATTAAGAATGAAAAAGAAAAATGTATTAATTCCTCTTTTTATGTCTGTAACTGTATTGTTTGCAATGCTGTTTCAGACGCTGCATTCTTACGAGCATGTTTACAAGCAGCTGACAAGTAAACATTGTGAGCATACTTATATTGAGGGGCAAAAGCAAATCACGCACAGTCATACTGTAGACAACAATTGTCAGATTTGTCATTTTACGTTTAGCACCTTTATACCAAACACTTTTCAAACGTACTCTTTTCTTAAAGCAACCGTAGAAACTTTCAGCGCGTTCTTTTACGAAAAAACAATTTCTGTTGTTTTCAAAGGCAGTCTTTTTGCACTTAGGGCACCACCATTTATTCGCTAGTTTACTGCATTTTCACCCGAAAAATTAAAAAATAGCTTTTGCTTGTCTTTTTCAAAGATCAGGTAAAACGCATTCGTAGTCTTATTTGGTCTGTTTTCAATAAAACAGCTCCAGTTAAGATACAAAAAACCATTTTGGTTTATCTAATTTACCTAACTCTTCGGTTGTCCCCAGTAAATTCTACTCTTCCTATTTCGTCACCGGTTAAAATGTTTCAGCCCTAAAGGCTGTCACTATAACTGTGCTTGAAAAGAAAAACCCGTACTAAAAATCATCCAAATACATCAAAACTATGCTTATAGCTGAAAATTTAACAAAAAAATATGGCGACCATATTGCTCTAAACAAACTCAACTTAACCATTAAAGAAGGGGAAATTTTTGCTTTATTGGGGCAAAATGGTGCCGGAAAAACTACCACAATCAACCTTTTTCTAGGTTTTATTGCTCCAACAGATGGAGAACTAAAAATTAACGACCTATCAGTCGTCGACAACGCACAGGAAACGAAAAAATATGTTGCATATATCCCCGAAACCGTCATGTTGTATCCTAATCTTACCGGTCTGGAAAACTTAAAATTCTTCTCGTCGTTGGCAGGATTCAAATATTCGCAGGGGGAACTGACTTATTTTCTTTCTAAAGCGGGGCTTCAGATTAAGGCGCATCATCAAAATTTAGGTGGTTATTCTAAGGGAATGCGACAAAAAGTTGGAATTGCCATTGCTATTGCCAAAAAAGCCAAAGTGCTCTTACTGGATGAACCTACGAGTGGTTTAGACCCTAAAGCTTCCAACGAATTTTCCCAAATACTAAAAGAACTTTCTGCTGATGGAACAGCCATTTTAATGGCAACGCATGATATTTTCAGAGCCCGGGAAGTTGCCTCTCATATTGGCATTATGAGACAGGGAAACCTTGTTACCGTTATCGAAGCCGATAAAATCTCGGCAAATGAACTGGAAGATTTGTATTTACAAACTGTATAAAGGGAAATTACTTTCTCAATCCTATCCAAAAAAAATGAAACACTATATTCTCTCACTGTTTTTATTAAGCATTACTTCGTTTGCCCAATCGCAAACCGTTAATAAAAAGATATCTGATAGTATTCCGAAAGATTCTGTCAAGGTAAAAACCGAACACACACAATTGCAAACTGTCGAAATCATTGGCCGTTCGACTAAAAAATACAATAGCGATTATTCTTTTGCAGCCACCAAAACAGCCGCTCTCAATAAAGACATCCCACAATCCATATCCACGATCACCAAAGAATTAATAGCAGACAAAGGTGCTATCTATCTGGCCGATGCTGTAAAAATGGCCAGTGGGGTGATCCCCGCAAGTTATTACAATCAATATACCATTCGCGGAATCAGTCAAAATGAAGAAGGCCAGATCATAAATGGAATGCGAACACATCAACATTACTTTTTACAACCATTGACTACCAATATTGAAAGAGTTGAAGTGATCAAAGGGCCTTCGAGTGCCACATTTTCATCGGTAGATCCGGGCGGAAGTATCAATATGGTGACTAAAAAACCTTTGGCCGTTGACCGAAAAGAAATAAGTCTGACTGCAGGAAGTTTTAGCACCTTGCGCGGAACCTTAGATTTTACCGGTCCATTGAACGAATCAAAAACCCTTTTGTATCGTGTAAACGGAGCGTATCAGGAAGCCAAATCGTTCCGGGATCTGATTCGCAATAAATCATTCTTGATTTCACCCTCGTTCAGCTACATTCCGAATGAAAAAACAGCGATCAATACAGAACTGATTTTAAGTAACATGACCGGAGTTCTGGATCGTGGACAGCCCATTTTTGGAGCAGTTGCGGGTGTTACCAGTTTAAACAAAACTCCAATTAGCTTAAATTTAGGTGCTCCCAATGATTTCTACAAATCAAAAGAAATGATTTTGATGACGAATTTTGCTCATAAATTCAACTCTAAAATAGGGTTTAATGCTTCGTACATGAAACAAACCTGGACAGAAGACCTTCAGGAACACCGAACGACTAATGCTTTTGCAGTCGACATGAACAATAAACCTGTCAGCAGTCTGGCCATGATGCAGTTTGTACAGCGTCAGCAATATTGGGACGTTGATAATCTCACTTCTTATTTCAACTTTGATTTAAATACAGGAAAAATCAAACATAAATTGTTAGCAGGTTACGATTTAAGCAGCTGGAACAAAACCAAAGGTGGCGGACAAAATGCGGCCAGAGGTTATGTATTAAAAGACGGAACGGTAGCCCCTTCATTTGTTGCCGCAAATGCGGCCAATTACCAAACCATAACCGTTGACGGAGTGGTTCTGCCAAAACCAAATGTCAATTATTTTAACCTGAACAATCCCGCTAATACCCTAACAAATCCTGACGATTATACGCTCAATGTCCGTACCGCATTACCCCCTGCACTAACCACTACTAATGCAATCTACATTCAGGATCAGGTACAATGGGAAAGATTTACCATTTTATTGGGTTTGCGTCAAGAATGGTTTAAAGACATCACAAACTACAAATCCAACAATGAACTGACTGTGAAAAAATCGGCTTTACTGCCGCGTATTGGAGTGACTTATGCCGTAAACAATCAAATAAATGTTTATACAACTTATTTGGAAGGTTACCAGCCACAATCGAACACCGTGTCTTTGATGCCTCAAACAGGAAGTTTACCCGCCGGAAGTTTGTTTGATCCACTGAAAAGCAACTTGAAAGAACTTGGATTAAAAGCTACTTTTTTCAACAATTCAGTAAGTTTTAATGCTGCTATTTATGAAATCAACCAACGCAATATTCTGATGAATGCCAACGACTCGGTAAATCCTGATTTGCTGGTAACAAGAGGTGCTGAGAGAAGCCGTGGTTTTGAGTGTGATATAGCCGGTTTTATTACGGCAGACTGGCAAATAAATGCTTCATACAGTTACATTGATGCTAAAATCACCAACGATCGTGATCCATCGCTAATTGGTGCCCAAAAACAAAATACACCAAAAAACAGTGCCAATTTATGGACACGCTACAATTTCAGTTCCGATTCGGCTCTAAAAGATTTGGGTATTGGTTTCGGAATGCAATATCAAAGCAGCAAAGTACCCTGGTTTACAAGAGCTTTTACACTACCCGATTTTACGGTTTTTGATGCCGCATTGTACTATAAACCCAACAAAAGCAATATGCAGATTGCTCTTAATGCTGGCAATTTATTCAATAAAACGTACTGGCTGGGTGCTCAGAATTACCTGCGTCTGTTTCCAGGAGCACCAAGAAACTTCAGTCTTACTGTAACTTATAAATTTTAAACGGTATCATGTCATTACATAAAGAAATTTTAATTGCCAGACATTTAAAAAAGGCTGTTTTTAAAAATACAGCAGTCTATATCATCACGATTTTTATCGGTATCCTGTTGCTTTACGCCGCTTTTTCAGGTTGGGAAAATTACAGTAACCAGAATCAGACAAGCGAAAAATACCAACATGAATCACGCAAAGACTGGCTCAATAATCCGGATAAGAATCCACATCGAATGGCGCATTACGGGAATTTTGCGTTTAGAAAAAGTACACCCCTGAGCGTTTTTGAATTCGGGATGGAACCGTTTTTCGGAAATGCGATCTTTCTCGAAGCACACAAACAAAACAGTGCCAATTTCTCAGAAGCAGGATTCTCCAACAGTATGCTTCGTTTCGGAGAAATTAGTATTGCTATGGTTTTACAGCTTTTATTGCCTCTGTTGATTTTTTTCTTAGGATTTAATGCTGTTGCAGCCGAAAGAGAAAACGGGACTTTAAAATTAATTTTAAGTCAGGGAATCAGCTGGAAACAACTCTTAACAGGTAAAATGTTAGGGGTTGCAAGTGCCATTCTGCTCATTTTTGTTCCTACGATTATGGTTCTTGTATTCCTTTGGCTGTTGTTACAGGATTTTACGATTTCAAGCGATGAAACCATTAAAATGGTATTGTTCATACTGTTTCATTTTATTTACCTGATGTTCTTTTGTGTCATTGCAGTTTTGGTTTCTGCTGCGAGTAAAACTTCTAAAAAAGCACTGATTTCCTTAATCGGAATCTGGCTGGTTCTTACTATTATTTTACCCCGAACCACTCAGGCAATTGGCGCTTATCTTTATGAAGCTCCTTCCAAAATACAGTTCAACAGTGCTATCGAAAAGGACATTCTGAAACAAGGCGACAGCCACAATCCGAACGACATACATTACAAAGCCATAAAAGATTCCCTACTACGCGCCTACAAGGTAGATTCGGTACAAAAACTGCCTTTTAATTATTCGGGATTTATCATGACGGAAGGAGAGAAAATCAGTTCGCGAATTTATAACGAACACTTAGAAGAGTTGCTAAAAGTTTACGATCAGCAGAACAGTTTTTCTAAGGTCGTTTCGTTCCTGAACCCTTATATCGCCATACGAAACCTGTCGATGGGATTATCCAACACCGATTATGGTTCTTATATTGATTTTCAAAAACAAGCTGAGATTTACCGCTATACTATGGCGCAAAAAATGAATGCTTTGCAGGTCAAATACATCAGTAATAAAAAGCCGGGACCAAACGACAAGCCTTTATCCATCAGCAAAGAACACTGGGCTGATTTGGAAGAATTTCATTATGAGCCAAAAGAAGTCCCGGCTATTTTAAAGTCCGAAATCCTCTCTGTAGTCTCTATTTTTCTCTGGATTATCTTGCTTTTTGCTCTCCTGCGAATTGCAGCCAAAAACCTTAAAGCCCTCTAATATGTTAGCATTACTTTTTAAAAATTTCATTCGCTCAAAAGGTACCAAAATTGGACTGATGTTCCTGTTGCTCATTGGATTCATCGGTATTTTAATTGGGCAGCAGTTTCAGCAAAAGCAGCAAAACAATATTGCGGAAGCTGCATTGTACCAAAAAGAGCATATAGCACGAAATGCCGCTTTTCACAAAGACGAAATGGGACTCCTGCTCTACTACATCAAATTTTCTCTCATCAATAAAACATTGCCTTTGAATCCTCTGGCAATTGGTCAGCGCGATGTAAATCCGTCGATTCAAAGCGTCACGATTCGGGGTCTGGAAGGTCAGAAATACGACTCGGAACTCAATAATCCGAACAATCTTTTATCCGGAAATATCGATTTTAGCTTTGTACTTATCTATCTGTTTCCTCTTTTGATTATAGCATTCTCGTACAATCTGGTTTCGGAAGAAAAAGAAAGCGGCACCTGGAAAATTGTGTCCGTGCAAAGCGAAAATACCTTTTTATACATTCTGAAATTGTTTTATGTCCGAATTTTAAGTCTGATTGCGCTGTTCACCTTTTTACTTCTTTTAGCCGTTTTGATTCTGAGAATTCCTTTTGACTCCTCCCTTCTTGCCTTTTACGGACTTGGTGTTTTGTATCTAATTTTCTGGTTTGCAGTCTGTTTTTTTATTGTTTCCCTGCAAAAAAACTCCAACTTCAATGCGGTTATTTTGCTAACGATCTGGCTGTTTCTCATTATAATTCTGCCTGCCGTAATCAATACCTATATTGTGAATAAATATACTATTCCGGAAGCTTTGGAGCTGACTGTAAAACAACGTAATGCTTATCATGAAAAATGGGATATGGATAAGAAAATCACAATGGATAAATTTTACCAGCATTATCCACAATTCAAGCGATATCCTTTGCCTGATACGGAGTTTAACTGGCTTTGGTATTACGCCATGCAGCAGGCGGGCGACGACGATTCGGTACAACAATCTCAGGAACTGCAAACTAAACTGGAACAGCGCAACAAAGCCAGCCAGTTTATTGCTTTATTCGTTCCTACCCTGCATGCCCAGCTTCAACTGAATGAAATTGCGAAATCTGATTTAGGAAACCAGCTTTTATTTTTGAAGGAAACCCAGCGTTTTCACGAAAAAATGAGACTTTATTTCTATCCAAAAATATTCGACAATGCCAATGTTAGTAAAGAAAACTGGTCGAAGTTTAAGGTAGAAACTTTTACAGATCCCTCAAAAACTAATGGTATAAAAGCCTTTTTGCCATTGTTGCTTTTTAATTTGTTACTGATTGGTTTGGGTTGGATGAATTTCAAAAACAGCAGAAAAGAGACCTTTTAGAAGTTGATAATCTCAACTTAAGAATTTTAAACACATAGAAACATAGATCGAAATGCAGAAAAAGGCGTTTCACTTCAAATAAAATGTCCCGATGCATCGGGACGAAAGAAATATATTTCTCATTCGTATCCTCTTTTAAGAATACAAATCTATGTTTCTATGTGTTTCATAATTTTAGCATTCCACCATCGGAATCAATATTTCAATTCACCTTATTTAAAAATTCTAAAATAAATCCTTTGATTTTAAAATTTATATCGTAATATTGCAATATTATATTTAAATCACATGGGAGCTTCTAAAACGGAACATTTTACCGACAAACAAAATCAGATCGCCACTATAGCCAAAGCACTGGGACATCCGGCCAGAATTGCTATAATTGAATATCTGTTAAAAGTAAACGAATGTATTTGCGGAGATATCGTAAATGAGTTACCCCTGGCACAGCCTACCGTTTCACAACACCTGAAAGAACTAAAAAATGCAGGACTTATCAAGGGAAGCATTGAAGGAAACGCCATCTGTTACTGTATCAATGAAGAAACTTTTGATGTTCTAAACACCTACTTTTCTGGTATTATTACCGTTACAAAAAATCAAAAATGCTGTTAAAGGCTTTTTTTTATCTTACTATATCGCAATATTGCATTATAACTATAAAACAAGAAAAATGAAACTATCAGACATTAAAAAAATACTCCCTACTCTCGAAAACGTAGCATTTCAACTGGAAAACGGAACTTTTGTTCCTGAACACTTTCACGTCACAGAAGTGGGAATGATCACTAAAGATTTTATTGATTGCGGAGGCGTAATTCGTCACGAAAAAAGTGTCAACTTTCAGCTTTGGAATGCAGACGATTATGACCATCGACTAAAACCTGGCAAACTTTTACATATCATTAAACTTTCAGAAGAAAAACTAAATATTGAAGACCTGAATATCGAAGTTGAATATCAAAACGAAACTATCGGAAGGTACGATTTAGCGTTTAATGGGAATCATTTTGTGTTGAAAAATAAAGTCACAGCCTGTCTGGCACAAGATGCCTGTGGAATTCCGTCACCATCCGGCTTTATCGAATTAAGCAAGGACAGAACAAACTCCTGTTCTCCAAACTCAGGCTGTTGCTAAGTTATGAGCACTTTCTTTCTTAAATATAAAAAACCAATTATAATCACTACAGCTGTTATTGTACTGCAACTGATTTATGGCTTTGAGCCTAAATTTTGTATGATCAATATCATTTGGTTACTCGTTTAAAACTATGACAAAAAATATTCTAGTGCTCTGTACAGGAAATAGCTGCCGAAGCCAGATCGCCGAAGGTTATTTACGCCACTTCCTGGGCAACAAAGCCCACGTTTACAGCGCCGGTATTGAAACTCACGGTGTAAATCCAAGAGCCATTGCGACGATGAAAGAAGATGGAATCGATATTTCAGAACATACTTCAAATCATATTGATGAATATCAAAACATCCATTTTGATCTTATCCTGACGGTTTGTGATCATGCTCATGAAAAATGCCCTTTTCTTCCAAGCCAAGCTCAAAAATTTCATCAAAATTTTCCGGACCCAGCCAAGGCAACAGGAACCGAAGCAGAGATAAAGCAGGAATTCCGTACTGTGAGACAAATGATTAAAGCGTATTGCAACACGTTTGCAAAAACGATCAACACCTAGTTTAGATACAAATCTATGTTTCAATGTGCTAAATAACCTTATCAACGAACTGTTTCTTATCATAATTTATAATACATTCATCGAAGTATAAAATGATGCGATCGACAGAATACCAATGGTCTTTTTTAAATTTGTTGGAAACGAAAAGAAGCTTCTGCCTCTTTGTAAATCTATCTCATCATGAAATTACAACACCTTCAGATTCAAACCAACAATATTCAGGAAACAGCAACATTCTACCAAGACGTACTTCATCTTTCAATTCTGGAAAAAGATTCCAGGTCAGTTACTATTCAGGTAGGTGAATCGGTTTTACAGTTTATCGAAAATCTTCAATTCAACTCTATCTATCATTTTGCTTTTAATATTCCTCAAAACAAGCTGCAAGAAGCCATTCAGTGGGTAACAAACAAAGTGGATTTAATTGTTATTGAAGATGCTACTGTTATCGCCAATTTTGAGAACTGGAATGCCAACGCTGTATACTTTTATGACAACAATGGTAATATACTGGAATTCATCGTTCGATATGACCTCAACAATGCTCAAACGGAGCCTTTTAGCTCTCACTCTATACTCAACATCAGTGAAATTGGTATTGTCAATGAGAATCCTCTAGTTCTGGCTAACCAACTCATAACGCAACACAACTTAGAATTTTTCAGTAAAAATGAGAATAGCGAGCTCTTCGCTGCCCTTGGAGATGATGAAGGTCTGCTCATTATGGTACGCCCGGGTCGAAACTGGTATCCTACTCAAATACCTTCTGAAAGCAATACAACCGAAGTTCACATAGAAAATAACGGAATTCAGATTGAATTGAAGTTTTCCTAAAGATTTGTCTGCTGCTCCTCCTCTTTTTTTTTATTTTTATACAAAACTCAAAATCTAAAAAATGCCATTTGTCCGAATCAGTTTACCTAAGAAGCTTTCCTTAGCAACCAAAAACAATATTTCAGAAGCGATTCATCAATCTTTAATAGCAGAATTTCATATTCCAAGTGCTGATTATTTTCATGTAATTGAAGAATTAGAACCACATCAGATAAAATATCCCGAAAGTTATCTTGGTATTTCACATTCTGAAGAAATTATATATGTTCAGATCACTGCAGGGCAAGGTCGAACAGTAGAACAAAAAAAGAAATTATACCACCAAATTGCAACAAGAATTGCCGCAACAACAGCGATTCTCATTAATAACGTGATTATTGTTTTATTAGAAAATAACGGTTTGGAAAACTGGTCCTTTGGTAATGGAGAAATTCAGGAGCCAACACATTTAAAAAAATAAAATTCTTTAATAGTCTTTATACCGCTCTGGCTATTCCATATGAGAATAAAGCATTAAAAACAAAACCGTTTCAGTTTAAACTCTGAAACGGTTTCTTTATCTTAAAATTTCATTTTCTGAATCCTTACAGCATTCAGTATGGCTAATAAGGCTACTCCGACATCCGCAAAAACAGCCTCCCACATGGTTGCCAGTCCGCCGGCACCCAAGATAAGTACAACAGCTTTTACAACGAAGGCCAGCGTAATATTTTGCCAGACGATTTTTTTGGTTTGTTTTCCAATGTTTATCGCCATCGGAATCTTGCTTGGTTTATCGTCCTGAATGACCACATCGGCAGTTTCGATCGTGGCATCACTGCCAAGCCCTCCCATCGCAATTCCAACCGTACTTAAAGCAATTACCGGAGCATCGTTTACACCATCCCCAACAAAAGCTACCGTTTCGTTTTTGACTTTAATTTCGTTTAGTTTATTCACTTTATCTTCGGGTAATAAATCTCCAAAAGCGTTTGTAATGCCTAACGTTTTGGCTACAAACTGCACTACATTGGTTTTATCACCGCTCAGCATGGTTACTTTAACGCCGAGAGCTTTCAATTTGGTTACTGCCTCTTGCGCATCTGCTTTAATTTCATCGGCAATTGTTAAATAACCTGCAAACTTATTGTCGTAAGCAATGGCAATGGTCGTATAAACCACCGCATTTGGATCAACATGGTATGCTATACTGAATTTATCCATCAGTTTAAAATTCCCTACGTGCAGTTCTTTTCCGTCTATTTCAGCTTTTAATCCGTGTCCGGAAATCTCCTCGACGTTTTTCAGTAGTATCGAAGAATCAATTTGCCCTACATAATTGTGAATCGCAGTCGCAACAGGGTGTGTACTCTGACTTTCAAGTACATTGACCAGTTTTAAAATTTCGTCTTTGTCAAAACCGTCCTGTATAATCACTTCCTGAACTTTAAAAACACCTTCGGTCATTGTACCTGTTTTGTCCATCACAACATTCTGAATGGTCGAAATACTGTCTAAGAAATTACTTCCTTTAAACAGGATACCATTCTTGCTCGCTGCTCCAATTCCGCCAAAATAGCCTAGCGGAATGCTGATCACTAAAGCACAAGGGCACGAAATTACCAGAAAAACCAATGCTCTGTACAACCAGTCACTAAACACATAATCGGATACAAAAAGCATGGGCAACAAGCAAATGGCAATCGCCAGATAAACTACAATCGGCGTATAAATCTTAGCAAATTTTCGAATGAACAATTCTGCAGGAGCTTTTTTAGTTACGGCATTCTGAACCATTTCCAGAATCTTAGACAATTTACTGTCGTTGTAGGCTGCGGTTACTTTTATCAATGCAATGGTACTTCCGTTAATCATTCCGGCCAAAACAGCTTCTCCTTTTACTTTGGTGTCCGGTTTACTTTCTCCTGTAAGTGCTGCGGTATTAAAGGAAGCCGAATCGGAAAGTAATTCTCCGTCCAGCCCCAGTTTTTCCCCTGCTTTCAGCTGCACAATAGCTCCAATGGCAACATCGGCAGCTTTAACTTTAGTCGCAACATTATTTTCCAAAACACTTACCTCATCAGGACGCTGGTCCAGTAAGCTTTTTATGTTTGATTTGGCACGACTGACTGCCAATCCCTGAAAGTTCTCTCCAATGGTATAAAACAACATCACAGCAACGCCTTCCGGAAATTCTCCAATGGCAAATGCTCCGATAGTGGCGATACTCATCAGGAAAAACTCCGAAAACACATCGCCTTTTCTAATGCTTTCGTAAGCTTCCTTTAAAACAGGGAATCCCACCGGCAGATAAGCGATTAGGTACCAAGCGATTCTAACAGGCCCCGAAAACCAATTTTGTTCGAAATACTGATCGAATCCAATTCCAATCAGCAATAAAACAAAGGAAATAATGGCCGGTAAAAACATTCTAAACCATCCACTATCCGCACTATGACCGTGATCGTGCCCGTCATCGTCTGAATGTACGGGCTCGTCATGGGAGCAGCAGGAACCGGGTTGATTTATTTTATTCTTTTTAATCTTTTCTTCTTTATGTAGATGTTCCATGAGAAATTTAAAGTTTTAGGTTTCAAAGTTCCAAGTTTAAACTTTGTTTCAATAATGTTCTAAATTTACGGATTTTGTATTAATAGTTTTTAGGCAATAACAATTAATCTGGCAAAGGCAGTGCAAAGCAGGAAGCTATCCAAGAACTTACAGGTTCCCGACGAGATAGACTGCCATGCATTTCTACAAAAAGACCTTTGTCCCTTTGTGCCTCTGAACCTTTGCCCCGATCAAAATTTAATGATCATGTTCTCCCCCGCCTTTCATAGCCGAAAGCAAATAAAAAGCTCCTTTCGTTACGATTTTTGCATTTGGATCAACATTTTCTACAAATTTTATTTCTGTAAAGCCCAAATCTGTAGTGCCCGGAATAACTTCCACTGCTCTAAAATGAACTTCTTTCTCATGATTTCCTTTTTCCGGCGTTTTCTTCTCCTCATGTGCTTCTTCTTCCACATAAACAAAATACTTATCGGCATTTCGGACTACGGCATCTTTTGGTAACGCAGGAACGGTAGCATTTGTAATATTAATGTTAGCCGAAACGTACATCCCCGGAATCAGTCCTTTAGCGTCAGCAGATTCGATTTTAGCATGTACCGCAACGGTTTTACTTTCGTTTGAAAAAGACTTATTAATTCCGAAAATCTTCCCTTTAATGGATTTATTGGACTGATTGGTTAAAACAAAGTCAATAACCTGACCAATTGAAATTGACCCCAGATCTTTTTCATACACGTTCAAATCCAAATGCATCTGACTGTTATCAACCACTTCAAATAAAACAACTCCGGTTTGAGCATAAGCTCCTTTTGCAATACTTATCTTCCCTACATAACCGTTGATTGGCGCTACAACCGGGACTAACGAAGTGCTTCCTTTAGTACTGACATGCAACGCTTCCAATTTGTTCTTCGCAGCCTGTGCACGGGCTCTTTCTGCTGCCAATTTTGATTTTACTTCCTGAAATGTTTTCCTTGGATTTACATTTTCATCGCTCAGCGTTTTCTGACGGTTGTATTCCAATTGCAGGTATTCGATATTGGCTACAGCCGAATGGTATTCTTCCTGCATTTCGATTACTTCCAGGTTTTGAATGGTCGCCAGTACTTTTCCTTTGTTAACGTACGTTCCTTCCAAAACAAAAATATCTTTGACTGTTCCTCCTATTAAAGTCGAGACTTCGGCTGAATTTTGTGGTGGAACGGTAGTGTAACCGTTGGCTTTAATAACCTTGTTAAGATTTCTGTTTTCTACCAAACCTGTTTCAATCCCAACTGTTTTATATTGCGCTTCGTTTAAAGCAACTTCTGTTTGCGATTTCTCTTCCTCTGGAGCTTCTTCTGTTTTCTTTTGACCACAGGACGCTAAGACCATTATCGAAGCTGCCACTAATCCCAAATAAGCGAACTTTCTTTGCGATAAAACCTTTGTCCTTTTTACTGTTGTATTATTATTGATCTTTTTCATTTTAATTGTTTTTGATGGTTGGAAATTGCAATTCGATTGCGCTTTGATTAAAGTTGTGCGTGGCCTCTGTATATTGTTTCTTAATATCAATTGCCTGATTTAAGAAACTGATGTACGACCAATAACTCAAATCACCATTGGCATAACTTTTCTGGGCCGTACTAATAATCTGATCGGCATACTGCAATCCTTCTTTTTGAAAATAGTCCATTGCTTTTTGCTGCTTCTCGAAATTGTTTTGCAATTCCTGTTTTTGTAGATTCAGTGTCAGCTTGTTTTTGTCCAAAGCCAATTGCGACTGCGAAATACTGATTGCCGAAGCCTTAGCTTTTGCTGTATTTACCCCTCCAAACAACGGAATCTGCAATCCCGCCGTAAAACCCTGAAACAAGGATTGCGTGTTGATCGTTTGTGCAAAATATCCCAATCCAACTTTTGGTGTTCGCATGGCTTTGTGTGTATTGGCTTCTTTTTGATACACCGAAATTTGCTGCTGATAAAAATCGGTTGTTATAGTCTCTGCTTTCGAGGTTCCGTCTTCTTTCACAATTGCATATTGCAATGTAGTTTGATCGTCCGGAATGATACTCTCATCCGTTTGTACAAAAAACTGCAGCTGCTTTTGGTAAATCGCTAAATCAAATTCTATCTGTGCTTTTTGAGTTTCAATCTCTTTTACTTTTGCCTTTGCACTAATCACTTCAATATTTCCGCTTTCTCCGGTTTTAAAACGAAGCTCAGCATTCTTCAGGAATTTGGTATAAATTTCATTCAGTTCTGAGTTTAGCTTTTGAATGGAAACGCCGTACAGGTATTGATAATAGGCAAGAGTAACGGCTTTTTCTACTTCATAAGTCGATAACGCTTTTCGTTTTTCGGCCAGTTTTGCTAATTCTTCCTGCAATTGTCGATTGGCTTTTGTGACATTCCCTAACGGAAAAAACTGTTGTACGGAAACATTATGGTCGCAATCGGCACTATTGAACTGCCCGCCCTGGTATTGCACCTGAAGCGGATCTGCCTGAAATGCCGTCTTTTTCAAAACGTTCTGTTTTTCAATTTCCTTATCGGCAATCTTCAAATCAATGTTGTTTGATTTTGCCAGTTCGATTGCTTTTTCGAGACTGATTTTTTGCTGTGCTGTTGTTAGTGTCGTTACAAACAAGAGTGCTAGTGCCAGCTTGTTTAACCGCAAAGCACGAAATGCATCTTTGGCAAGGTGCGCAAAGGAGCTTGTGTTTATATGCTTTAGTATGTTTTTCATTTTTATATTTTTTGTTTCTCGCAGATTTTGCTGCTTGAGCAGATTTTTACTTTTTATATGTAATCTGTTTAAACCTGCATGAAAAATTATTCCTTCCTCTCGTAAAATCAGCTAAATCTGCAAGAGAAATCATTTTACACTAATCAGTAATTATCTAATTATCTTTTTTGTCGTTAAACTTCTTCTCTAACAACAAATACAGAATTGGCAAAACAATTAATGTCAATAATGTTGCTGAGACTAATCCGCCAATTACTACGGTTGCCAAAGGTTTTTGTACCTCTGCTCCTCCGCTTGTAGACAATGCCATTGGCAAGAATCCTAACGAAGCTACGGCAGCAGTCATTAAAACCGGACGCAATCTGGTTTTGGTCCCAATTAGAACTCGTTGCAGCGGATCAAAAACTCCCTCTTTTTTGAGCTGATTGAAATATGAAATCAATACAATTCCGTTTAAAACCGCAATTCCAAACAAAGCAATGAAACCAATACCTGCCGAAATACTAAACGGCATTCCGCGCATCCAGAGTGCAAAAACTCCCCCGATTGCTGATAATGGAATGGCTGTAAAAATCAATCCGGCCTGCTTGAAGCTTTTAAAAGTAAAATACAGTAACACCAATATCAATCCTAAAGCGATTGGAAGCGCTACCGAAAGTCGTTTAGTAGCTTCGATTAAATTTTCAAACTGACCTCCGTAGGTTACATAATACCCTGCCGGAAGTTTGTAGTCCTTATCCAGTCTTTGTTGAATTTCCTCTACCACACTTTTGATATCACGGCCACGAACGTTTAGTCCAACCGTGATTCTGCGTTTTCCGTTTTCACGGATTACCTGTACTGGCCCTTGCTCGTACTCGACTGTGGCCACTTGCGAAAGCGGTACCTGCTGTCCGTTAGGCAATGGGATGAACAAATTGCTCACATCTGTAATATCGGCACGATTGTTTTCATTCATTCGCACTACAACATCAAACCTTTTGCTTTCATCATAGATTTTTCCGGCACTTTCTCCCGCAAAAGATGAACGTATAATTTGATTGATATCTGAAATATTCAATCCGTATAAAGCGATTTTATTGTAGTCGTATTTCACCGTAATTTGCGGTAAACCGGTTACTTTATCGGCTTTTAAATCGCCTATTCCTTCAATACTTTTAATTTTCGAAATTAACTCTGTTGCTTTAGCGTCCAGAATCTCCAGATCGTCTCCAAAAATCTTAATGGCTATATCACTTCGGCTTCCGGTCATTAATTCGTTAAATCGCATCTGAATAGGCTGAGAGATCTCGATATTGGCTCCCGGAATGACTTCCATTTCTTTTTTCATGGCATTGGCTAAATCTTCCCAGTTGTCATATTTGCCTTTCCATTCTTTTTTATCTTTCAAAACAATGATCAAATCACCACTTTCGATAGGCATCGGATCGGTTGGAATTTCCCCGCTTCCAATTTTGGTTACGATGGTTTTAATCTCAGGAAATTTAGCTTTTAAGATCTGTTCGTATTTCGTAGTAGTTTCCACCATCTGGGTTAACGAACTTCCGGTCATGATAGTTGCATTTATAGCCAAATCACCTTCTTCGATGGTTGGTATAAACTCTCCTCCCATTGAATTGAAAACAACTAAACCAAGGGCAAATAAACCCAGCGATACACCTAAAACTACCTTTTTAAACTGTAGTGCTTTTTTCAAAAATGGTGTATAAACAGCTTCTAGCCACGCCATCATTCTGTCGCTGAAATTTTCTTTGTGTTCAGTACTTTTAGATAAGAACATCGCACTCATCATCGGTACGTAAGTCAAAGAAAGAATAAAGGCTCCTGCAACTGCAAAACCTACTGTCATCGCCATCGGCTTAAACATTTTACCTTCAGTTCCAACCAAAGCAAGAATTGGCAGATACACGATCAGGATAATGATTTCCCCAAAAGCAGCACTGTTTCTGATTTTCGAAGCCGAATTGTACACTTCGGCATCCATTTCATTTTGCGTTAACGCTTTCTTGCGTTTGAGCTGCTGCAAGTGGTGCATGGTGGCTTCCACAATAATTACAGCTCCGTCAACGATAATTCCAAAGTCGATTGCCCCAAGACTCATCAGATTTCCGCTTACGCCGAAAGCATTCATTAAAATAACGGCAAAAAGCATGGCCAGTGGAATAACTGAAGCTACAATTAAGCCTGCACGAAGATTCCCCAGAAATAAGATTAGTACAAAAATAACGATCAAAGCTCCTTCTAATAAGTTCTTTGAAACGGTTCCAATTGCGCTGTCTACTAACTTTCCTCTGTCGATAAAAGCCTCGGCAACAACTCCTTCGGGCAGACTTTTATTGATCTGAATCATTCTTTCATGAATTCTATTGACTACGGCGCTGGAGTTTTCTCCTTTTAACATCAAAACCATTCCGGAAACAATTTCCCCTTTTCCATCTTTCGTTGAAGCTCCGTAACGCAAGGCAACACCTTCGCGAACTTCGGCTACATCACGAACCAAAACGGGCGAACCATTTCGGTTTTTCACTACTACATTTCCTAAGTCTTTGGTTCCTTTCGCCATACCAACACCACGAATGAAGTACGCAAACTGGTCTTTTTCGATATAGGCACCTCCTGTATTTTGATTGTTTTTTTCGAGTGCATCAAAAATCTCTGTGATGGTAACTCCCAAACTGTTCAGTGTATTTGGATTTACGGCAATTTCGTATTGCTTTAGTTTTCCACCCCAGGTACTTACATCGGCTACACCTTTGATACCCTGCAATTGCGGGATAATGATCCAGTCCTGAATGGTACGCAGTTTTATAGCATCGTATTTGTCTTCATAGCCTTTTTTGGCATAGACATCGTACTGATAGATTTCTCCTAAACCGGTACTGATTGGGGCCAATTCAGGGGAGCCGGCATAAGCCGGGATATTCTCTTCGGCTTGTTTAAGACGTTGAAATATCTGTTCCCTGGCCCAATAAATGTTCACATCGTCTTCGAAAACGACCGTAACTACTGATAATCCGAAACGTGAAATACTGCGGAGTTCTATAATATCCGGAACTGTTTTTACGGCCTGCTCTAAAGGATAGGTAATTAATTGTTCGACTTCCTGACTGGCCAAAGTAGGTGCTGTGGTAATAATCTGCACCTGATTGTTGGTTACGTCAGGCAAAGCGTCTAAGGGTAATTGTTTGATCGAATAGCTTCCCCAGGCTATTAATACAAGAGTTAATAATAGTATAACGAACTTATTCTTTATACTAAACTGTATGATTTTATCTAACATTTTAATGATATAATGATGTGAGAAATGAGGCAAAGTGTTGCCTATTTAAATACTGCGGAAGATCCGCAACGCTCTAACCCACATTCCGACTTATCGGGTGGGCATCATTATGCTATTTGTGGGGGCTGCCAGACACTTCCGTAGAAACTGGAAGCAAAAACAGAATTGTAGTTGGGTAATGGAATTGAGATGATGGAATGCGCAACAGGGAAATCAAAGCTTAAGAAAGTCTGATAACTTAAAACCTGCGCTCCACAACAATTGCACGCACAGAAAGGCGAGCATAAATCATTGTCTTTATCGTGTGTGTGATTGGCTTCAGAAGAAAACTGAGCTGTTTTGTGAGCAGCACTATTGATTTCCATATCTGCACAAGGCATATTGGAAAGCGCCATTAAATAAATCGATAATATGATTGTTATCCATTTCACGACACAAAAATAGTATTTATTTCAATTGAAAAACTGAATTATTGAATTTGATGTTTCTAAAAAAAGACAGACGAATCAAAAAAATTAACAAAATCCCCTGTATATCAAAATTACTTTCTTAAAAAAACGATACCGCTGATTCAAAAATTTAGTCAACTTTAACAACAATTAACATTTCATTCTAAAATTTATTCCTTCGAACCAAGACACACTTTTCTACAATAAAGTAAAAGCCTCCCATTTCCTTATCAAACATCAGCCATGTGAGAGAAATGTATTTCACTTTTATATTCTTTGCTTATACTAAAAAACGATGTTGTTAGGTGTTGAATATTATTTTTAAAAATCACAGAAATAAAACATAGATTACTATTATTAAATAAGTTATAATCATTAATCAAAACTTATACTTTATATTTAAAAACCACTATTGCAACTATTAAATAAAAAAAACAATACTATTAAAGCAATAACCTTTCTCTCAAAGCTTCTACACTTAGCATTACTTAAAAAACTCATCAACAAGCAATTAAAACCACATTCAACGGAATTTATTTTGAAGCCATATTGTTCCCTTTGACAAAATTTAAAATTTAAAACCTCAAGCATTTTTTTTCCTCAAAAGAGTGTTTTTTCTCCGAAGAAATTAGAGTTAAAACTAAAATTCTTCCGGCTTTTTTGTTTCATTTCTAAATCGTTTTGATCAAAAAACAATCATAAAGTTGCAATTTAACAAAACAAACCTAAAACACTGGAAATAAAACAATTCAAAACAAAAACAAAACACAACAAGACAAACTGTCAGTATCAAAAAACAGCCCTTTTTATTCTCAATAACCTCATTTCTTTAACCCTATTTTATATCAAACAAATACCTCTTCTTTGAACATCAATATTCAGGTTAATTTATTCCATTCCACCCTAAAAATTAAAGCATAAATACCCCTTCAACTCATCACCCATTCTCTCCAAAAAACAACAAACCCCTTAAGAAATAAATTCCTTAAGGGGTTTGTTTTTCACATCAGGTTACACCGTTTCAATAAACTTTAGCATCTCAGCAACTTAGTACCTCAGAACCTTAAAAAAAACTATAAAGAAGCCATATCAATTACAAAACGATACTTAATATCTCCTTTTAACAGCCTTTCATAAGCATCATTTACTTCGTTTACGCCAATCAATTCAATATCGGCAGTAATGTTATGTTCAGCACAAAAATCAAGCATTTCCTGAGTTTCCTTGATCCCGCCAATAGCAGAACCCGCAAAACTTCTTCTTCCCAATAAAAGACTGAACGAAGTTACCGGAAGAGGTTCCATCGGAGCACCAACCAAAGTCAGCGTTCCATCCACTTTTAACAGATTTAAATAAGCATCAATATTGTGTTCTGCCGACACGCAGTCCAGAATAAAATTCAGGCTTTTAGTGTATTTCGCCATTTGCTCAGGATCTGTAGACAGTACCACCTCATCTGCCCCTAAACGTTTTGCATCTTCGGTTTTAGACAATGAAGTTGTAAAAACAACCACATGAGCTCCCATTGCTTTCGCTAATTTGATTCCCATATGCCCTAGACCGCCAATACCAACAATCCCTACTTTTTGCCCGGGACCTACATTCCAGTGTCTTAATGGTGAATAGGTTGTGATACCTGCACAAAGCAATGGCGCAACACCTGCAAGATCTAATTTATCAGAAATATGCAACACATAATTCTCATCAACTACAATACTTTGTGAATACCCTCCAAACGTTTGACCGCCTAAATGCGTATCCGGAGAATTAAAAGTTAAAGTACTGCCGGCATCACAAAATTGCTCTAAATCGCCTTTACAATGCTCACATTCCCTACAAGAATCAACCATACAGCC